>JACSRM010000140.1 GCA_014879745.1 Burkholderiaceae bacterium | reverse complement strand
GCGACCGCCCGCTCCGACCACGCGTTCATCTCGCCGACATCGACCTTGTTGCCGTTCACCAGCCGCACCGGCTGTGCCCCCAACGAACCGATGGCCGCGAACGACTTGTTCACGGGGTCGGTGTCGATGCACACCACCGGCTCGCCCCGCTCCTTCAGTGACTGCGCGATGAGCGACGCGACCAGGGTCTTGCCGCAGCCCCCCTTGCCCTGCAGAACGAAACTAACCGTCCGTCGGCTTGCGACGGAGGCGGGCGAGGACGTCCGGCTTCTCGCACGAGGGGTCGTAGTCTTCTCGGTAGGCCCGAGCCCGGCCGGAGCTTCCGGCGAGAGCGGCTCGGTGGACTCGTGGTTCTGCGGATCTGACATGCGATGCGTCCTCTGTTCTGGTGATCCGTTTTGGCCCCTTGGCGACGCCGAGGAGGGCATGGGCGTGCCTTCGAAAGGCGTCGTATCCGCACCCCTTGAGCTCGGTTTTGAAGCGGTCGTAGACCGCACTCAGTGAGTGACCGGCTGCAATCATTTGGCGAATAGCGTTGTTCTCACCCCCCGTCGCAGCGAGAAATGTGACCTTCGCCGAGCCCCATTTCGCCTTTTCCATCGGCTCGGCCTAACTCAGCCGAAGACGGCCTAAGTCAGACGAAGACGGCGCAACTCTGCTTAAGTCGGCCGTAGTGGGCCTTGCCGGTGCTTTGCGCCGCCTGATCACCCGCCCGGAGGCGGGTACTAAGTGCGCAGTCTCTATCCTTGTTTTCATTGGCATTTTTCACCCTGGTCAGCCATGGGCAGGGTCGGAATAGGGGTGGACAGGGCCGTTTTGACCACGCCGAAACCCGGAAGGCAGGCTCTTCGCGGCGCCGCAACGAGAAACACCGTCTCGCCCGGATCGCTTTCGGCCATGCTGCCAAAGACCGTCTCGCCTGCATCTTTGCCGCGAGTGACCGTCGTCGGACCGCGGTCGCCGTAGAACGCGTGCTCGCCGATCGTCACGGTCCTGCGGCGCCCGCCGAAGTCGACCAGGGATGGCCGTACCTGCCCGGTGGCGGCCCGCCGGGCGACGATCTCGGGGTTCTGGAAGAAGCGGGCGCCGCCGGTCGGATCCGGCAGCCAGCCACCGAGCGCCAGATCGAGGATTGCTCGAAACTCGGCGCGCTGCTCGGCCGACAGCGGCGGCAGCCCGCGCCACGTCCGGCCGGGCGCCCGAAGCACCGGCTCGAACTGGCCCGGCGCGTCGATCACCGCCTGGACACTGCCGTCGGTAGCGGCGCGGTTGAGAACGACCGCGAGGACCGCCGCCTTGCCGGCGATCGGCTGCGTGCCAGCCTCGGCGTAGACGAGCCGCCCCAGCGCCTCGGTGTCGGCGGCGCCGAGCCCGTCCGCGCCGGCCGGCGTCGCCGCCAGCAGACAGCAGCCGACCAGGGCGGAATGCAGCCACACGACGAGAGCGGGGCCTTCCGTCATCGGTCCGCCTCCACCAGCCACGGTCGATAGGCGACGGCCGCACTGGCGGCGATCGCGCCGTAGTACCGGCTGTCGTCGGAGTCGGAGATCCGGTCCGAGAACACGGCGATTTCGCCGACGGCCAGTCGGCGGCACCCGGACCACACCGGCAGCGGCCGGCCGCTGGGACCGAATGGCAAGGCCGTGCCGACGACACGGCCGTTGATGCCGAAGGCGAGGCCGTCGCGACAGATGGTGTCACCGGCGACCGCCGCGACCGGCTTGAGCAGGCCGTTCTCCGGGTCTGCGTACCATGCCGCCATGCCGGGCACGGATGCGACGTAGTCGACCATCACCGGCGGCAGCCGAAACCAGACGAGACTGCCGCGCGCGATGGGCTCGCTGGAGCGGACATACCATCCGCGGGGCAAGGACGGCGAGGCGTTGAATTTCACGTCGAAGCCGACCGTCTCCGACACCGTGGCCGTGACGGCGGCACACGAGAAGAGAGCGACTCCGGTGCCGAGCACTGCCGATCCGAGCCACCTCATGCCCGGCACTCCCAGCCGTGGTAGGCGGGCAAGGCGAGGTCCTTGTTGAGCATCAGGTTGATGGTGCTCCCAGGCTCGACCGTCAGCGTGCGCGGCCGGTCGAGCTGCTTGCGGACCATCTCCGAGCCGATGCTCCTGGTGGTGTCGCCCGCGCCGGAGACGCCAGCGCCGAGGATGCCGACGTTGGTCGTGCCGCCGCCGCCCTCGGTTGCCGACACCAGCTGGCCGGTCTGGCCGACGATCGAGAACAATGCGGCACCGCCGATCGCGCCGGCCATGCCCCACGGATGCGTGTCGACGTCGGCCTCGATGCCCGACGCCCCGCTGGCGTCGGTGCCCGGCATCGAGCCGATGTTCTGGCTGCTGCCGTCCGGGAACAGGATGCGGACCCAGGCGACTTGCGCGCGGCTCTGGGCGAAGGCGAGCTGGTCGGCGTAGCGACCGTACAGCTTGGTCGACGGCGGAATCAGCATCCGCTCGCCGGTCGGTGTGTCGCATACCGGCACCTGGATCATCGCCACGACGTCGCCCGGCAGGTCGGAGTTGATCGCCGTCTGCGTGATCGCCGGGATGATCGTGCCGGCCTGGATCATGGTGTTGCTGATCGGCGGGCTGAACGGCGTCGTGACGAAGTCCTGGCCTTGCGTTCCGGCACCGACCAGCCATCGGTTCTTCGTCGCCGACAATCCCTGCACGGCGTCCTCGTCGAGCCGGTCGCGGCCATCGCTCGTCCCCGGGCGATAGTCGGCGCTCTGTCCTCCGGTCGGGATGGGAGCCGCCGCCCGCGATTTGCGATTGGGCACCTCCGGCGCCATCTGCCCCACGAAGCCGGGGAGCAGCGGTTTCGGCGGCGCGGCGGCAGCCTTTGCCGCCGCCGGCGCGGGCCTGGACGGTGGCGCCTGGATCGGCGTCACCGGCTGGATCGGCGCCGGTGTCGGCTCCGGCTTGATCGGGGCGGGCTGAGGTTCGGAAGCGTAGCCGGTCTTGAACGTCCGCCGCGCCGTGTCCGGCGGCGTGTAGAGATTGATCTTCGGCGTTTGCTCCGCCGCCGGCGTGTCCAGGTACTTCTGGATGAATGTCTTGGCGCCGAGGCCGCCGCCGACGGCAACCATCACCGCGAGCAACGCCGTCGTGAGCCGCTTGTTGTTCCGGCCGATCGGCTGCTCCGGATGCTCGTCGCCCAACGCCATCACGACGTCCTCCGGATGCGGACGGTGGCGCCGTCCAACTGCAGCTCGGCGGTCGTGATCGGCGTGTCGACCTCGTAGAAGCGATTGCGAATGCGGAACGGGATCGCTGTCTTGCCGCCCTCGCCGACGGTGAAGAGAGCGGGACTCGCGGCCATCGGCCCGAGGCGGGGCGGGAAGGCGATGTAGGTCTTGCCGGCCGCCTCGATCACGTATTCGGGCTTCCATCTCGGCGTGTCGCCGGACGGCACGTCGATCTCGAAGCTCCGGGAAAAGGTATTCGGATCGAATGCCGGCTGCGGCCGTACCTTGGCCGCGGGCATGGCGGGGGCGGGATAGGTCCAGCGCACCCGATCCATGCCGCCCCTGGCCCGGCTGGTGATGTCGACCTGGTAGTCGCCGGCCGTGGTCGTGATCAGCATGTTGGTGGCGAGGCCGGGCTTGCCGCTGCGGACGACGACGGCGTCGTTGGCGCCACGGGTGAGGTCGACCATCCACCGCGACGGGTCCGGATCGCCGATCACCGGCTGCCGCGAGATTTCTTCGCCGGCACCGAGCTGCAGCACGGTGATCCGGCCCGGCGAGACGGTCACCGGGTAGACCCGATCCGGCTCGTAGGCATAGACCGTGGCCGCATTCATCTTCTTGGCGACGCCGGTGCGGCCCGGCCGTTGCATCACCGGCGGCGGCGGCGGCGGATCGGCCGCCGGCGGCGTGATCGCCGTCGCCAGTTCTGGCGGGATGACAGTGGGAGCGGCTGCATTTTCGTCGGTGCCGGCGCAACCGACGGCGGCGAGCACGAGTGTTGTCAGCAGCAGACGACGCATGGATCAGCGCTCCTCGGCGAAAATCATGTGCGTGAGGAACAGCCCGGACTTGTTGCGGACGACGTCGCCGGTCGTGTGCGGCGCGATGAACTGCAAGGTGAAGTCACCGTTGACGCGCCGGCTCGCGAGCTGTCGACCGTCCTTCCAGTCGATTTCGTCCCAAATGACGTTGACGACGTCGCGGCTCTTCAGCTTGGTGCTGACGATCAGAACCTGCCGCTCGCTGGCGGTGTCTTTGGTGTCTTCTTGCCAGGCGTCGAACCGCTTGCGCGCGTCGCCGCGGATCATCCGCTCCTGGGTCGCCTGACTGTCGGCGTTGACGTTGCCGTCGGACGACAGCGCGAACATCGCCTTGACGATCGATTCCGCCGCGGAAATCCGCATCAGGTCGGGCGGCTCGCTCGGCCGGGCGACGAACACCTCGTCCGGATCACCCAGCCGGTCGAAGGGGACAAACACCGTCACGACCTGCGGCTTCTGCGCCTCCCACCACCACCCGCCGGCCAGGCCGACACCGACCGCAGCAGCAGCGATCGTCGTCGTCCGCCAGTAGGCGGCGAGCCGTATCGCCGCGTCGTAGCGACGGTCGCCGTCTCTGGCAGCGGCCTGCCAGCGGTCATTCAGTACCATCTGGCCGTCGAGCCACTCGGTCGGCGCGCCACGATCCAGGCTCTTCAGCTTCTTCAGCAGCAGATCCCAGCCGACGCGGAGCGCCGTCATCGGACCGAATCCCACCATGCGCTCAGCTGCGGCTGGATTTTCATCAGCTCCGTGAGCTTGACCCACCAGTAGCCGAGGAAGGCCAGCCCGGCGACGAGCACCGCCTTGGCGACGGGGCTCGTGTAGGGGCGAATCTCCACGATGAGTCGCTGCGGTGGGTCGTCGATCGTCGCCCTTACGGGCGGGTCGGCGATGCGGGTTCTCGGCACGGGCGGCACTCCATATTGCGTCGCAATGGTGCCGCTCGAATATCGTTTGCGTCAACAAAAATCATAAATTTATCATTCAATATTTACGTTAAAGCGATTTTATGCCAGCCTGCGTCGAGGCGGATGCGCGATCCGTGCATGGAAATAGAAGGACGAGACGGAAATGAATGCTGTATCTGAACGCGTTAGCCTGAGTATCCGGGATTGCCATGGGCACAGAAACCAGCACGAACTTTCGCGACGCGCTAAAAAAAGCGGGGCTGAGCCAGATCCAGTTTCGCGACCTGGTGCTCCGTCTCAGCGGCAGTGCCGTAACGCTGACGACAATCAGCCGATGGGCGACGGGAAAGAGTCCGCCGTATCCCTGCGCGCTGGCGTTGCTCGTCATCATCCGGCAACTGCCGCCAGAGATGGTCGCTTCCTTCCGTCCGTAAGCCGGTACGTCCCCGCCGTCCTGACCGGCCTCGCCGTCGTTCTCGTCGGCGCCGACGCGTTTGCCGCTGGCGGCAACGCCATCGCGCAGATGCTCAACTCCGTCGTCGACAACGCGACCATGTGCGGCGGTGCCATCGCTGCGCTTGCGGCGTGTGGCGCCGGAGGTGGGATGGCGACGGGCAATCACGGGATTGTCGGCCCCTGCCTCAAGGGGGCGGGAGGCGGCACGCTGATCGCTTCGTCGGCGCAGCTCGTCGGCCTCGTCCTTCCAGGCGGCGGCGCCGGCGGCTCGCTCGGCGTGCCCGCAGCCATCTCGGCAATGGACTGGCTGCACATCCTCGCCGGCATCGTGTCGTGACCCACGACTATCCGGACGACTGGCAGATCCCGACGCTCAGCTTCCTCAAGGAAGAGCCGCTGATGTTCGGGATTCCGCGGAAGCAAGCGGCGGTCGTGGCGGTGGCCGGCTTCTTCGTCTTCATGCTTGTCAGCAAGACCGTCGGGATCGTCGTCGCCGTGCCGACGATGATGATCACCGTCGGCCTGCTGCTGGCGGTCGCCCGCTGGCAATACGCCCGGGATCCGCACTGGTGGGCGCATGCGACACATCATCACTGGCCGCTCGTCCGCTACACGGGGGACTGACTGATGACGCATCGGCCACTCTCAGACGCGCTGATGTGGGGATTGATGATCGACCCCGGGACGATCGTCACCAAAGCGGGCGAACTGATGACCTGCCTGCGGTACGTCCCCAGGGATCGGGCAAGCAGCACCCCAGCACAAAACGTGGCCGCAAGATCGGCGCTGAATTCAGCGCTTCGGCGATTCGGTTCCCGGTGGGCGCTTTGGTTTGAGGACGTCTGCGACGAGACGCACGCCTACGAATCGCCACTTTCTTTTCCCGATCCGGTTTCTGCGGCGATCGACGAACAGCGGCGCCGCCTGTTCACCACCCCGGGTGTTCAACTCGCCAGCACCTACGTCGTCACCCTGCTCTATGCGCCGCGGCCCGATGCCGTCGGCCGACTGGCGGCTTCGTTCGAGCATGCGGGGCCATCGGCGGCCATCGATGACAAGCGATACCGGTCGGAACTCGAGCGGTTCCGCGCCGGCGTCGAAGCGTTCCGGCTGCACCTGTCGGACTTCATGCCGGTGTGCGCGCCGCTGACCGGGGACCGGCTGATCAGCTATCTGCACAACCGGGTGTCGACCGATCATCGCCCGCTGGCGATGCCGGATCTGCCGATCTTCCTGTCCGAGTATGTGACGGATGATCCCTTCGTGCCGGGCGTCTATCCGCGCCTGGGCAGCCATCACCTGCGCACGGTCCGGGTCAAGGACCAGCCGTCGAGCTTCACGCCGGGCATGCTGCTCGCGCTCGGCGCCGTCGGCTTTCCCTACAATCACGTCGCCCGCTGGCTGCCGCTGTCGCGCGAGGACGCCGAA
>JACSRM010000352.1 GCA_014879745.1 Burkholderiaceae bacterium | reverse complement strand
CGCGGACGCCGCGCCTGCGCAGCAGACGGTGATGGTGATGCTGCTCGGCGAACCACCGGCCGCGGTGGCCGCGCCGCGGGCGGAGCCGCCGCAGCCGCCGCCACCCCGGCCGCGCGCGGCGCCCCCGGTTCCTCGCGAGCGAAAACGCAGCCCGCCACCACCGCCCGAGCCCCCGGTCGCCGCGGTGCCGGCCCCGACGATCGAGCCGGTGCCCGCACCGCCGCCGCCGAGCACCGAAGCGGCGCCTGCCGCCGCGCTGCTGGCCGCGGCGCCGACCGTCAATGCCGAGGCCAGGGCCGCGGCGTCGATGCCGGTGACGCGCGCCGCGTCCGCGCCACCCGCGCCACGCCGGATCGAAGCCGCGGACTACCTGCGCGCACCGGTGCTGGAGTATCCGAGCGCGTCGCGCCGCTTCGGCGAGCAGGGCAGGGTCGTGCTGCGCGTGCTGATCGGCACCGACGGCCACGCCGAGAAGATCGAACTGCACGAGGCCTCGGCCTTTCAACGCCTGAACGACGCCGCGATCGAAGCGGCGCGGCACGCGCTGTACAAGCCCTATACCGAGGATGGCGTCGCGCAGCGGGCCTGGGTCCTGGTGGCGTTGTCGTTTCAGCTGCGGCGCTGAGGCCGGCACGCGCTGCGCGCCGTATCGCGGTGCGTGCGCCAAGGCGCCACCGGCAAATCGCGCGATCAGCGGGCCGGCCGGTTCGCGGCAGGTCCCGGGCCGGGCACCGCGCGGTCGATCGCCGTGGCCGGCTCCTGGCGCACGCGCGACGGCGGCAGCAGCAGCGCGAAGCGGGAGCCCCGGCCCGGTTCGCTGTGGATATCGATCTCGCCGCCATGCCGCTGCACCACGTGCTTGACGATCGACAGCCCGAGGCCGGTGCCGCCGGTATCGCGCGAACGGCTGCCGTCGACCCGATAGAAGCGTTCGGTCAGCCGCGGTAGATGCTCGCGCCCGATGCCGATGCCGGTATCGGCGACGCTCAGCACGCCCCAGCCGTCGTCCCGTACCGCCCATTGCACGTCGATGCGGCCGCCCGGCGGCGTATAGCGCACCGCATTGACGACCAGATTGCCCAGCGCGCTGTGCAGTTCGGCTTCGCTGCCCGCGATCTGCGCCTCGCCGCCGCCGTCGAAATGCAGCGCGTGCCGCCCTTCGGACAGCGTGCCGGCGTCGGCCTGCGCGTGCTTCATCAGATCGGCGACCCGCGTCCAGCGGTCCGCCGGCGGACGCGGGCTGCCCTCGAGTTTCGCCAGCGTCAGCAGATCGGCGACCAGCGACTGCATGCGCTGCGCCTGCGCCGCCATCAGCGCCAGCACGCGCTTGCGCTCGGCCTCGCTCAGCGGCAACTGGCTCATCGTCTCGACGAAGCCCGCCAGCACGGTCAGCGGGGTGCGGATCTCGTGCGAGACATTGGCGACGAAATTGCGGCGCATCGCCTCGGTGCGCTCGGGCTCGGTGATGTCCTGCGTCAACACCAGCTTCAGGCCGTCGCCGTAGGGCTGGACGAGCGCCGAGACGCGGATGCCGCCGACGCCGGGGAAGACCACCGGCTGGCCCGCGGGTCCGTGCAGCATGTGCTCGACGAAGGCCGGCGCGCGCACCAGGTTGGTCACCGGCTGGGCGAGGTCGCGCTGCGGGTCCAGCCCCAGGTGATCGGCCGCGACGCGGCTGCACCAGGTGATACGGTGATTGGCGTCGAGCAGCAGCACCCCGTTCGGCGACGCCTCGACCGCGGCCAGGAACTGCGTCAGCCGCTGCTGCTCGTCCTCGATGCCCTGCTCGCGGCGACGCAGCAGCTTGTGCATCTGGTGGCCGAGTTCGCCCGCGCGGCCCGCCAGTTCGGGCGGCGCGCCCTGCGCATCGCCGCGCAGCCAGGCGAGCAGCCGCGCGGACCGCATCGACTGCAGCACGAGCATCGCGCCCAGGCCGAGCGCGACGGCGCCCAGCAGCCCGGCCAGCAGCGTGTCGGACCACCAGGCGACGAGCATCCCGGCGGCCGCGCAGCACAGCAGCAGGGCGAGCAGCGCGCCGAGCCGCAGCAGCCCCCTGCTCATCGGCGGGTGTCAGGCCGACGCCGCGTGGGCCTGCTCGCTGAGGCGGTAGCCGGCGCCGCGCACCGTCTCCACCAGGTGCGCGCAGCGCGCCACCGACAACGCATCGCGCAGCCGCTTGACATGGACGTCGACCGTGCGTTCCTCGATGAAGACGTGATCGCCCCAGACGCGGTCGAGCAGTTGCTGGCGGCTGTGCACGCGCTCGGGGTGCGTCATCAGGAAGTGCAGCAGCTTGAACTCGGTCGGCCCGAGGCGCAGCTCGTGGGCCGCATCGCCGTGCTGCCACGTCACGCGCCGGGTCGACGGGTCGAGCCGCAGCCCGGCGATCTCGACCGCCGCGTCGAGCGTCTGCGGCGCCTTGCGCCGCAGCACGGCACGAATGCGCGCCATCAACTCGTGGGTCGAGAACGGCTTGGCCAGGTAGTCGTCGGCGCCGGCATCGAGGCCGGTGATCTTGTCCGATTCCTCGGCGCGCGCCGTCAGCATGATGATCGGCATATCCCGCGTGCGGGCCGCCTCGCGCCACTGGCGCGCCAGGCTCAGGCCCGACAGGCCCGGCAGCATCCAGTCCAGCAGCACGAGGTCGGGCAGCACGGCATCGATCGCGGCCTGCGCCTGGGCGGCGTCGCCGGCCAGCGTGACCTCGTGTCCGGCGTGGCGCAGGTTGATCGCCACCAGTTCGGCGATGGCCGATTCGTCCTCGACGACCAGGATGCGCGCCATGCCGCTTCAGCGCACGATCGATTCGACCGAATCGATCGGGTTGTGGCGCACGTCGGTGCCCTTGACGACATAGATCACCGCCTCGGCCAGGTTCTTGGCATGGTCGCCGACGCGCTCGATCGCCTTGGCGACGAAGACGAGGTCGATGCTCGCCGAGATGGTGCGCGGGTCTTCCATCATGTAGGTGATCAGCTTGCGCATCAGTCCCTCGAACTCGCGGTCGAGCTGGTCGTCGGACTTCAGCACCTCGAGCGCCTTGGCCACGTCGAGCCGCGCGAAGGCATCGAGCGCCTTGCGCAACTGGTTGACGGCGAGGGTCGACTCGTAGTCGAGGTCGGCCAGCAGCAGCCGCAGCCGGCTCGACACGCCGGCGTCGATCAGCTTGTGCACGGTGCGCGCGATGCGCGCCGCCTCGTCGCCGCCGCGCTCGAGGTTTGCGATCGCCTTCGAGATCGCGACCAGCAGCCGCAGGTCGCGCGCCGTCGGCTGGCGCCGCGCGATGATGGTCCACAGATCGTTGTCGATCTCGACCTCCATCGCATTGACGCGTTCCTCGGCCGACAGCACCTGCGCCGCCGTCTCGTGGCTCAGGTTGGACAGCGCGTAGACCGCCCGCACGACCTGCGACTCCACCAGGCCGCCCATCTCCAGCACGCGCGTGGAGATCGCGCTGAGTTCGGCATCGAACTGCGAGGAAAGATGTTTGCCGTTCATTGTGGCCGCCTCATCCGAACCGCCCGGTGATGTAGTGGCTACGGCCGCTTCGCCTGACTTCGCTGCGCGAAGTCAGCCTTCGCCGTTGCATCACCGCCCGGTTCATCCGAACCGCCCGGTGATGTAATCCTCGGTGTCCTTCTTCTTCGGGCTCATGAAGAGTTCCTTCGTCGGCCCGAACTCGATCAGATCGCCGAGGTACATGTAGGCGGTGTAGTCCGAGCTGCGCGCCGCCTGCTGCATGTTGTGCGTGACGATGGCCACCGTATAGTCGGACTTCAGCTCGTGAATCAGCTCTTCGATCTTACCGGTGGAGATCGGGTCGAGCGCGGAGCACGGTTCGTCGAGCAGCAGCACCTCGGGCCGGACCGCGATGCCGCGCGCGATGCACAGCCGCTGCTGCTGTCCGCCGGACAGGCCGGCGCCGCTCTGGCCGAGCTTGTCCTTGGTCTCGTTCCACAGCGCCGCCTTCTTCAGCGCCCATTCGACGCGTTCGTCCATCTCGTCGCGCGGCAGCGTCTCGAACAGCTTCACGCCGAAGGCGATGTTGTCGTAGATCGACATCGGAAACGGTGTCGGCTTCTGGAACACCATGCCGACCCGGGCGCGGATCAGCGTCACGTCGTCCTTGCTGGTCAGGATATTCTGGCCATCCAGATTGATCTCGCCTTCGGCGCGCTGCTCCGGATACAGCTCGAACATGCGGTTGAAGGTGCGCAGCAGCGTGCTCTTGCCGCAACCCGACGGTCCGATGAAGGCCGTGACCTTGCGTTCCGGAATATCCAGATTGATGTTCTTCAGCGCCTTGAACCCGCCGTAGTAGAAATTCAGGTTGCGCACCGACATCTTCACCTTCTCGGTGTCGGGCAGCCCGGCCTTGGTTTGCATGATGGGAGGCTCTCGCTCAATGCTTGTTCTTGAACAGGATGCGCGCCAGGATATTGAGCACCAGCACACCCAGCGTGATGAGAAAGACCCCCGCCCAGGCCAGCTTCTGCCAGTTCTCGTAGGGGCTCATCGCGAATTTGAAGATCGTCACCGGCAGGCTGGCCATCGGCTGGCTCAGGTCGCTGGTCCAGAACTGGTTGGACAGCGCGGTGAACAGCAGCGGGGCGGTCTCGCCCGCAATGCGCGCCAGCGCCAGCAGCACGCCGGTGACGACGCCGGCGCGCGCCGCCTTCAGCGTCACCGATGAAATCACCTTCCACTTCGGCGTGCCCAGCGCGTAGGCGGCCTCGCGCAGCGCATGGGGGATCAGGGCGAGCATATTCTCGGTGGTGCGGATCACGACCGGGATGACGATCAGCGCCAGCGCGAGCACACCAGCGAAGCCCGAGAACCCGCGCAGCGGCGCGACGACGACGGCGTAGATGAACAGGCCGATGACGATCGACGGCGCCGACAGCAGGATATCGTTGATGAAGCGCACCGCGCTGCCAAGCCAGGTCTTCTGGCCGTATTCGCCGAGGTAGATGCCGGCGAGCACGCCGATCGGTGTGCCCAGCAGCGTGGCCAGCAGGACCATCACGACCGAGCCGAAGATGGCGTTCGCCAGCCCGCCGCTGTCGGCCATCGGCGGCGGCGTCATCTGGGTGAACACCGACAGCGCGAGCCCGCCGAAACCCAGGCGCACGGTCTCGAACAGGATCCACGCCAGCCAGAACAGGCCGAAGCCCATCGCCAGCAACGACAGCGTCAGCGCGACGACGTTGGTGCGCTTGCGCGCACGGTGGCGGGCCAGCTTGCCGGCCGACAGCGCACCGGCCGGCGCTGCGGCGCTTGCGGCGATGCGGCTCATGCTTTGCGGCCCTCGTTGCGCTGCAGCCGCGACAGCAGCAGTTTGGACAGCGCCAGCACGACGAAGGTTATGAAGAACAGCACCAGCCCGAGGTAGATCAGCGACGCCTGATGCAGCCCGGCGCCGGCCTCGGCGAATTCGTTGGCGAGCGCCGAGGTGATGCTGTTGGCGGCCTGGAACAGCGACAGCGAATCGAGCTGGTTGAAATTGCCGATGACGAAGGTCACCGCCATCGTCTCGCCCAAGGCGCGGCCCAGGCCGAGCATGATGCCGCCGACGACGCCGGTCTTGGTATACGGCAGCACCACCTTCGAGACCACCTCCCAGGTCGTCGAACCGAGCGCGTAGGCCGACTCCTTGAGCATCGGCGGCGTCACGTCGAAGACGTCGCGCATCACCGAGGCGATGAACGGGATGATCATGATTGCCAGGATGATGCCGGCCGACAGGATGCCGATGCCCACCGGCGGACCCGAGAACAGCGCGCCGAGCAGCGGCACGCCGCCGAACAGCGACTGCAGCGGCACTTGCACATAGGTCGCCAGGATCGGGCCGAAGACCAGCAGACCCCACATCCCGTAGACGATCGACGGCACCGCCGCGAGCAGTTCGATCGCGATGCCCAGCGGGCGCTTGAGCCATCCGGGCGACAGCTCGGTGAGGAACATCGCGATGCCGAAGCTCACCGGCACGGCGATCAGCAGCGCGATGAACGACGTCATCAGCGTGCCGTAGATCATCACCAGGCCGCCGAACTTCTGCTGCACCGGGTCCCATTCGGAGGACCAGAGGAAACCGAGCCCGAACTGCTCGATGGCCGGCGCGGCGCCGATCAGCAGCGAGACGATGATGCCGGCGAGCAGCAGCAGCGTCAGCCAGGCCGCGCCGTGCGTGAGCAGCGAAAACAGCGGGTCGGCCCACGGCGCGACACGACGGCGCGCGGGCGGACGCCCACGCGGAGTCGTTCGCTGCATGGCGGCCTTGGCGTCGTAGGGGCTGGCGGGAAGTGTAGCGGCCACGCGGCCTCCGGACGTTCGGCGGCGGATGGGCGGGGCCGCGCTTCAGTTGGCGGCGATCGGCTTGCCGGCGGCGTCCTTCAGGTTCTCGGCCCAGAGCTTGCGCGACAGGTCCTTCACCTTGGCCGGCAGCGGAACATAGTCGAGTTCCTCGGCGGCCTTGTCGCCGTTGCCATAGGCCCAGTCGAAGAATCTGAGCGTATTGTTCGCCGAGGCCGGCTTGTCCTGCGTCTTGTGCATCAGGATGAACGTGGCGCCCGTGATCGGCCAGCTGTCCTTGCCCGGCTGCTCGGTCAGCACCTGGTAGAAGCTCTTGGACCAGTCGGCGCCCGCGGCCGCGGCCTTGAAGGCATCGTCGTCGGGGTTGACGAAAGCGCCATCCTTGTTGCGCAGCTGCACGTGGCTCATCCTGTTCTGCTTGGCGTAGGCATATTCGACGTAGCCGATCGAGTTGGGCAGGCGCTGCACGAAGGCGGACACGCCCTCGTTGCCCTTGCCGCCGGCGCCG
>JACSRM010000249.1 GCA_014879745.1 Burkholderiaceae bacterium | reverse complement strand
GGTGGCGCTGCGCGGCCTGGCTCGCGCCGTGGCTGGTCGTTTTTGCGCTGTGCGGCGCCGCCGCCGCGGCGCGCGCGGCGGATGCCGCCTCGGCGCCCGCCTCCGAGCCGGACGCATTGCAGACGGGCCTGGCGCTGGCGGCGACGCAGGCGCCGACGGCGGCGCGCGACGATGTGCGGCTGACGATCTACAACCGGCCGATCATCACATTTCGCGAGAACCTGCTCAATATGTCGCCGGCCGAGCGCGCGAGCCGCGCCCGCTTCCAGATCGACCAGATCCTGAGCAAGCGCGGGCCGCTGCAGGTTTCGCTGTCGCCGTTCGAGAATGCGACCATCGTGATGGTCGACGGCGCGCCGGCCTTTCCTTTCGTGCCCGCCGACCTCGGGCCGGGACAGACCGCGCAGGATGTCGAGTCCGCGCTTCAGCAGGCGCTGGACGAGGCGCGCGAGGCGGGTTCGGTCACCTTCATGCTGCGCGCGGCGGGCATCGCGCTGATCGCGACGGTCGTGCTCGGCCTCGTCTTGTGGGGGCTCACCTTCGCCGCGCGGCGCATGCGCGACCGCTTGAAGCGGCTCGCCGATGCGCATGCGGAGAAGATCGCCCTCGGCGGCGCCCCGTTGCTCGGAAAGGAGCGGCTGTTCCGCCTTCTGAACACCGCATCGCGGGCATTGGTCTGGATCGTCGCGCTGGTCGCGATCGTCGAGTGGCTCGGCTTCTCGATGAGCCAGTTCCCCTATACGCGGCGCTGGGGCGAGCAGATGCACGAGTCCGCGCTCGATCTCGCGAAGCTGATTTTCGGCGCGATCGCCGGCTCGTTGCCCGGCCTCGCCGTCGCGGTCGCGATCTTCGTGCTCGCGCGCGCCACGCTCGGTGTGCTCGCGCCGCTCTTCTCGCAGGTCGAACGCGGCGAGCTCCATCTGCGCTGGGTCGACCAGGATACGGTGCGCGCGACGCGCGGACTGGTGCAGCTCGGCGTCTGGCTGTTCGCACTCGCGATGGCCTACCCCTATCTGCCGGGTGCGCAGACCGAGGCCTTCAAGGGCATGTCGGTGCTGCTGGGCCTGATGGTGTCGCTCGGCGCATCGAATACGCTGGGCCAGGCGATCAGCGGGCTGATCGTCACCTACACCCACACGATGCGCGTCGGCGAGTACGTTCGCGTCGGCGACGTCGAAGGCACGGTGACCCAGGTCGGAACCTTCGCGACGCGGGTGCGGACCGGCATGGGCGAGGAGCTGACGATCCCGAATACGCTGATCGTCGGCAGCGTGACGCGCAACTACTCGCGCTCGATGCCGGGCACGGGCTATATCGTCGACACCGAGCTGACGATCGGCTACGACGCGCCCTGGCGGCAGGTGCACGCGATGATGATCGAGGCGGCGCGGCGCACCGAAGGCATCATCTCGAACCCGCCGCCGAAGGTCTTCCAGACTGCGCTTTCCGACTACTACGCCGAATACCGGATCGCGGCGCACGCCGTGCCGACGCAACCGCTGCCGCGCGCCGAACTGCTTGGCCAGCTGCACGCCAACCTGCAGGACGTATTCAACGAGAACGGCGTGCAGATCATGTCGCCGCACTATATGGGCGACCCCGAGCGCGCGAAGATCGTGCCGCGCGGCGAGTGGAATCCGCCGCTCGCGGCCAAGGGCTGACCGCTGGCGCGTCCGCGAGAATTGCGTCCTGCCGCGGCGCCGGCACTCTCACCCGAGTTCACGACACCAGACCCATGCCTCCCGTTCGCACCCCGTACGAAGATCTGATGCGCCACGTCGCGCAGCACGGCGTCTTCAAGCCCGACCGCACCGGCACCGGTACCAGGAGCATCTTCGGCCACCAGATGCGCTTCGACCTCGCCGAAGGCTTCCCGCTCGTGACGACGAAGAAGGTGCACCTGAAATCGGTCATCCTCGAACTGCTGTGGTTCCTGCGCGGCGACGGCAACGCGCGCTGGCTGCAGGAGCGCGGTGTGACGATCTGGGACGAATGGGCCGCGCCCGACGGCGGCCTCGGCCCGGTCTACGGCGTACAGTGGCGCAGCTGGCCGACGCCCGACGGCGGCCACATCGACCAGATCGCGCAGGTCGTCGAGCAGTTGAAGACGAACCCCGATTCGCGCCGCATCATCGTGAGTGCGTGGAACGTCGCCGAGCTGTCGAAGATGGCGCTGCTGCCGTGCCACGCGCTGTTCCAGTTCTACGTCGCGCCGGCCGCACTGCCGGGTCAGCGCGGGCGCCTGTCGTGCCAGCTCTACCAGCGCAGCGCCGACATCTTCCTCGGCGTGCCGTTCAATATCGCGAGCTACGCGCTCTTGACGCACATGCTCGCGCAGCAGTGCGATCTGGATGTCGGCGACTTCATCTGGACCGGCGGCGACTGCCACCTCTACGCCAATCACGCCGAGCAGGTCGCACTCCAGCTCTCGCGCGCCCCCTACCCCTTCCCGCAACTGCGTATCAAGCGCCGGCCGGCGTCGATCTTCGACTACGCGTACGAGGATTTCGAGGTCGTCGGCTACGAGCATCATCCGGCGATCAAGGCGCCGGTGGCGGTCTAGTAGTGAAGCTCGCGCTCATCGCCGCCGTCGCCCGCAACGGCTGCATCGGCCGCGATGGCGAATTGCCGTTTCGGTTGCCCGAGGACCAGCAGCATTTCCGCCGCGTCACGATCGGCCATCCGGTCATCATGGGGCGCAAGACCTGGGATTCGCTGCCGCCGCGGTTTCGCCCGCTGCCGGGGCGGCGCAACATCGTCGTTACCCGCAATCCCAGGTGGCAACCCGACGGCGCCGAGGCGGCGGCTTCACTGCAGGCGGCGCTCGCATCGGTCGGGCACGAGCCGGCGGCCTTCGTCATCGGCGGCGGCGAGTTGTATCGGGAAGCGCTGCCGCGCGCCGATGAACTGGTGCTGACCGAGATCGATCGCGATATCGACGGCGATACCTTCTTTCCGGCGTGGGACCGATCGCAGTTCGAGATGCTGAACCGCGAGACCCATCACGCCGCGCCACCGAACGACTTCGACTTCGCATTCGCGACCTACCGGCGCATCGCCGGCTAGCGGTGCAAGGGAGCCCGCCATGCAGCTCGCAACCTGGAACGTCAACTCGCTCGCCGTGCGCTTGCCGCAGGTGCTGGCCTGGCTCGCCGCCAATCCGGTCGACGTGCTCGTGCTGCAGGAGACCAAGCTCGCCGACGACAAGTTTCCGCACGCCGAGATCGAGGCCGCCGGCTATCGCGCGCAGTGGCACGGGCAGAAGACGTACAACGGCGTCGCGCTGCTGTCGCGCGCGGATGCGGCCGACGCGCTGAAGAATATCCCCGGCTGCGACGATCCGCAGGCGCGCGTGATCACGGCGACGGTCGGCGGCGTACGCGTCGTCGGCGGCTACATGCCCAACGGCCAGGCGCCGGGCACCGACAAGTTCGAATACAAGATGCAGTGGTTCCGTGCCCTGCGCGACTGGCTGCGCGACGAGCTCGCGCGCCACCCGCGGCTGGTGCTGATGGGCGACTTCAATATCGCCCCCGAAGACCGCGACGTGCACGACCCCGAACTGTGGCGCGGCCAGATCCTGTGCACCGACGAGGAGCGCGAGCAGTTTCGCAAGCTGATCGCACTCGGCCTGCACGATGCGTTCCGGCTCTTCGAGCAGCCGCCGAAAAGCTGGAGCTGGTGGGACTACCGCAACCTCGCGTTTCGGCGCAACCAGGGGCTGCGCATCGACCACATCCTCGTCAGCGAGGCATTGCGGCCGCGGGTGAGCGCCTGTTGCATCGACAAGCTGCCGCGCAAGAACGAGCGGCCGAGCGATCACGCACCGGTCGTCGTCACGCTCGACGCCGCCGCCTGAGCGCCGTCGAGCGGACGTCGAGCGATCAGAGATCGTCGAGCCCGAGCTCCTGAATCTTGCGCGTGATCGTATTGCGGCCGATCCCGAGCCGCTGTGCCGCCTCGATGCGCCGCCCGCGCGTGTGGGCGAGTGCGGCCGTGATGAGGCGCGCTTCGAACTGGCGCGTGAGTCTCTCCCACGCGCCGGGCTCGCCGGCCGCAAGCAGCTGGGCGAGTTCGCGTTCGAGGCCGTCGAGCCATGCCGTCTCGATCGCGGCGGCAGGGGCGGACGCAGCGTCGCCCGCGGTCGGCGCGGTCGGCGCGACCGTCGCGTCCGGAGCGACGGCTGCGGCGATGGCCGGTGCGGCTTCGCGCGGCACGGCAGGCTCGCGGCGCGCCGCGGACACGATTTCCGGCGGCAGATCCTTGACTTCGACGGTCTGCGCCGGCGCCATCACCGTCAGCCAGTGGCAGACATTCTCGAGCTGGCGCACATTGCCGGGGAAGTCGAACGCCATCAGCCGGGCGAGCGCTTCGTCCGAGATGCGCTTGGCGTCGACGCGCAGATCGCGCGCGCTCTTCTGCAGGAAGAATCGCGTCAGCGCGGGGATGTCCTCGCTGCGTTCGCGCAGCGCCGGCAGACGCAGGCGGATCACGTTCAGGCGGTGGAAGAGGTCCTCGCGAAAGCTGCCTTCGCGCACCCGCTGCTCCAGATTTTGGTGCGTCGCCGCGATCACGCGCACGTTGCTCTTTTGCGGGTTGTGGCCGCCGACGCGGTAGAACTGGCCGTCGGAGAGGACGCGCAGCAGCCGCGTCTGCAGCTCGAGCGGCATATCGCCGATCTCGTCGAGGAAGAGCGTACCGCCGTCGGCCTGCTCGAAGCGGCCGCGGCGCATCGTCTGCGCGCCGGTGAACGCGCCGCGTTCGTGGCCGAAGAGTTCGCTCTCGAGCAGGTCCTTCGGGATCGCCGCCGTATTGATCGCGACGAACGGCCCGCCGGCACGTGCGCTGTGCTTGTGCAGCGCGTGGGCGACGAGTTCCTTGCCCGATCCGCTCTCGCCGGTGATGAGGACGGTGACCGCGCTCTGGGCGAGACGCCCGATGGCGCGGAAGACCTCCTGCATCGCGGGTGCCTGGCCGAGCATCTCGGGCACCTGCGCATGCGATGCGTCGGCCACTTCCTCGCGCAGGCTTTCGTCCAGCGCGCGGCGGATCAGCTCGACCGCCTTCGTCACGTCGAACGGCTTGGGCAGATACTCGAAGGCGCCGCCCTGGAACGACGCGACGGCGCTGTCGAGGTCGGAGTAGGCGGTCATCACGATCACCGGCAGGCCGGGCAGCTTGGCCTTCACCCTGGCGAGCAGATCGAGGCCCGTGCCTCCCGGCATGCGGATGTCGGAGACGAGCACCTGCGGCGCGGCGTCGTCGAGCGCGGCCAGCACGTCGCGCGCATTCGTGAAGCTGCGCACCGCGAGTTCTTCGCGCGCGAGCGCGCGCTCGAGCACGAAGCGGATGGCGTGGTCGTCGTCAACGATCCAGATTGGTTTCATATCCTGCCCATGCCGGCCGCAGTGTTGCACACCACGCCGGCGTCACCCCTTGCGCCCGCCGCCGGCCTACGGCAGCGGAACGAGAATCTTGAAGATGGTTCTGCCCGGCTCGCTTTCGAACTCCACCGTTCCGTCGTGCTGTTGCACGAAGGTCTGCGCCAGGGTCAAGCCCAGGCCCGACCCGCCTTCGCGCCCCGAGACAAGCGGGTAGAAGATCCGATCCCGCAGATCGGCCCGCACGCCTGGCCCGTTGTCCTCGATATGCAATTCCAGTGCCAGCCGCCAGCGTCGCTTGTCGATCGTCACCTGGCGAGCGACGCGGGTGCGCAGCACGAGCACCGCGCTGCCTTCGGCGATGCGTTCGGTGAGCGCCTGCGCCGCGTTGCGCGCGATATTGAGCACGGCCTGGATGAGCTGCTCGCGATCGCCGCGAAACTCGGGGATCGAGGTGTCGTAGTCGCGCACGACGCGCAGGCCGCGTGGATGCTCGGCAGCGATGAGCGCATGCACGCGTTCGCAGACCTCGTGGATATTCACGTCGCTGACCACGTGCGGAAGCCGGTGCGGCGCGAGCAGCCGGTCGACGAGCAGCTGCAGCCGGTCGACCTCCTCGATGATGACCTGGGTGTATTCGGCGAGCGCCGGCTGCGCGAGCTCCATGCCAAGCAGTTGCGCCGCGCCGCGGATGCCGCCGAGCGGATTCTTGATCTCGTGCGCGAGATTGCGGATCAGCTCGCCGCTGGCCTGGGCCAGGCCCTGTGCCCGCTCCTCGCGGTCGAGTCGGATCTGCTGCTCGATCTCGATCAGTTCGACGACCACCGCATCGCCGTCGTCGGTCTGGCTCACGATCGCGTGCACCGGGAGCGGCTCGGCCGGCGCCGGGCGGCGCAGCAGGGCGTCGAAGCGGCCGGTCGAAAACGCATTGCGCGCGACCGCGGCGACCGTATCGCTGATCGCGCGCGACTCGACGAACCAGTCGAACAGGCGCACGCGCAGCACGCTGCGGCGCGACAGGCCGAGCACGCTCTCGAAGGCGGCATTCGCGAAGACGCAGCGGCCGTCGGCATGCACGATGGCGACCATCGTCGCCAACTGGTCGAGCGCGGCGAAGGTCTTCGCGGCGGCGGCCGCATCGGCTTCGCGCGCGGCGTCGTCGCCGCCCGCGTTCACTGCGGCAATTTCGCGATCTCGCGCTGGATCGCGGCGATGTCGCTTTCCTTGCGCGCGATCGCCGCCTTCATGTCGGCGACGCGATCGAGATAGCGCTGGAAGTTGCGTTCGCTGCCCAGGCGTTCGGGCTGGCCGTTGTTGTACTCTTTCTGCATCGTCGCCAGTTCGGCTTGCGCGCGTTGCAACTCACCTTCCAGGATGCGCCGCGCGTCGCTGTCGCGCGCGCGCTGCACGGCGGGATCGATCTTCGCGTCGGCCGCACCCGCGGCCGGGCCCGAAGCCGACCCCGGCGCGGCGGCACGCGGCCGCGGCGTCTGGATCACCGAGATCGGCGCCCCTTCGAGCACCGTACAGCCCTTGGCCTTGGCCTCCTGAGGCGTCAGGGTGTCGGTATAGAGCACCGGCGTCCCCGGGCATCGGTAGACCGGCCGGCTGCCCT
Source organism: Burkholderiaceae bacterium (assembly GCA_014879745.1). Lineage (GTDB taxonomy): Bacteria > Pseudomonadota > Gammaproteobacteria > Burkholderiales > Burkholderiaceae_C > CAIKUF01. The sequence goes on along the minus strand of JACSRM010000249.1, from coordinate 21,683 downwards.
CCTGCACGGTTGCGAGCAGCGGCGATGCGACGATTGCCAGAGCCAACAGGGGGGCGGCGGACGGTTTCATGGCCGCATTGTGGCGCATGACGGCGGCGCGGGCGGCCGGAACTGCGCCGCCTTGACCGCACATTTCGCCGCTCACCGCCCGGCCGCGGCTTGCGAGTCGGCCTGCCCTCAGGCGGCGTAGTACATCTCGAACTCGAGCGGATGTGCGGCCATCCGGAAGCGCGTCACCTCCTGCATCTTGAGCTCGATATAGGCGTCGAGGTAGGCGTCGGTGAAGACGCCGCCCTTGGTCAGGAAGGCGCGATCGCGGTCGAGGTAGTCGAGCGCCTGATCCAGGCTCGTGCAGACGGTCGGAATCTTCGCGTCCTCCTCGGGCGGCAGGTGGTAGAGATCCTTGGTTGCCGCCTCGCCGGGATGGATCTTGTTCTCGACGCCGTCGAGCCCGGCCATCAAGAGCGCGGCAAAGCCGAGGTAGGGATTGCACAGCGGGTCCGGGAAGCGCGCCTCGACGCGCCGGCCTTTCGGGTTGGCGACATACGGGATGCGGATCGCCGCGGAACGGTTGCGCGAACTGTAGGCAAGCTTGACCGGCGCCTCGAAATGCGGCACGAGTCGCTTGTAGCTGTTCGTTCCCGGGTTCGTGATCGCATTCAGCGCCCGTGCGTGCTTGATGATGCCGCCGATGTAGTACAGCGCGAACTCCGACAGCCCCGCGTAGCCGTCGCCGGCGAACAGGTTCTTGCCGTCCTTGAAGACCGACTGGTGCACGTGCATGCCCGAGCCGTTGTCGCCGACGATGGGCTTGGGCATGAAGGTCGCCGTCTTGCCGTAGCTGTGCGCCACATTCGCGATGACGTACTTCTGCAGCTGCAGCCAGTCGGCGCGCTGCACGAGCGTCGAGAACTTGGTGCCGATCTCCATCTGGCCGGCAGTCGCGACCTCGTGGTGATGCACCTCGACCGGGATGCCGAGCGATTCGAGGATCAGGCACATCTCCGAGCGCAGGTCCTGCGCGCTGTCGACCGGCGGCACCGGGAAGTAGCCGCCCTTCACACCCGGGCGATAGCCGGAGTTGCCGTGTTCGTATTCCTTGGCCGAGTTCCAGGCGCCCTCCTCGGCCTCGATCTTGAAGAAGCAGCCCGACATGTCGTTGCCCCAGCGCACGCTGTCGAAGACGAAGAACTCGGGCTCGGGGCCGAAGTACGCCGCGTCGCCGAGGCCGGAGGCCTTCATGTAGGCCTCGGCGCGCTTGGCGAGCGATCGCGGATCGCGCTCGTAGGGCTTGCCGTCGGCCGGCTCGACGACGTCGCAGGTCAGGATCAGCGTCGGCTCTTCGTAGAACGGGTCGATATTGGCGGTATTCGGGTCGGGCATCAGCTGCATATCGGACGCTTCGATCCCCTTCCAGCCGGCGATCGACGAACCGTCGAATGCATGGCCGTGGGTGAACTTGTCTTCGTCGAATGCGGATACGGGCACGCTCACGTGCTGTTCCTTGCCGCGGGTATCGGTGAAGCGGAAATCAACGAACTTGATCTCGTTGTCCTTCACCATCTTCATCACGTCGGCGACGGTCTTGGCCATCAAAATGCTCCAGGAAGGCGTAGTTGTTCGGGGGGTGATGCGACTTGCCGACGGCGCATCGGGCGAGCCGCGGCGCAAGGCAAGAAGGCAAGCCAATTTAGCAGAATCCATGCCCGCTCCGGCACCCGCACCAGGCGGCGAGACGGAAGCGATCTCGTATCCGCGACGCACCCGCTCGGTGCATCCCGGCGCTCGGTTGTGGACCTAACGCACCAACTCGGAGCCGAGCGTCGCACCAAGATTGCGCAGGCCGGCCAGGAGGTCGTCGTACGCGGCGTCGACCGCCGGTGGCCGCCCCTTCACGCCGAGTTCGATATGCCGGCCGAGGGTCGGGTGGTCGACACTCGGCAGGCTGAAGACCCTCACCTCCGGGAATGCCGACTCGATATGTTCCATCAACGGCGTGAGCGACGCCTCCATCGACCCGAAGACGATCACCGATCGCTCACGCAGCCTTTGCGTACCACCGAGATTCGCATAGCGGCTGTCGAGCACCGATTCGATCATCGGATGCGCCATGACCGGAAAGCCGGGAACGAAGTGCACATCGCCGACCGAGAAGCCCGGAATCCGGTTGAACGGATTGGCGATGAGGCTTGCCCCGCGCGGGAAGACGCCCATCTCGAGACGGCGCAGGGTATCCGGGTGGTTTTCGTCGAAAGGCCGGCCCTGCTCGGCGGCCATCTGGCGCACGCGCTGCAGGATGAGTTCGCGCGCCTGCGGATGCAGCACGAGCGGCACGTCGAGCGCCGTCGCGGCTGCCTGGCGCGTATGGTCGTCGGGCGTGGCGCCGATCCCGCCGCAGCAAAAGACGATATCGCCGCTGGCGAAGACACGCTTCAATTCGGCGGCGATGCGTGCGCGCTCGTCGCCCAGCAACTCGACCCAGGACAGCGCGAGGCCGCGCGCGCCGAGCAGCGCGATCACCTTCGCGAGATGCTTGTCCTCGCGCTTGCCCGAGAGGATCTCGTCGCCGACGATGATCAGGCCGAAGCTCACGCCACGCCCCGGTCGTCCGCGAGCCGCGGCGCGTCGTACGGCGCCGGCGCGGGCGGCAGGACGAGTTCGGAAGCATCGAGCGCCGGCTCGGGATGCGAGCCTGCGGGCGGCGCGGCGCCCGCCGCCTCGCCGCGCAGCACCTCCAGCGCCGCCAGCAGATAGTGCGCGAACCAGAGCGCGGAGAATGCGAACACGAGCGTATAGATCCAGATCGCGACCGGCACCAGGAGCGGCGCGAACGCGATGAAGAGCACCCCCGACGCCCACACCAGGCTCGGCGCCGCGCCGAGGTAGCCGGTCAGCACGCCGATACCGAGCAGCGCACCCCGGTGGCGGCGCAGCAGCGTCTTGCGCTCGTCGCTGCTCGCATGCTCGGCCAGCATGTCGTAGCTCATCACGCGGTAGGTCAGCCAGCCCCAGATCAGCGGCGGCAGGATCAATACGAGCGGCGGAATGAGCCACAGCGGAATCGTGATCAGCAGCGCGAACAGCGCGACGACCGTCGTGCCGAGCGAAAGGAAGACGCTTGCGAAGAACGATCCGCCGCGCTTCTTCTCGAGCCTCGGAAAGCGCCGCTCGGCGACCAACGAGAGCATCGAAGGCGACATCAGGATGGCGACCGCGAGCAGCGAGCCGACGACGATCACCGGCGTGACGAGAAAGACGACGACGAGCGGCGCCAGCGCCGACTTCAGCCCCGGCAGCCCGATGCCGACGAGCCAGTCGGTGAGCGTGACATAGATCGACCACGACTCGAAGGTCGCGCGCACATTGTCGATCGCGCTGTCCCAGAAGAAATAGCCCAGGCCGAGCGCGATCGCCACCATCAGGACGAGCGGCAGCAGCGACAGCGCGATCACGCGCGGATGCAGACAGTAAGCGGCAGCGCGCCAGAACGAGTCGAGCAAGGGTTTCATGGATGCAGAGGCTAGCGCAGATTGCCGGTGTGGCCGAGCGGGAACCCATCCGGCAGCGACCGAAGCGCCCGCCCCTGCGTTCCGGCGCCCAGCTTGCCCGCCTCCGGGCGGACGACGCCAGGAAACGGCGGCAGATCGCACGCCGTCGCGGCGGCGCCTCGACTCGCCGCGCGAAACCCATTGTTTCACCCGTTCCAGGCGAAAGGACTACAGTCGCTGGCCTAAGAACGATAATCGCGCGAAGCGGAGCAACGCATGACATTGCACCTGCCGACGCTGGTCATTGCCACCCTCGCGACAATGGTCATGTCGAGTGCGCTGATGACGCTCTTCGGCGCCACGCAGCGCATCTACCGCGGCTTCTGGTGGTGGACCGCAGCGCAATGGCTGGGGACGGCGGGCATCGCGCTGCAGTTCCAGCGCGATACGCACCCCGGGATGCTTGCGCTGTCGAATCTGCTCGTGATGCAGTGGCCGATCGTCACGCTGATCGGGCTGCGGCGCTTCTACCCGCGTCAGCCGCTGCCGATACCGCCGGCGGCCGACGTCGTGCTGCTCGGTCTTGCCTTCGTGCCGTGGGTCGCCGTCTGGGCCGCGGGCGGCGACGTCGCGGCGCGCGTCGTCGCCTTCGGCGCTGGCGCGTGCGTGCTCTATCTCTACAGTGCGGCAATCACGCTGCGCCTGCGCACGTCGCATCGCAGTTCGGCGCTCGAGGCCTTGATCGCGATTCAGTTCGCGGCGGCCGCGGTGAATGCGCTGCGCGCGGTGCAGGCGGCACTGGACGGTGCGGTGGCGCTCGCCAGCAACGACAGCGCGCTGCTCGCCGCGCTCGCCTCGGGCATGCTCGCGATGGCGATGGTCTATCTGAGCCTGCTGCTGACCCACGAGCGCACGACGCTCAAGCTCGCGCTGTCGCAGCGCCGTCTGCGCACCCTTGCCTATACCGACATGCTGACCGACGTGCCGAACCGTCACCGCTTCTACGAACTGGCGACCCGGTCGCTCGCGCTGGGCGAGCCGGGCACCGCCGCCGTCGTCACCTTCGACATCGATCACTTCAAGCAGATCAACGATACGCAGGGGCATTCGGGCGGCGACGAGGCGCTGCGCGACGTCGCGCGCTGCATGCGAGATGCGCTGCGCGCCAACGATGTCGCGGGCCGCATCGGCGGCGACGAGTTCGCGATGCTGCTGCCGCGGACCAACCTCGACGAGGCACTCGCCGTCGTCGACCGCCTTTCGCTACAGCTCGACGACTGCCGCCTCGCCGGCAGCCACCCGCGGCTCAGCCTGAGCTTCGGCATCGTGATGTCGCGCGACGGCGAGATCATCGGCGACGCACTGCGGCGCGCCGACCAGGCGCTCTACGAGGCCAAGCGCCAGGGCCGCAGCTGCGCGGTCATCGCCGAAGGCAGCGCGAACAGCCCGGTCTTCGGCGAGAGCCGTGCGATGGGCCTGGGCGCACGCTGAGCGCGCGCGTCAGACCCCGAGCGCGGCTTCGGCGCTGACGAACGGCAGCCCGAGCGCGCGCGCCACCGGCTCGCAGGTGACCCTGCCGCGGTGGATATTGAGGCCGCGGCGCAGATGTTCGTCGGCGGCGAGCGCCGCCTCGCCGTGCGCGGCGAGCGCGAGGCCGAACGGCAGCGTGGCGTGGTTCAGCGCGTGGCTCGACGTGATCGGCACCGCGCCCGGCATATTGGCGACGCAGTAGTGGATGATGCCGTCGACCTCGAAGGTCGGCGCATCGTGCGTCGTCGGCCGCGAAGTCTCGAAGCAGCCGCCCTGGTCGATCGCGACATCGACCAGCACGCTCCTGGGTCGCATCCTGGCGAGCATCCCGCGCGTCACGATCTTGGGCGTGCTCGCGCCGGGAACGAGCACCGCGCCGATCACGACGTCGGCGGCGAAGACCTCGCTGTCGATCGTCGCCCGGTCCGAATAGCAGGTCCGCACCCGGCCTTCGAACAGTTCGTCGAGCTGGCGCAGGCGCGGCACGGACCGGTCGAGGACGCTGACCTCGGCGCCGAGCCCGGCCGCCATACGCGCCGCATGCAGCCCGACGACGCCGCCGCCGATCACGACCACCCGCGCCGGATGGACGCCCGGCACGCCGCCGAGCAGCAGGCCCATGCCGCCGGCCGGCTTGCGCAGCGAGAACGCCGCCGCCTCGATCGCGAGCCGGCCGGCGACCTCGCTCATCGGCGCCAGCAGCGGCAGGCCGCCGTGCGCGTCGGTCACCGTTTCGTAGGCGATCGCGGTGCAGCCGGAATCGATCAGGGCCTGCGTCTGAGCCGGATCCGGCGCCAGATGCAGGTAGGTGAATACGATCTGCCCCGCGCGCAGCAGCTTCCACTCCGCAGGCTGCGGCTCCTTCACCTTGACGATCATCTCGGCGCCGGCGTAGACCTCGGCCGCGCTCGCGACGATGCGCGCGCCGGCCGCGGCGTATGCGGCGTCGGCGGCGCCGATGCCGGCACCGGCACCCGATTGCACCAGCACCTCGTGCCCGGCGTGGACATACTCGCGCGCCGCCATCGGCGTCAGGCCGACGCGGTGCTCCTGGACCTTGATTTCACTCGGTACGCCGACGCGCATGGTGCGATGCCTGGTGGTCGATGGCTCGCGAGTCTAGTACCGGTGCAGATCGTCGTGGCGGTGCGGGCCGGCGCGCGGCCGTGCCCGCACGCCGCCTTGCGACAGGCCGTTCAGGATGCCGCAGGCATCGGCGCTGCGCGGCGACGCGCATTGCGCGCGCAATTCGCGCAGCTCGGTTTCGAGGCGTCGCAGTTCGGCGATGCGGCGGCGCACATGGCCGAGATGCTCGTCGAGCAGCGCGTTGGCGACGCTGCAATCACCGCCCGGACGGTCGATGCAGCCGAGCAGGGTGCGAATCTCGTCCAGCGCCATATCGAGCGCACGGCAGCGGCGGATGAACATCAGGCGCCGCACATGCTGCTCGTCGTAGCTGCGGTAGTTGGCGCCGGTGCGCGCCGGCGCCGGCAAAAGCTCCTCGCGCTCGTAGTAGCGGATGCTCTCGACCGAGGTATCGGTCATGCGAGCCAGGTCGCCGATTCTCATTTCGCGCTCCTTTGCGATGCCGTTTGACTCTACACCTGCTACAGGGTTTCCAATGCCGGCATGGATGCTTCGACGCGCCACGCCCACGGCCCTGCCCACGCTCATGCGCAAGGCGATACGCACGGCCACGACCAAAGTCACGGCCACGCACACCCGCACACCCGCGATCACGGGCACGTCCACGACGCGTGCTGCGCCGCGCCGCCGGCCGCCGCCGGGCCGCCGCCGGATGCGCGCGGCGTGCGGCTGCGGATCGCGACGATGGACTGCGCCGCCGAGGAGGCCGAGATCCGCGCCGCGCTCGGTGGCGTCGCCGGCATCCGCAGCCTCGGCTTTCACCTGTCCGCGCGCACGCTCGTGATCGACGCCGATGCCGCGGCGCTTGCGCCGGCGCTGGCAGCGATCCGCGCCGCCGGCTTCGATCCGCAGCCGCTGGCCGACAGTGCGACGCCCGACGCCGCCGCGAACTGCCGCCGCGAACTGCAGCGCCTCGGCGTCGCGCTCGTCTGCGCGGCGGGCGCCGAGGCGCTCGCCTGGCTCGGCGGCGATGCGCTCGCGTGGCGACTCGCCGGATCGGCGCTCGCGCCGCTGGCGATCGCGCTCGCCGGCCTGGGCGTCTACCGCAAGGGGCTAGCCGCGCTGCGCGACCGGCGCCTGAACATCAACGCGCTGATGACGGTCGCGGTGACCGGCGCCTTCGTCATCGGCCAGTGGGCCGAGGCGGCGATGGTGATGGCGCTCTATGCGATCGCCGAGGCGATCGAGGCGCGCGCGGTGGACCGCGCGCGCAACGCGATCGGCAGCCTGATGCAGCTCGCGCCCGACCACGCGCAGGTGCGCCAGGCCGACGGCGGCTGGCTTGCCGTGGCGGCGGCCGAGGTCGCGGTCGGCACGATCGTTCGCATCCGCCCCGGCGAGCGCATCCCGCTCGACGGCACGCTCGCCACCGGCAGCACGAGCGTCGATCAGGCCAGCGTCACCGGCGAGAGCCTGCCAATCGACAAGATCGAGGGCGACGCCCTCTTCGCCGGCACGATCAACCTCACCGGCACGGTCGAGCTGCGCGTCACGGCGCCGGCCTCGCAATCGACGCTCGCGCGAATCATCCACGCCGTCGAGCAGGCGCAGGGCAGCCGCGCGCCGACGCAGCGCTTCGTCGACCGCTTCGCCGCCGTCTACACGCCGGCCGTGTTCGCGCTCGCGCTCGGCGTCGCGATCGCCGGGCCGTGGCTTGCCGGCTGGAGCGCACACGACGCGATCTACAAGGCGCTCGTGCTGCTCGTCATCGCCTGCCCCTGCGCGCTCGTCATCTCGACGCCGGTCGCGATCGTCAGCGGCCTCGCCGCCGGCGCGCGCCGCGGCATCCTGATCAAGGGCGGCGTCTACCTCGAGCAGGCGCGGCGGCTGAAGACGATCGCGTTCGACAAGACCGGCACCCTCACCGCCGGCCGACCGCGGCTGATGCACTGGGCGCCGCTCACGCCCGACGCCGGCCCCGACGAGTCCGCAAAGCTCGCCCGCGTCGCAGCGGCGCTCGCCGCGCATTCGCAGCATCCGGTCTCGATGGCGATCGCCGCGGGACTGCCGGCGAGCGACGCCGCGCTGCAGGATTTCCAGGCGCTCGCCGGGCGCGGCGTCGAGGCGACGGTCGACGGCCGGCGCGTCCTGCTCGGCAACCACCGGCTGATCGAGGAGCGCGGACTGTGCTCGCCGCGCATCGAAGCGCTGCTGCGCGAGCACGAGGCGCAGGGCCGCACGACGAGCCTGCTCGCGGCCGCCGACGGCGTGCTTGCCCTCTTCGCCGTCGCCGACACGCTCAAGCCCGGCTCGGCGCAGGCCGTTGCCGAACTCGGCGCGATGGGCGTCGCCACCGTCATGCTCAGCGGCGACAACCCGCTCACTGCCGAGGCTGTCGCGCGCGAGGCAGGCGTGCGCGACGTTCGCGCCAACCTGCTGCCCGAGGAAAAACAGGCCGTGATCGACGCACTGCGCCAGCAGCACGGCGCGGTCGCGATGGCCGGCGACGGCATCAACGACGCGCCGGCGCTGGCACAGGCCGAGATCGGCATCGCGATGGGCGGTGCCGGCACCGACGCCGCGATGGAGGCCGCCGACGTCGTCGTCATGAACGACGACCTGCGCCGCGTCCCCGAACTGATGCGGCTTTCGCGCGCGACGCACGCGATCCTCGTGCAGAACATCGCGCTCGCGCTCGCGATCAAGGCCGCCTTCCTCGGCCTTGCGATCTTCGACGACGCGACGATGTGGATGGCGGTATTCGCCGACGTCGGCGCGAGCCTGATCGTGATCGCCAACGGGCTGCGGCTGCGCGGCGCAGGCCGTGCCGATTGAGTCTCGGCGCTATCGTCAGACGTGCATGCCGCCGTCGACGAGGTAGACGCCGCCGGTGCAGAAGCTCGAGCGGTCGCTGGCGAGGAAGAGCACCATCTGCGCGATCTCGTCGGGCCGGCCGTGGCGGGCGAGCGGGATCGCCTCGTCGAGCATCTGCGTCGCGTCGCGGCCGACGACGGTCGACAGGCGCCGCTCGATATCGTCCTGGAAGGCATTGGCGATCGGGCCCGGAGCGATGACGTTGACGCGGATGCGCCGCCGCGCCGATTCTTTTGCCGCGACGCGCATCAGCCCGACGAGGGCGTGCTTTGACGTCGCGTAGGCGCAGATACCGGGGTCGGCGGTGACGGCGACGACGCTCGCGTTGACGAGTATGCTGCCGCCGTCGTTCATCGCCGGCAGGCCGTGCTTGATCGCGAGGAAGCTGCCGCGCACGTTGACCGCCATCACGGCGTCGAACAGGTCCTCGGGGTACTCGGCGATTGGCGCGATCGCGCCGTTGATTCCGGCGTTGCAAAAGAGGAAGTCGATCGCGCCGAGCCTGGCGCGCGTCTGCTCGATGTAGCCGCGCGTCTGCGCGCTGTCGGCAACGTCGGCGACCGCCGTCTCGACCGCACCCGGCGGCGCGGCAAGCGCGGCGCGCGCCGCATCGAGCAGCGCCGCGTCGCGATCGACCAGCATCACCCGCGCGCCGGCATCGAGCAGCGCACGCGCCGACGCGAGCCCGACGCTGCCGCCGCCGCCGGTGACGACGCAGACCTTGCCTTGCATCTCGTTCACTGCCGTCCCCCTCATCGAAGTTGGTGGAGCAGGATTGTGTGCACGCCGCCGGCCGCGCGGGAAGCCGCCGGCGCGCGCGCGATTGGCCGATCGCGCACTGCGGCTTGATCGAGCGTGCACCTGCGCGGCATTGCGCTTGCGCCCGTCGCCGCGAGCCCGCATCATGCGCGCGACCGCGGCCGGCACCGTTTCGGCCGCGGCACGGCGCGTTGTCCGGGAAGGAGCGGCCGCAATGGCGGAGGTTCGGACTTTCGACTTCATCGTGGTGGGCGGCGGCTCGGCCGGCTGCGTCGTCACGCACCGCCTCGTTCGCGCCGGCCATTCGGTGCTGATGCTCGAGGCCGGCCCGAAGGACGACACCCAGTTCATCCAGATGCCGGCGACCTTCGTGCGCGTGATCGGCACCGAGCGAACCTGGGTCTACCAGACCGAGCACCAGCCGCACGCCGCCGGCCGCACGCTGTACGTGCCGCAGGGCCGCACGCTCGGCGGCGGCAGCTCGGTCAACGCGATGGTCTACATCCGCGGCACGGCGGCCGACTACGACGGCTGGGCGGCGCAGGGCTGCACGGGCTGGGGCTGGGACGAGGTGCTGCCGGTCTTCAAGCGCGCCGAATCCAACGAGCGCCTGTCCGAACCCTGGCACGGCACCGACGGACCGCTGCGCGTCAGCGACGGCCACCGCCACCCGCTGTGCAGCGCGTTCGTCAAGGCGGCGCAGGAGGTCGGCCTGCGCTACAACGACGACTTCAACGGCGAGCATCAGCTCGGCGTGGGCTTTTATCAGACGACGACCTTCGACGGCCAGCGCGGCAGCACCGCCGCAACCTATCTCGCGGCGGTGCAGGGCGACCCGAAGCTCGAGGTGCAGACCGGCGCCCACGTGCTGCGCGTGCTGACCGAAGGCGGCGCCGCGACCGGCGTCGAGTACCGCATGGCCAGCGGCGCCACGCTGCGCGCCGAAGCGCGGCGCGAGGTGATCCTCGCCGCCGGGGGCCTCGCGACGCCGAAGATCATGATGCTCTCGGGCATCGGCCCGGGCGAGCATCTGCGCTCGCACGGCATCGAGGTCGTGCACGACCTGCCGGGCGTCGGCGGCAACTACCACGACCACCTCGAGGTCGGCGTCTACGGCCGCGCGCGCGATCCGATCAGCCTCGCCGGCAACGACCGTGGCCTCACCGCGCTCAGGCATGGCATCCAGTGGAAGGCATTTCGCACCGGGCTCTTGACGTCCAACGTCGTCGAGTGCGGCGGTTTCGTCGATACGCTGGGCAGCGGCCGCGCCGACGTCCAGTTCCACGTCCTGCCGGTGCTCGTCGGCGACGTCGATCGCGAGCCGCTGCCCGGCCACGGCGTGTCGATCAACCCCTGCTTCCTGCACCCGCGCTCGCGCGGCAGCGTGCGGCTGCGCGACGCCGACCCGATGTCGGCGATCGTCTTCGACGGCGGCTACCTGAGCAACCCGGCCGACGTCGCGACGCTCGTGCGCGGCATCAAGCTCGCGCGGCGCATCCTGCGTGCGCCGTCGATGCGCAAGGTGGTGAGCGAGGAGCTTGCGCCAGGCAGCGCCGACGAGGTCGGCGACGAGCAACTCGCCGACTACGCCCGCCAGCGCGCGAAGACCGTCTACCACCCGGTCGGCACTTGCCGCATGGGCGCCGAACGCGACGCCGCGGCCGTCGTCGACCCCAAGCTGCGCGTGCGCGGCCTCCAGCGCCTGCGCGTTTGCGACGCGTCGGTGATGCCGGCCATCATCGGCGGCAACACGAACGCGCCGACGATCATGATCGCCGAGCGCTGCGCCGAATTCATCCTCGCCGGCTAAACCGGCACGCGATCGAGGAGCAAGACCGATGACACAGGCCCGTCCCAAGTACTGGAAGAACTACGACGACTTCGCCTACGGCATCGCGACCAACCGCCTGCCGTCGAGCGAGGCGCTCGCCGGCCAGACGCTCGGCCTCGTGCTGCCGGGGGCGACGCTGACGCTCGAGCCGCAGCCGCAACACGTGCTGAAGTGGCGCGCCGAAGACGGCGAGTCGGGCAGCGGCTGGTACGACGCCGTGCAGACCACTCCGACGACCTGGTTCATCGACCTCACGCGCGACGGCCGGCCCGATGAGGCGATCACCGTGATCGCCGATGTCGCGAGCCGGCGGGTGCTCGCCGTGACGTGCACGATCCTCGATCCAGCCGTTGCCGGTGCCGACCCGCGCGTCGCGCAGCGCTTCGACGCCGGCACGCTCGACGGCGGCGCCGCGAGCGGCGAAGTGCCGGCGCCGACGCGCGACCTGATCGGCCTGCGCACCTGGCAGACCTACAGCCCGAACCACACCTACGAGCACACCTACCTCAACTCGCAGCGTTACGCCTGGCAGTGCCTCGTCGGAGTGCAGCGCGGCCACGGCGCCGTCGATCTGGCGAGCTACTACCGGTTCGCGAAGGACCAGTACATCTTCACCTTCCGCGAGTTCCTGATCCCGGTCGCTTCGGTCTTCTTCTTCGACTTCGCGGGCGGACGCTCGACGGGCAAGTTCCTCGGCCTGACCGGCGATGGAAAGATCTCCAACAGCCCGGCCGGCTCCTTCATCCGCAAGGCGTCGGTCACGACCTACGCACAAGGGGAGGAGCCGGTATGACCGAGCGCAGCGCCTATCAGATCGTCGCCGACCACTACGCCGCGTCGGCGCGCGGCGACCTGCCGGCGATGCTCGCCGATTGCGCCTCCGACATCCGCTGGACCGAGGCGGCGGGCTTCCCGACGGCCGGCACCTGGGTCGGCGTCGAGCAGATCGTCGAGCACGTCTTCAAGCCGGTCGGCGCGGCGTGGGACAAGTTCGCGTTCAAGCTCGAGCGGCTCGTCGACGGCGGCGCGACGATCGTCGCGATCGGCGGCTACAGCGCGCTGCACCGCGAAAGCCACAAGCCGCTCGACGTGCGCACCGTGCACGTCTGGGACGTCGCCGGCGGCAAGATCCGCCGCTTCGAGCAGTTCACCGACACGCTGCTCGTGCAGCGCGCGGCACAGTAGGAAAGGAAGGCGACGCGTGACTGCCGGCGCAAAAGCGGGCGACTCCGCCGTCCTGCGGCTCGACGGCATCCGGTTGTCGTTCGGCGGCCTGCGCGTGCTCGACAACGTCGGCTTCGCGGTCGGCGCCGGCGAGATCGTCGGCCTGATCGGCCCGAACGGCGCCGGCAAGTCGACCTGCTTCAACGTCATCACCGCCGTCTACAAACCCGACGCCGGCGAGGTGCTGCTGCAGGGCCGGCGCATCACCGGCATGCGGCCGGACCGCATCTGCCACCAGGGCGTCGCGCGCACCTTCCAGCTGGTGCGCACCTTCCAGCGCATGACGGCGCTGCAAAACGTGATGGTCGGCGCCGTCTACGGCCGCCACGCGAAGGCGACGCCGCCGCGCGAGGCGGCGCTCGCCGCGCTCGAACTCGTCGGCCTGGCCGCCGACCGCGACCGCGAGGCGGCGCACCTGACGCTGTCGGCGCGCCGCCTGCTCGAGATCGCGCGGGCGCTGGCGACGCAGCCGCGCGTCGTGCTGCTCGACGAGCCGATGGCCGGGCTCAATCCGGTCGAGATCGAGCGCATGGTCGGCGTCATCCGCCGCATCCGCGACGACGAGGGCATCGGCGTGCTGTGGGTCGAGCACAAGGTCGATGCGATCATGGCGGTGTGCGACCGCGTCGTCGTGCTCGACCACGGCGTGAAGATCGCCGACGGCGCGCCGGCCGAAGTCGTCGCCGACCCCAACGTCATCGAGGCCTACCTTGGCGAACCCGTTGCTTGAGGTGCGCGGCGTCGACGCCGCCTACGGCGAATCGCAGGCGCTGTGGGACGTCTCGATCGACGTCGCCGAAGGCGCGATCGTCGCCCTCGTCGGCGCCAACGGCGCCGGCAAGTCGACGCTGCTCAAGACCGTCTCGGGGCTGATGCATCCGCGCCGCGGCGAGATCCGCTTTCGCGGCCGCTCGATCGCCGCGACCGCGCCGCAGGACATCGTCGCCGCCGGCCTGTCGCACGTGCCCGAGGGGCGCGGCCTCTTCACGCGCATGACGGTGCAGGAGAACCTCGAGCTCGGCGCCTATCCGGCGCAGGCGCGGGCGCGGATGGGCGAATCGCTCGAGCGCGCGTACGCGCTCTTTCCGCGCCTCGCCGAGCGGCGCCAGCAAAAGGCCGGGTTGCTGTCGGGCGGCGAGCAGCAGATGCTCGCGATCGGCCGCGCGATCATGGCGCAGCCTTCGCTGCTGCTGCTCGACGAGCCGTCGATGGGGTTGTCGCCGGTGATCGTGAAGGACATGTTCGCGCTCGTTCGCACGCTGCGCGGCCAGGGCGTGACGATCCTGCTCGTCGAGCAGAACGTGCACCAGGCGCTGCAGATCGCCGACCAGGCCTACGTGCTGCAGACCGGGCGCATCGTGATGCAGGGGCCGGGGCGCGAGCTGCTCGCGGACCCGGCGATCCGCAAGGCCTACATCGGCAGCGTCGCGCACGAGGGAGCCGCATGAAACCGTTCCCCGCATCGCACCGCAATCCGCCCGCACCCGGCGCCGCGCGGCGGCCGCCGGGCGCGATTGACGTGAAGCCGCGGATCGAACAGCGCGTTCGGCGCCGGTCCGTGGCGCACGGCCCCCTCACCCCAACCCTCTCCCCGAGGGGAGAGGGAGTTGGCCTGCTCGCTCGGCTGCGCGCGCGGCACGGCGCAGGCCTGCCCCCTCTCCCGCGTGCGGCAGTTGGCCTGCTCCCTCTCCCGCGTGCGGGAGAGGGCTGGGGTGAGGGTCGATCGCCCTGCCGCGCTGGCGCCTTTGGCGGCACGCGCCGCCCGCAACGCCGCTCCACCCCTCACCCCTCGCGCCACGCGCTGCGGAGCCACTGACATGGACACCCTGCGCCTGCTCGGCGAGCTGCTGCTCAACGGCGTGCTGTTCGGCGCGATGTACGGCGTCGCGGCGATCGGGCTGTCGCTGATCTTCGGCACGATGCGCATCATCTTCATCGCGCAGGGGACGATGATCGTGCTCGGCGGCTACGCGGCGTACTGGCTCTTCAAGCTGCTCGGCATCGACCCCTACGTCACGCTCGTGCTGCTCGTACCGGTCTCGCTCGTCGTCGGCGCCGCGGTCTACCAGCTGCTCTTTCGCCGCGTCGCCGCGCTCGAGGACAAGAACATCTCGCTGCTGATCGCGGTCGGCTTCATGTTCATGCTCGAAAACGCGATGTCGGTCGTCTGGACGCCCGACCCGCGCTCGATCACGACGACCTACACCTCGACCAGCTTCGACCTCGGCGGCATGCACGTCTCGTTCACGCGCTCGATCGGCTTCGCGATCGCGATCGCCGCCGCGATCGTCGTCACGCTCTTCCTGCGCAAGACGATGATCGGCAAGGCGGTGCGCGCGGTGTCGGAGAACATGGTCGCATCGACCCTCGTCGGCATCGCGCCGCACCGCGCCAACATGATGGCGTTCGCGGTCGGCATCGCGCTCGCCGGCATCGCCGGCTGCACGCTCGCCGCGACGTACACGATCGATCCGTACTTCGGCTTCCTGCTGAGCCTGAAGGCGCTGATCGCGCTTGCGCTCGGCGGCCTGGGCAACGTCGGCGGCGCGCTCGCCGGCGGCATCCTGCTCGGCGTGATCGAGAGCACGACCTCGTACTTCCTGCCCGGCTGGAGCGACGCCGCCGGCTACGCGGTGTTCCTGCTCGTGCTGATGTTCCGGCCCGAGGGCCTGTTCGTTCGCACGCTGAAGAAGGCCTGAACGATGGAGCATCCGCGCTCGATCTCCGCCGGCACGGTCGCCGTGCTCGCGCTCGCGGCCGTGCCGTTCATCCCCGGCGCGGTGGACAACTACCTGTTCTTCTACCTCTTCCTCGTCTTCGTCCACATCACGCTCGCGCAGAGCTGGAACCTCGTCGCCGGCTACACCGGCCAGATCAGCCTCGCGCAGCACGCGTTCTTCGGCGTCGGCGGCTACACGACGGCGATCATTTCGACGACCTGGCTCGCCGACGGCCACTTCTACTTCAACCCGGCGACGATGCTCGCGAGCGGCATCGCGGCGGCGATCTTCGCGGCGCTGATCGGCATCCCGCTTCTGTCGAAGCTCGCCGGCGACTACTTCGCGCTCGGCACGCTCGGCTTCGGCGAGATCGTGCGCGTCGCGCTGATCAAGGGCGGCAGCGTGACGGGCGGCTCGTTCGGCATCGCGATGTCGTCCGAGCCGTTCGAGACGCTCGCGCCGCACTACTGGGTCGGGCTCGCGTTCGCCGTCTTCGCGACGCTGCTGGTGTGGGCGCTGATCCGCTCGCGCGCCGGCCTCGCGCTGATGGCGATCCGCGAGGACCCGCTCGCCGCATCGGCCAACGGCGTCAACGTGCTGCTGTACAAGGTGTTCGCGTTCGCGACCGGCGGCTTCCTCGCCGGCATCGCCGGCAGCCTGTACGCGTTCTACGTCTTCGCCGTCAGCCCGGGCGGGTTCCTGAGCCTGAACTGGACGCTCTATCCGATTCTGATGACGGTGATGGGCGGCAGCGGAACGATCCTCGGCCCGGTGATCGGCGCGTTCGTGATGACGGCGGTGTTCTCGGCGGCCAACGTCTGGCTGCCGGCGGCGCACCCGATCCTGTCGGGCGGGCTGATCATCCTCGTCATGCTGTTCATGCCCGACGGAATACTGCGCATGGGCGGTGCCAGGCGGCGCAAGGCCGCCGCGGCGCCATAGTGGTGAAGCGAGTCGTCAACCAAGGAGACGAAAGATGAAGCGTAGAGAAGTGGTGCATCTGTTCGGGGCGGCGGCGGCGACCGCGGCCATTCCCGCCGGCGTCGCGTTCGCGGCCACGGCGCCGACCGAGATCGTGATCGGCGCGCCGATCTCGATGACCGGCCTGCTCGCCGCAGACGGGCTCGACCAGAAATGGTCGTACGAGCAGGCGGTGGCCGACGTCAACGCCAAGGGCGGCATCCTCATCAAGGCGGCCGGCAAGAAGCTGCCGGTGCGGCTCGTCGTCGCCGACGACCAGAGCGACCCGTCCAAGGTCACCGACGCGATGGAGCGGCTGATCAAGATCGAGAAGGTCGACCTGCTGCTCTCGACCCACGGCGGCGACCTCAACATGGCCGGCGCGCTGGCCGCCGAGAAGTACAAGAAGTTCTACATGATCACGACGCTGTGGCCGCACATGTGGTCGCCGAAGAAATTCAAGTGGTCGGCGCTGTTCTTCTACGACGCCGGCGGCGGCGCCGAGGTGCCGTTCCAGATCTGGGAGACGCTGCCCGCCAACGAGCGGCCGAGCAAGCCCGCGATCGTGATGGAGGACTCGCCCGACGGCCAGGGCTTCGGCGGCGCGTTCGAGGCGATGGCGAAGAAGCACAAGGTGACGCCGGTGCTCAACGAGCCGCTCGCGATGGGATCGAAGGACTACTCGGCCTACATCCTGAAGATGAAGGCGAAGGGCGTCGACTCTGTGCTGCTCTTTTGCAACCCGACCGACGCGATCACGCTCGTGCGCCAGATGAAGGAGCAGAAGTTCAGCGTGCCCTACTTCCACGGCTGGAAGGGGACGTGGACCGGCGAGTTCCACGAGGCGCTCGGCAAGGACTCGAACTACATCCTCGCCGACGGCTTCTGGTCGATGGACTCGGGCAACCCCGGCGCGAAGGAGCTCGGCGAGCGCTACGCCAAGCAGTTCAACAAGCAGTCGGTGACGATCGGCATGTTCTACGCATCGGCGCAGGTGCTGCTGATGGCGATCGAGAAGACCGGCTCGCTCGACTCGAAGACGGTGCGCGACGCCGTCGCCGGCCACGAGTTCAAGGGCACGATGCAGGGCGACGTGAAGTTCAGCCCCGCCGGCCTGGGCCTCATCACGAGCACCGCCAACCAGTGGTGGGACGGCCGGCTGCAGCTCGTCTACCCCGCCGTCAAGGGCGGCTGGACGCTCAAGATGGCGCCGCCGTGGGATCAGCGCAAGTAAGGAGCTGACGGGCCGCCGCACGCGGCGGCCTGCCCAAGCGCGGCGCGGCAGGCGATGCGCCCGCCGCGCCGCGCAAGGAGCGCGCCATGCTGCAAGGCAAGACCATCGTCGTGACCGGCGCGTCGTCGGGCATCGGCGCCGCGACCGCCGCGCTGCTCGCGACGATGGGCGCCGAAGTGATCGCGGTCGACATCGTGCCGCCGGCGCGCGCCGTCGGCCGCTTCGTGCAGGCCGATCTGTCGCGGCGCGACACAATCGACGCCCTCGTCACCGCGCTGCCGACCGGAGTGAACGGCCTTGCGAACATCGCCGGGCTGCCGCCGACCCACCCGCCCGAGGCGGTGCTGCGCGTCAACCTCGTCGGCCTGAAATACCTGACGCGCCAGCTCGTGCCGAAGATGGCCGACGGCGCGGCGATCGTCAACCTCGCATCGCTCGCCGGCCTCGGCTGGGCCGACGCCAAGCCGGCGATCAAAGCGAGCGCCGACCTCGACTTCGACGCCGTGCCGGCGTTTTGCGCCGCGCACGGCATCGAAGGCGGGCGCAGCTACTTCTTCTCGAAGGAGGCGCTGATCGTCTGGACGATGCAGAACCGCTGGACGTGGCGCGAACGCGGCATCCGCATGAACGCCGTCAGCCCCGGGCCGGTCGAGACGCCGATCCTGCCCGACTTCCTGCGCACGCTCGGCGCGCGCGCCGAGGAGGACATGCGAACGATGGACCGCGCCGGCAAGCCGGCCGACATCGCGCCGGTCGTCGCCTTCCTGCTCGCCGACGGCTCGGCCTGGATCCGTGGCACCAACATCCCTGTCGACGGCGGCATGTACTCGAACGTGCTGTGCGGCCTGCACGGCCTGTGACGCCGGCCGCGCGGTTCAGCGCGCCTCCAGCGCCTGCCGCCTGAACTCGCCCGGCGCGACGCCGTAGCGGGCCTTGAACATCCGGCAGAAGTGGGCGCTGCTGTTGAAGCCCCAGGCGTAGGCGATCTCGGAGACGGACTTGCGCGCCGCCTCGGGCGCACCGAGCGCGGCGTGGCAGCGCTCGAGGCGCGCCTGCCAGATGTAGCGGTCGAGCGAGACGGGCTCGTCCTCGAAGACGCGGTGCAGGTAGCGCTTGGAGCAGCGCATGTCCTGCGCGATGCGATCGATCGTGAGGTCGGGCTCGCCGAGGTGCGCCTGCACATGCTGCTTGACGCGCGCCTTGAGCACCGCCGGCAGCGTCGCGTGCTCGACGCCGCCGTGCTGGTACGCGGCAAGCGTCGATGCGAGCAGGCCGAACGCCGTCTCGCTGACGGCCGGGCCGACGTCGGCGGGGAGCATCGGCAGCTGCTCGGCGAGCGATCGCACGAACGATGCGAACACCGCCGACAGGCCGAGCAGCGCGCCGGTGTGCGCCTCGCTCGTGTGCAGGTCGGGGACGCGAAAGCCCTTGAACTTCTCGCGCGGCAGCTGCATCACCAGAAGCTGCGCGCGCTCGAAGTTCGTGATCGAGTACGGCTGGTGCGGGTCGTACAGGCTCCAGTCGCCGGGGTGGAGGTCGAAGGCGCGGTCGCGGTGGCGGATCAGCCCGTGCCCGCCGAGTTGCAGCACGAGCTTGTAGTAGTCGTCGATCGGCAGGTCGCGGTGGCGCATGTCGCGCCAGACGCGGTGCGCCGGAGCGTCGATTCGGAACATGCGCAGCGGCCCGACGTCGAACGCCGACAACTCGGCGTCGAGCGGGCCGTCTTCCAGGCACTCGGCCCCGAGGTTGCCGAAGTAGGAGAAGTTGATGCGCTCCCAGCACTCGGTGCGGTCGGCGGCGCATTCGGTGACGGTGCTGAAGTGGAAGCGTTCCATCGCGTCTGCGCTCAGGCATGCGCCGGCTGCTCGAGGCGCAGCGCGAGGTGCTCGGCGATCCTTGTTGCGAGCGCCATCACCGTCAGCGACGGGTTGACCGACATCGTGCGCGGCACGAGCGACGCGTCGGCGACGAAGAGGCCGCGCACCTCGTGCGACTCGCCGTTGCGATCGACGACGGCGCGCGCCGGGTCGTCGCCCATCCGGCAGCCGCCCTGGGTGTGGGTCGAGAAGAGGCCGGTGTGATAGATGCGCCGCGCGCCGGCCGCGGCGAGCGCGTCGCGCGCGAAGCGCTGTGCGGCATCGATGCGCGCGAGCTCCGGCGGCTGCAGGTCGACTGCGATGCGCTCGGCTCCGTCGGCATCGATCGCGATCGACGCGTGGTTGTCGTCGTTGACCATCGCCAGCACGCCGGCGAAGCGGCGGTAGCCGCGCAGCGCCTCGACGAGGCGATCGCCCCACAGCGGGCCGTCGGCGTCGCGGATCGTCGTCGCGAACGCGACCGGGTCCATCACCGTCGACGCCTCGAGGACGAAGCCGCCGTCGGCGTCGCGCTGGAACTTCATGCAATGCGCCGAGATCGGGTAGACGCGGTGCGAGTCCTGCGGCGTGTCGAACAACCCGTAGACGAGGCGCGCCGGGTGCAGCCCGATGTGGCGGCCGATCGCCGGGTGGGCAAGCCCCGAGCGGCGCAGCAGCGGCGGCGTCGCGAGCGCCCCTGCCGCGGCGACGACGACGCGCGCGCGCACCTGGTGGCGCTCGCCCGCCGCGTCGATGTACTCAACGCCGGCCGCATGCAGCCGGCCGCCGCGCGGCTCGACGAGCACCCGTTCGACCTGCGCCTGGGTTCGCAATTCGAGCCCGGCGCGCTCCTGCGCCCATGCGATGTACGTGTTCATCGTCGACTTGCCGGCGCCCGTCGGGCAGCCCTGCAGGCACGAGCCGTAGTTCATGCAGTTCGGGTCGGTGTAAGACATGACGGGCTCGAGCTCGGCGCCGAGGGCGCGAAACCCGGCCTGCACCGTGTGGACGCAGGGACCCCAGTCGCTGCGCTCGCGCACGCCGAGCAGCTTCTCGACGCGGTCGTAGTAGGGGTCGAGGTCGGCGCGGGAGAAGGCCTCGCCCTCGTCGTTCGTCAGCCCGGTCGCCGCATGCCACTTCGCGATGTCCTCCTCGTGGGCGCGCAGCGCGACCTTGGTGTTGATCGTCGTCGTCCCGCCGACGCAGCGCCCGCCGAGGAAGGCGATGACGTCGCCGCCCGCCAGCGGCGCGAAGCGCGTCGGAGCGAACAGGTCGTGGTTGGCCTTGACCTCCCAGCGCCGGAAGTCGTCGGCCTTCAGGTGGCGGCCGGCTTCGAGCAGCAGCACGCGCAGCCCGCACTGCGCCAGTTCGCCGGCGACGACGCCGCCGCCCGCGCCGGAGCCGACGACGATGGCGTCGAATTCGGCGCCGCCGCTCACGGCACGATCCCGAGGTAGGACCAGTCGCGATCGAGGTCCACCGCGCGCGGCGGCTCGAACCCGATCTCGGCCCACGCGCCCGGGCCGTTGCAGCCGGGCGCGACGAAGTCGCTGTAGAACGCCTCGATCGCGAGCGCGCGCACCTGCGCGAACTCCGGCGTGCGCTCGTGACGTGCGAGCGTGCCTTCGGCGCAGGCCGCGGCAATCGCGGCAATCGCGGCGAGCGCCGCAGCGCGCGCCGGAGGCTCCAGCGCCGCGAGCACCGCATCGACGTAAACCACCGGCCCGACCCGCGCCGACCCCGGGACGATCGCCTCGCACAGCGCCGCCATCGCGCGGGCGTGGGTCTCGTCGAGGACTCGAAGCGTGGTCATCTCGGTCAGGCGATGGTCAATGCCGGGTAGCCGTTCGCGCAAACGCCGCGGCCGCCGGCAGGCCGCCCGACTCTACCGGACGCTTGCAGGCTTGAACATATCGGGGTTGTTCGATATTGCCGCACGCCCCCTTGGATCGGGGATGGTCAGATCGGCCGCGACCGGTTAGCTTCGCGGCACCGTCACGAAGGGTCGTGCCGGATCGAGGAGCAGCGAACATGAGCAAATTGACATTGAGTGCGATCGCCGCGGCAGCGGTCTTCGCATCGGGCGCCGCGACGGCGGGGGTGATCGACTTCGAGTCGGTT
>JACSRM010000131.1 GCA_014879745.1 Burkholderiaceae bacterium | reverse complement strand
CGTGATGCCGCGCTCGCGCTCGATATCGTTGCTGTCCATCACGCGCTCGGTGAGCTTCTCGTTGTCGCGAAACGTCCCGCTCTGGCGCAGCAGCTGATCGACGAGCGTCGTCTTGCCGTGGTCGACGTGGGCGATGATCGCGACGTTGCGGATCTGCTTGTGCATGTCTTGCTCTCGTTGTCGGATTCAGGCCGGCTGCGCGGCGGCGAGCAGTGCCTGCACCTCGGGCGGGCTCAACAGCCGGTCCGCGATCAGTTCGCCGCCCGCGATGTGCGCGCTGCCGAGGAAGGCGCCGCGCTGCGGGCCGTAGACGCGCACTCGCGGCGCATCATCGGCGTCGATGCGCCGGCGCAGGCCGCTCAGAAATCGCCCCGCGTCGCCGGCGTCGAGTTGCAACCTCGGCCAGCCAGCGAGCAGTGCGTCGGCCGGCGCGAGCAGCGCATCGCGCTCGCCCTCGGTCAGCGCGGCAAGCGCGTCGAGGGTGTGCGCATCTTCGACGCGCAGCGTACCGCTCGCGGTGCGCCGCAGACCGGCGAGATGCGCGCCGCAGGCTAGCGCCTCGCCAAGATCCTCGGCGAGGCTGCGGATATAGGTGCCCTTGCCGCATCGCACGTCGAGCACGAGCCGATCGCCGCACCACTCGACGATCTCGATGGCGTCGATCCGCACCTCGCGCGGCGCGCGCTCGATCGCGATGCCGGCGCGGGCGTAGTCGTAGAGCGCCCTGCCCTCGTGCTTGAGCGCCGAATGCATCGGCGGCGTCTGCGCGATGACGCCGGTGAAGGCGGCGCAGGCGCGTTCGATCTGTTCTCGCGTGATGTTCACCGGCCGCTCGCACAGCAGCTCGCCTTCGGCATCGCCGGTCGTCGTCGTGCGGCCGAGCGAAAGCGTCGCGCGGTACGCCTTGTCGGCGTCCAGCCCCTGCTGCGAGAACTTGGTCGCCGCGCCGAAGCACAGCGGCAGCAGGCCGGTTGCGAGCGGGTCGAGCGTGCCGGTGTGGCCGGCCTTCTCGGCACGATAGAGCCGCTTTGCCTTCTGCAGTGCATCGTTGCTCGACAGGCCGGCGGGCTTGTCGAGCAGCAGCACGCCGTGCACCGGACGGCGCACGTTGCGGACGCGCTCACGGTTCACGGCTCAGTCTTCCTTCGCCCGCGTCGCGTTGGCCTGCCGGATCAGCGCGCCGAGTTCGGCGGCGCGCTCGGTCGTGCGGTCGAAGATGAAGTGCAGCGTCGGCACGGTGTGGATGCTCAGCCGCTTGAAGAGGCCGTTGCGCAGGTAGCCGGCAGCCTCGTTGAGCGCCGTCTCGCACGCCTGCGCATCGCCGACGAGGAGAGAGAAGTACACCTTGGCGTGCGCATAGTCGGCCGAGACTTCGACCGCGTGCAGCGTGACGAGGCCGATGCGCGGATCCTTCAGTTCGCGGATCAGCTCGGCGAGGTCGCGCTGGATCTGGTCGGCGATGCGAAAGCCGCGGTTGGGGATGGATCGCTTGTGTCGCATGGCGGGTTCGGCGCACAGCCCATGCACAAGCCCCGCCGTCGTTGCGGAGGGCGGGGCTTGTTCGGGGGGAGCAAGTGCCGCGCTACAGGGTTCGGGCCACTTCCTTCACCTCGAAGAACTCGAGCTGATCGCCCTCGGCGATATCGTTGTAGTTCTTCAGCTTGATGCCGCACTCGAAGCCTTCCTTGACCTCGCGCACGTCGTCCTTCTCGCGCCGCACCGAATCGACCTCGCCGGTATGGACGACGACGTTCTCGCGCAGCAGCCTGAAGCGCGCGCCGCGGCGCACGACACCCGAGGTGACCATGCTGCCGGCGACGGTGCCGATCTTGGAGGCGACGAAGACCTTGCGGATCTCCGCGCTGCCGATGACCTCCTCGCGCTGCTCGGGCGCGAGCATGCCCGTCATCGCCGCCTTCACCTCGTCGACCGCGTCGTAGATGATGTTGTAGTAGCGGATGTCGACGCTGTTGCTTTCGGCGAGCTTTCGCGCCCCGGCGTCGGCGCGCACATTGAAGCCGATGACGACGGCCTTCGATGCGATCGCGAGGTTGATGTCGCTTTCGCTGATCGCACCCACCGCGCCATGCACGACGCGCACCTTGACCTCGTCGGTGGAGAGCTTGAGCAGCGACTGCGACAGCGCCTCCTGCGAACCCTGGACGTCGGCCTTGATGATCAGCGACAGCGTCTGCGACGGGCCGCTCGTGTCGAACATATTCTCGAGGTTCGCCGCCTGCTGGCGATTGAGCTTCACGTCGCGGTACTTGCCCTGGCGGAAGGTCGCGATCTCGCGCGCACGGCGCTCGTCGGCGAGCACCATGAACTCGTCGCCCGCCTGCGGCACCTCGGTCAGGCCCTGGATCTCGACCGGGATCGACGGCCCGGCCTCGGTACACGTCTTGCCGTCCTCGTCGAGCATCGCGCGCACCCGGCCGTAGCTCGACCCGGCGAGCACGACATCGCCGCGCTTCAGGGTTCCCGACTGCACCAGCACGGTCGCGACCGGGCCGCGGCCCTTGTCGAGCTGGGCTTCGATCACGAGGCCCTTGGCCGGCGAGTCGACCGGCGCCACGAGTTCGAGCACCTCGGCCTGCAGCAGCACCTGCTCGAGCAGCTGGTCGATCCCCGAGCCGGTCTTGGCCGAGACGGCCACGAAGGGCGAATCGCCGCCGAACTCCTCGGGAACGACGCCTTCGGCAACGAGTTCGGACTTCAGCCGCTCGATATTCGCCTCGGGCTTGTCGACCTTGTTCATCGCGACGACGAGCGGCACACCCGCATCCTTCGCGTGCGAGATGGCTTCCTTGGTCTGCGGCATCACGCCGTCGTCGGCGGCGACGACGAGGATGACGATATCGGTCGCCTTCGCGCCGCGCGCACGCATCGCGGTGAACGCGGCGTGACCCGGGGTGTCGAGGAAGGTGATCATGCCGCGCGGCGTCTCGACGTGGTAGGCGCCGATGTGCTGCGTGATGCCGCCCGCCTCGCCGACCGCGACGCGCGAGCGCCGGATGTAGTCGAGCAGCGAGGTCTTGCCGTGATCGACGTGGCCCATCACGGTGACGACCGGCGCGCGCGGCAGCGCCTCGGCGCCGCTATCGTCGGCGCCCTCTTCGAGGAAGGCCTCGGGGTCATCGAGCTTGGCGGCGAAGGCCTTGTGGCCCATCTCCTCGACGACGATCATCGCCGTCTCCTGGTCGAGCTGCTGGTTGATCGTGACCATCTGGCCGAGCTTCATCAGCTGCTTGATGACCTCGGAGGCCTTGACCGACATCTTGTGCGCCAGATCGGCGACGCTGATCGTCTCGGGCACGTGCACCTCCTGTGCCTGGAACTCGACCGGCGCGACGAAGGCCGACGGCGCGCCGTCGTTGCGCTCGCCGCGGCGCCCGCCGCGCGGGGCACGCCAGCCGGGGCGCGTCGCACCGCCGGTATTGAGCGTCTTCAGGCCGCGGCGCTTGGCCGCATCGTCGGCCCAGCTCGACGACAGCTTCTCGGACTTGACCGACTTCTTCTCGCCCGGCTTGGCAGCCGACGGCGCGCCGGGAGCCGCGGCGACGCCGGCCTTCTTGTGGATCGTGCCCTTGATCTCGGCCGCGGCGGGCTTCGGCTCCTCGGGCTTGTGCGGGACGAGAACGCGCTTCGGAGCGTTCATCATCTGGCGGATCGCCGCCGCTTCGTCCTCGGCCTGCTTGCGGCGTTTGGCCAGATCGGCCAGACGCTGCTTCTCCTCGTCGACGACGTCGGCGGCCTTGATGACGCGCAGCGCCGGCTTCGCAGGTTCCGCCGTTTCGGGCGCGGCAGGGGCTGCAGCGGCGTCCGCGGCCGCCTTCTCGGGCGCCACATCGGCGGCCTTCTCCGCGGCCGTCGCGGCCGCTTTCTGCGCCGCCTTCTGAGCCGCTTTCTCGGAGATCTTGCGCTTGGGCGCGGCGGCAGCGGCGAGTGCTTCGGCGGCCACCTCGGCGGCCGCCTTCTCGACCGCCTCGCGCTGGCGCTGCTCGGCAGCCTCGCGCTCGGCGCGCTCCTGCTCCTCGCGCAGGCGCCGCTTCTCGGCGAGTTCGGCCTCCTGGCGGCGCAGCAGTTCGGCCTGCGCGTGCGCTTCCTCCTCGCGACGCGTCAGTTCGGCTTCGTCGATCACGGGCGCCGCCGGCTCGGCGGCGGGCGCTTCGTCACGCTTGATGAAGGTGCGCTTCTTGCGGACCTCGACCTGGATCGTGCGCGCCTTGCCGCTCGAATCGGCCTGCTTGATCTCGCTCGTCGACTTGCGCGTGAGGGTGATCTTGCGGCGCTCGGCGCCGGCCGTGCCGTGCGACGAACGCAGGTGGTCGAGCAGCCGCTCCTTGTCCGCTTCGGTCAACGCATCGTCGCTCGATGCCTTCGCCACGCCAGCCGACTTGAGCTGCTCGAGCAGCGCCGCGGCCGAGCGGTTGAGCTCTGCAGCGAACTGGGCAACGGTGGTCACGGCCATGGATACTTTCCTTACTTGTGTAGCTTGCGGTGCGGCGAGGGGCGCTGCTTCATGTGGTGAACCAGTGCTCGCGCGCCTTCATGATCAGCGTCTTGGCGTGCTCCTCGTCGATGCCGGACAGCTCCGTCAACTCGTCGACCGCCAGATCGGCGAGGTCATCGCGGGTATTCACGCCGCCGTCCGACAGCCGCGCGATGATCTCGGCGTCCAGACCTTCGAGATCGCGCAGATCCTGCGAAACCTTGTCGACCTTTTCCTCGCGCATGATGTCCATCGTCAGCAGCGCGTCCTTCGCGCGGGTGCGCAGTTCGGTCACCGTCTCCTCGTCGAAGCTCTCGATCTCGAGCATCTCCTGCATCGGGACGTAGGCGACTTCCTCGAGGCTCGTGAAGCCTTCGGCGATCAGGATGTCGGCGACCTCGACATCGACGTCGAGCTTCTCGACGAAGAGCTTGCGCAGCGCGTCGCTCTCCTCGTTCTGCTTGGCCTCGGACTCCTCGGCACTCATGATGTTGATGCGCCAGCCGGTCATCTCGGACGCGAGGCGCACGTTCTGGCCGCCGCGGCCGATCGCGATCGCGAGGTTCTCCTCGTCGACCACCACGTCCATCGCGTGGCGCTCCTCGTCGACGACGATCGACTGCACGTTGGCCGGCGCGAGCGCGCCGATCACGAACTGCGCCGGATCCTCCGACCACAGCACGATGTCCACCCGCTCGCCGGCCAGTTCGTTGGTGACCGCATTGACGCGCGAGCCGCGCACGCCGACGCAGGTGCCGATCGGGTCGACGCGCCGGTCGTGGCTGACGACGGCGATCTTGGCGCGCGAGCCGGGATCGCGGGCGCAGCTCTTGATCTCGAGCAGTCCCTGCTCGATCTCGGGCACTTCGAGCGCGAAGAGCTCGATCATGAATGCCGGCGCGCTGCGCGACAGGATGATCTGCGGCCCGCGCAGCGTGGCGTCGACCTCGAGGATGACGGCGCGAACGCGGTCGCCGATGCGCAGGTTCTCCTTCGGGATCATCTCGCTGCGGCGCAGGCGGCCCTCGACGCGGCCGGACTCGACGATGATGTCGCCCTTGTCGAGCCTCTTGACGCTGCCGACGAAGATCTTGTCGCCGCGCGAGAGAAAATCGGTCAGCAACTGCTCGCGCTCGGCATCGCGGATCTTCTGCAGGATGACCTGCTTGGCAGCCTGGGCGCCGATCCGTCCGATCGTCACCGACTCGATCGGCTCCTCGATGTAATCATCGACCTCGATATCGGCGATCTGCTCCTGCGCCTCGAAGAGCAGCACTTCGGCGTCCGGGATCTGCAGGCCGGCCTCGTTCGGAACGACGTGCCAGCGGCGGAAGGTCTCGTAGTCGCCGGTCTCGCGATCGACCGACACGCGCACGTCGATCTCGCCGCCGTGCAGCTTCTTGGTGGCGGAGGCGAGCGCCGCCTCGACGGCGCCGAAGACGACTTCGCGCTCGACGCTCTTCTCGCGCGCGATCGCATCCACCAGCATCAACATTTCGCGATTCATTCTCAGCGACCTCCATCCACACCGCCCGCGCCGCCACCGGCCTGCGCAGCATCCTGCGGCGCCGCCGGCAAGAAGCGGCGGCCCTTGAAATCGAGCTCCGGCACGAGCCGAGCTTCACGCACTTCGTCCAATCGAAAATCGAGCACCCGGGCGGCCGCTTCATGTGGCGGCGCAGCCGCAGGCTTGCGCGACCTGGAGTGCCCGGCAGGCGCCGGATCGGCGTCGAGCTGCAACTGCCAGCCGTCCCCGGCGGGGTGTCGCAGCAACGTGCCGCTATACCGCTTGCGACCCGCGAGCGGTGCCTTCAACGTGAGCGCGACCCGCTCGCCCGCAAAGCGCGCATAGTCGGCCGCCTTCTTCAGCGGCCGGTCCAGCCCGGGCGAGGAAACCTCCAATCGCTGGTAGCCGTGATTCTCGACCTCGAGCACATGCTGGAGCTGGCGCGTGACCTTCTCGCAGTCGTCGACGACGATGAACTCCCCCGCCGGGTCGCCCTGCACGCGGTCGATCGTGACGCGCAGCAGCCCGCCCGCGGACATCTCGATATCCACGAGTTCATACCCCAGGCCACGTACCGTGCCTTCGACGACGCTCTGCCACGTCATTGACTTGTGCCGCCTTCTCCTGCCGATCTTCTGCCAGACATCGGGCAAGCCCGGTTCGCCAGGAACCCGACTCGCCTTGCTGCCGCGCGGTTCGCCCGCCCAAAAAAAAGTGGGCTGGAAGAATCCGCCCACGCAGCTTTCTTGCGAAAAGCGCATTGTAGCGCTATGTGCGGCACTGCACAAGACAGAGTCTTTTCCAACGAGGTATGAGCCTGGAGGTATGGGCCTGACGAAAGCCAGGTGGCGCCGATCGAGGGGATGACCGACAGCCGCTGGCCTGGAGCCAGTGCGCAAGCGGCAACGCGCCGTCGCATCCCGATCGCGCGGTTGACCGGACCCCGCCGCGGCGGCAAGCGCCGACATCGAATCGACGCGACCGGCTGCGGCCGGCGGGCGCGGGAGGTATGGATCGAGGGTGCCGCGCGCCGGGTCGCCAACGACGCCACCGCGCTCTCGGCCCAACCCGGGCGTGCCGGTCACGATGCCGATATGCTTGCCGCGCTGCTCGCCGGTTCGCCAAGCGCGCCGCACCCCACGATCTCGAAGCGCGGCGCGCGAGGCGCCATCGCTCGCTGACCAGGCAAAACGAGGCCGCTGCCCAAGGACGCACGACATGACCGCACCACAAGCTCCCGCCGAACCCCGCCTGACGACGCTGTCGCACGGCGGCGGCTGCGGTTGCAAGATCGCACCGGGCGTGCTGTCGGAGATCCTGAAGGGCACGGCGGCGATGCCGATTCCACCGGCGCTGCTGGTCGGCATCGAGACCGCCGACGACGCGGCCGTCTACCGGCTCGACGACGAGCGGGCGCTCGTCGCGACGACCGACTTCTTCATGCCGATCGTCGACGATCCGTTCGACTTCGGCCGCATCGCGGCGACGAATGCGATCAGCGACGTCTATGCGATGGGCGGCCGCCCGATTCTTGCGCTGGCGATCGTCGGCATGCCGATCAACGTGCTGTCGGCCGAGACCATCGGCCGTATCCTGGAGGGCGGCGCCGCGGTGTGCCGCGATGCGGGCATCCCGATCGCCGGCGGCCACACGATCGATTCGGTGGAGGCGATCTACGGCCTCGTCGCGCTCGGGCTGGTCCACCCGAAGCACGTCAAGCGCAACGCCGGCGCCCGGCCGGGCGACGTACTCGTGCTCGGCAAGCCGCTCGGCGTCGGTGTCATGTCGGCCGCGCTGAAGAAGGACGCGCTCGGCGATGGCGGCTACGCGCAGATGATCGCGACGACGACCCAGCTCAACACCCCCGGACCCGATTTGGCCGCCCTGCCCGGCGTGCATGCGCTGACCGACGTGACCGGCTTCGGCCTGGCAGGTCACGCGCTCGAGATCGCGCGCGGTGCGCGCTGCGAGGTGCGGATCGAATGGGCGTCGGTACCGCTGATGGCGGGCGTGCGCGAACTGGCCGGCCACGGTTTCGTCACCGGTGCGTCGGGCCGCAACTGGGCCGCCTATGGTGCCGAGGTGGCGCTTGCACCGACGTTCGCGGCCGAGGACAAGGCCTTGTTGTCCGACCCGCAGACGAGCGGCGGGTTGCTCGTCTCGTGCGCGCCGGGCGCGGTCGCGGAAGTGCTCTCGATCTTCGAGCGCCACGCCTTCGCGCACGCCGCGGTGATCGGCAGCGTCGCCGAGCCGAGCGGCGCGCCACGTCTCACGGTGAGTTGATCGTCTCGGTGGCACGACGCCACCGGACGCTGCGCGGCCTCACCGCGCGAGGAGGATCAGAAGCGGAATACGGCGCCGACCATCGGCCCGTTGAACTCGAGACTCTGGATCGGCTCGCCGGACTTCATCTGGTACTCGATGTAGCGCCACGCGGCGACCAGCGCACCCCAGTCGAACTGGTAGCCGAGGCCGGCATAGAACTGCCAGGTGAGCTTCGATTGCCCGGCGCCGACATCGACGTAGTACGGCAGGAACCACTTCTGGGTGCCGCCGATGTAGGCCATGCCCTTCACGCCGACGATCGCGTCCCAGTTCGTCAGGTCGAGCGTCCGCGTTCCGCTGTGGCCGGGAAGCGGAATGCCCGAGATATCGCCGTTGATCGTCCAGTCGAGGTTCTGGTTCATGTCGGCCAGGCGCGTGCCGGCCAGCAGATCGATCGTATAGGTCGGCGACTTCGCGATCTCGTAGGTGCCGGCGAGCGTCCACAGCGTCGTCTTCACATCGAGGCTGAAGTTGCCGTTGACATCGACCGGCAGCGGAAAGCCTTCGATTCCGAAGTCGCGCGTGCCGCTCTTGGAGCCGCCGACGTCGGTGTAGAAGATGTCGGTCCAGAAGCCCCATTGGCCCTTCTTCGCGCCGAGTGTCGCCATGAAGGCGAACTTCAGACTGTCGATCAGCTTCTCGGACGAGATGTCGATATTGGGGCCGCCGGCGCCGGACGGAAACTGGGTTGTCCCGCTCAGCTCCGGAAAGAAGCCGTACATCGCTGCCTGCCATTGCCAGCCGTCGCTGGCGGTCTGCGCCTGGGCCGCGAACGGCAGCGCCGCGGAGACCGCGGCGGCAAGCGCGGTGCGGATCGCAAGTTGTGTCGTTCGTATCGTCATGGTCGCTCCTCGTCTTGGTTGGCAATCGCCGTCTGTCTCGCCCGCGAATGATAGGCCGACCGCTTGCGGTTCGGCGACGGCAATTCGCCGATGCCGCGCCGATGCCGCGCCTACGCCGCGCCCAGCACCGTCGCACTGCAAGCGCCGAAGCCGATGCGCGCCGCGCCCTCGCGCGAGCAGAAGGCGCGCAGCGTGACGCTATCGCCGTCCTGCAGGAAGCTGCGCTTCTCGCCATTGGGCAGCGTCATCGGCTGGCGCCCGCCTTGCGACAGTTCGAGCAGCGAACCGCCCTGCTGCGGACGCGGGCCGGATTGCGTGCCGGTGCCCAGGAGATCGCCGGCAGCAAGGTTGCAGCCGTTGCTGCTGTGGTGGGCAACGAGTTGCGCCAGCGTCCAGTAGGCATCGCGGAAGTTCGACTCGCTCAGGCGCACCGGCGGCTCATTGCGTTCGCGCATGGCCTTCGTCTGCAGCCAGACCTCGAGCGCGATGTCGATCGCACCCCGCGCGCGGTTCGCCGCCGAATCGAGATACGCAAGCGGCTGCGGGTCGCCATCCGGCCGGCTCCAGGCGCAGCGGTACGGCGCGAGCGCCTCCATCGTCACGATCCAGGGCGAGATCGTCGTCGCGAAATTCTTCGACAGGAACGGGCCGAGCGGCTGGTATTCCCACGGCTGGATATCGCGCGCCGACCAGTCGTTGAGCAGGCACACCCCGAACAGGTGTTCTTCCGCGTCGGCGATCGCGATCGGCTCACCCAGCGCGTTGCCCGGTCCGACGAAGGCGCCGAGCTCGAGCTCGTAGTCGAGCCGGCGCGACGGACCGAAGACGGGCGGCGCATCGGCCGCGAGACGAAACTGTCCCTGCGGGCGGCGGAAGTCGACGCCGCTGATGCGGATCGACGAACTGCGCCCGTGGTAGCCGATCGGCACCCACTTGTAATTTGGCAGCAGCGGCTGATCGGGCCGGAAGAGCCTGCCGACCGCGGTCGCATGATGGATGCCGGTATAGAAGTCGGTGTAGTCACCGATCCGGCACGGCAGGGCCATCTGCGCCTGCGCCTGCGGCAGCACGCACAGCTCGAGAAACGGCCCCTGCATGCTGCCGTCGCGCAGCGCGGTGGATAGCGCCACGCGCAGCAGCCGGCGCTCTTCGAGGCTCGCCGTCATCAGAGGCTCGAGATCGCCAGCGGCGAGCGGCTCGAGCAGGGTCGCCACCTCCGGGTCCCACGGACATTGCGCCAGAGCGAGCTCGAGGTCGAGAATCTGGTCGCCGATCGCAACCCCGATGCGCCACGGCTCGTCGCTGGCGGCGCGCCGGAATCGCCCGTACGGCAGGTTCTGGATCGGAAAGTCGCTTCCGGGTTCGTTCGCCGATGCGACCCAGCAGCGCGCGCCGGGGTCGTGCGTGGCGTCCAGATCGACGCTGGCGCGCCGTAAGGAGGCGTCCGGTGCCGCCATCGCCTTCAGACCCCGTCGCGCGCCGCGGCGAGCGCCTCGTCGAGCACGCGCAGATCGCCGACATGATTCGCCAGCAGCAGCACGAGGCGCGCGTTCACGAGCTGGCTTTGCTCGTCGCTCAAGCCGCGATGGGTCTCGATCAGCCGTTCGTAGAAATCGTCGCCGGGCGTGAACTCGCGCAGATAGCGCTGGCCGGGAATGCCGAAATTGGGCTCGGTCACGAGATGTTGCATGGCATGCATCCTCAGTGGTTGCAAGTGGCGCGCGCCAGCGCGGCCTGCACCGCCGGCGCACGCAGGCTGCGCCAGCGCGCGGCGACATGCTGATCGGGGCGCAGCAGGTAGGCCGTTCCCACGCGCGCGTCGTAGCGCCTGCGAACGAGGCCCTTCACGTCCTCGATCACGGTCGTGCCCTCCGGCGCCCCGCGCGGCACGGCGCCCGCGCGCGGCGCGACGACGAGCGTCGCAACGCCGAGCGGCCCCTGCGCCAGCGTCGTCAGATCGGCAAGCGTCGCCGCGTCGAGCGCGGCCGCATCGTCGGCGAACAGCATCAGCGCAAAACGCCCGCCTGCGTGGCGCAAGAGCCAGTCGTCGCGGCCGCCGGCGCGCACCGGCGCATCGTCCATCGGTGCGCCGGGCGCCATGTGGCCGTCGAACGCATCGCCGTCCGGCGTATTCAGGCGCGATGCGGTCAGGAAGGTCGGCACCGACAAGCGCCCCGAATTGACGAGCATGCGCGCGAACGCATGCTTGCCGGCGAGCGTCAGCACGGCGTTGCGAAAGCAGCGCGAGACGTTGCTCTTGGGGGTGATGAAATCGGTCGAGCGCGTCGAATTGAGCAGGTTCTCCTTCGCGGCGGCGACGCGCTCTTCGCTGTAGGTATCGAGCAGCGCGGCCGGCGCCTTGCCGCCGGCGACGAGCGCGAGTTTCCACGCCAGGTTGTCGCTGTCCTGGATGCCGGAGTTCGCGCCGCGCGCGCCGAACGGCGATACCTGGTGCGCGGCGTCGCCGACGAACAGCACGCGGCCATGCCGGAAGGACTCCATGCAGCGGCAGGTGAAGGTGTAGACGCTGACCCATTCGAGCTCGAAGTCCGGTGCACTTTGCCCGCCTTGCGACACTCCAGCCTGATCGCGCCGGTGCGCCAGCATCGCCTGGATGCGCGGGATGACGCGCGCCGGCTGCTTCTCGACATCGGGGTCGGCATCCCAGCCGAGCTGGAAGTCGATGCGCCAGACATTGTCGGCCTCGCGGTGCAGCAGCACGCTCTGCCCGGGGTGAAACGGCGGATCGAACCAGAACCAGCGCTCGGCGGGAAAGTCCGCCTTCATGACGACATCGGCGATCAGGAAGCGATCCTGGAAGATCTTGCCCTGGATATCGAGGCCGAGCATGCGGCGCACCGAACTGCGGGCGCCGTCGGCGACGATCAGCCAGTCGGCATGGACGCGATAGCGGCCGTCCTCGGTCTCGACCTCGAGCGTCACGCCGGCGTCGTCCGGCGCGACGCCGACGACCTTGTTCTTCCAGCGCAGCTCGAGCCCGGGCTGCGCATCGGCGCGCTGCACCAGATACTCCTCGAGGTAGTACTGCTGCAGGTTGATCATGCCGGGGCGCTGATGGTCGGCCTCGGGCAACAGATTGAAGTTGTAGACCTCGCCGTCGCCGTGGAAGGTGCGTCCGACGTTCCACGTCACACCCTTGTCGACCAGCGGCTGACCGCAGCCCAGGCGGTCGAGCACTTCGAGCGTGCGCTTGGCGTAGCACAGCCCGCGCGAGCCGACGCTGACCGTATTGTCGTCGTCCAGCAGCAGCACCTCGAGCCCGCGCTGCGCGCAGTCGATCGCCGCCGCGAGGCCGACCGGGCCGCCGCCGACGACGACGACCGCGTGGCGCGACGCATTGCCGCTGGCCAGCTCGGCCGGCTTGCGGTAGGGCAGCGTCGGATAGGTATACGTGCTGTGCATCGGGGCGCGCCGCTCAGCGGCCCTCGAGCGACTGCCACATCTCCATGTCGCGTTCGGCGGTCCAGATGCGCGGATCGGGAAACTTCGTCGCTTCGTCGTAGGCGCGCGTGACGTCGAACGGCATGCAGTGGTCGAATATCACCCATTGCCCGTAGCGCGGGCGCAGCGCATCGATGGTTTCGCGATAGACCTCGCGCAGCGGGCGGCCGGCCGCGGCGCCGGTGCGCACCTGGGCGAACAACTCGGAGACAAAGGCGCGCGTGCCGGCCAGTCCGGCCTGCACCTGCTGCGGCGTCTGCAGCGAGGCACCGCGCCCCGGAACGAGCTTTTGCGGCGCCAGCGCGGCGATCGCATCGAGCGTCGCCGGCCAGTCCTGGAAGTAAGCGTCGCCCGCGTACGGCGTGGCGTCGAATTCGACGAGGTCGCCGCTGAAGAGGATTTTCTGTGCCGGCAGCCACGCCACCGTGTCGCCCTTCGTGTGGCCGCGACCAAGCTGCAGCAGCTGCACTTCGAGCTTGCCGAGCCAGACCGTCATGCGTCCGCTGAAGGTCATCGTCGGCCATGTCATCCCCGGCGGCACCGATTCGACGGCGTTGAAGAGGCGCGGAAAGCGCCCGATCTCGCTCGCCTTGTCCTGCTCGCCGCGCTCGACGATCAGGTCGTAGGTGTCCTGGCTCGCGATCACCTCTTGTGCCTTGTAGGCGCTCGCGCCGAGCACGCGCACCGCGTGGTAGTGGCTCAGAACGACGTACTTGATGGGCTTGTCGGTCACTTCGCGGATGCGCCGGATGACGTCGGCTGCCATCACCGGCGTCGCCTGCGTATCCACCACCATCACCGCATCGTCGCCGACGATGATGCCGGTATTCGGATCGCCCTCGGCGGTATAGGCGTAGGCGTTGTCGGACAGCTTGTCGAAGCTGACTTTCTTTTCGACCAGATCGGCCTGGGATGCGAAGGCTTTGCTCATCGGCGACTCCGGCTGGGGTTTCGGAACTGGTGGCAGATCGCGGCGCGGCAGCGGGCGCGACCTTCACCGCTGATGGTAGCCAATTCAGCGCCGCCACACCGCATGGCCGGATTCGAGACTCCCGGTCCGCGCCCGCCGCCGGCGCAGCGAAGCCCGCGCGGCGCGACGCTCAGCCCGCTTCGGCGTCGGGCAGATCGGGCAGGCGACTGGCGCGCACCTTGTCGATGCGCTTGCCTTCGAGCGCGACGACCTCGAATCGCCAGCCGCTCCACTCCACGGCGTCGGCGGTCCGCGCGAGCCGGCCGAGCAGCAGCACGACCATGCCGGCAAGCGTGTTGTAAAGGCCGCGCTCCTCCTGCGGCAGATCCTTCAAGCCCAGGCGATCCTTCAGTTCGGGCACCGGGATCAGGCCGTCGAAGGTCCAGCTTCCATCGGGCTGCTCGACGGCCCAGGCATCGAGGTCGGCCGGATTCGTGAACTCGCCGGCGATCGCCTCGAGCACGTCGCGCGCGGTGATGACGCCCTGCACAGCGCCATATTCGTCGACCACGAAGACGAGTTCGACGCTCGTCGCGCGAAACTGCTCGAGCAGGTGCATCCCCGAGAGCGTCTCCGGCACATAGACAGCCGCCTGCAACTGCCCGGTCAGCGCGAGCGCCTCGCCGCGCAAAGCCTGCTGCAGCAGGCTCTGCGCCGAAACGACACCGAGCACGTCCTCGAGTCCGCCGCGGCAGACGGGGTAGCGCGAATGCGCCGTGCGTCCGAGCACGTCGAGCACCGCCGCCTGCGGCGCACCGACATCGAGCCAGACGATCTCGTTGCGCGGGATCATCATCGAGCCGATCGGCCGGTCGTCGAGGCGAAAGACGTTGCGCACCATCTGGTGTTCCTGCACCTCGATCACGCCGGCGTCCAGCCCCTCCTCGAGGCTGGCGGCGATCTCCTCCTCGGTCACGACGCGGGCCTGCGCCTTCGCCCCCAGCAGGCGCAGCGTGACGACCGTGCACCAGGACAGGAACCTGACGAGCGGCCGCGTGAGCCACGACAGCCACTCCATCGGCTGCGCGACGAGGCGCGCGACGCGCTCCGGGAACATCTGCCCGAGCCGCTTCGGGACGAGCTCGCCGAAGATGATCGTCAGCACCGTGATGAAGAAGACGACGAGGCCGGTCGCGCTGATCGCCG
This sequence comes from Burkholderiaceae bacterium, assembly GCA_014879745.1. GTDB lineage: Bacteria > Pseudomonadota > Gammaproteobacteria > Burkholderiales > Burkholderiaceae_C > CAIKUF01. The sequence continues at coordinate 14,021 of JACSRM010000131.1, read as the reverse complement.
CCGCCTTCGGGCTGATATGCAGGGCATCCATCAGCCATGCCGCGAGCGGTTCGGAGAACGCGGCCTCGCCGACGATGCCGTTGAGGATGCCGATCGACGTGATGCCGATCTGCACCACCGACAGGAACTTGGTCGGATTCAGGTGCAGCGCGAGCGCGGCCTGCGCCTTCGGGTCGCCGGCTTCGATCATCGCGGCCAGGCGGACTTTGCGACTCGCCGTGAGCGCCATCTCCGACATGGCGAACAGCCCGTTGAGCAGGATCAGGCAGGCGAGGAGGACGACGTCCATGCGGCGCGCATCGCGGACCGCCGGCCGCTGCGCAGGTTCCTTCGAATGGTGGGGCCGCAAAGCGTAGCAGAATCGACGCCATGATCTTCCTCATCGGCGACGTGCAGGGCTGCTGCGACGCCTTCGACCGCCTGCTCGCCGAGATCGGCTTCTCGCCGTCGCGCGACCACCTCTGGCTCCTCGGCGACCTCGTCAACCGCGGCCCGCAGTCGCTCGCGACGCTGCGGCGCATCAAGGCCCTCGACGGGGCGGCCGATTGCCTGCTCGGCAACCATGACCTACACCTGCTCGCCGTCGCCGCCGGCGCGCAGCCGCTCAAGCGCCAGGACACGCTCGGCGACATCCTCGACGCCGCGGACCGCGAGGAGCTGCTCGGCTGGCTGGGCTCGCAACGGCTCGCCGCCTTCGAGGCCGGCTGGCTGCTCGTGCACGCCGGCGTCGCGCCGCAATGGGATTGCGCGGCGACGCTCGCCCTCGCCTCCGAGGTCGAAGCGGCGCTGCGCGGCCCCGGCCGCGTGAGCTTCCTGCGCAAGATGTACGGCGACGCGCCGGCGCGCTGGAGCGATGAGCTCGAGGGCGCCGCCCGGCTGCGCTTCATCGTCAACGCCTTGACGCGGATGCGGTTCTGCGACGCCCGCGGCCGCCTCGAATTCGCGACCAAGGACGGTGCCGGCACCGCTCCCAAGGGCTATATGCCCTGGTTCGAGGTGCCCGCGCGCAAGACGGCAGGGACGCCGATCGCCTTCGGCCACTGGTCCACCCTCGGCTTGATCGATACGCCCGAACTGCTGTCGCTCGATACCGGTTGCGTCTGGGGCGGTGCGCTCACCGCGGTGCGCATCGATGGCGGCCGCCGCGAACTGCACCAGATCCGCTGCCCGCAGGCGCGCAAGCCGGGGGGCGCAGGCTGACCCCGCCACTAGAATCGGTCCAGCGCTGGAGACGTGGCCGAGCGGTCTAAGGCAGCAGTCTTGAAAACTGCCGAGGGGGCGACTCCTCCGTGAGTTCGAATCTCACCGTCTCCGCCAGCGCCGGCCGGCGCCGGTCCCTGCGAGCAGGGTCCGGTTGCACGATGACAACAGATCGCACCATGACCCCCGCTCCATGTAGAATTTGGCGTCCCCTGTAAACGGACCGGTAGCGCCAAGCGTTGAGAGAGCGCTAATCATCACCACGGTCGGCGCATGGACTTGGGTCCACGAATGACCGGCAGTGAGTCGATGGCAACCGCCCTGAGTCAATATCCTTGCAACTGGAGATACGCATGAAATTCGCTCCCTCCCTCTTCACGCTCGCCCTGATCTCGGCCTTTGCCGTATCCGCCTCGGCCCAATCCACTTCGTCGCCGACCCGCGCCGAAGTCAAGGCCGACACTGCCGCCGCCAAGAAGGCCGGCGAGATCCCCTCGGGTCAGCAATCGACGACCGAACAGGCCACGCCGAAGAAGCCCGCCAAGACCGGCGACCGCGCCGCAACCAAGGCGGAGACGAGAGCCGCCAACAAGGCCGGCGAGATTCCGCATGGCCAGGAAACGGTAACCCATCAGGACATGCCCACCAAGCCCGCCAAGGTCGGCGACCGCGCCGCGACGAAGGAAGAAACCAAGGCCGCCAACAAGGCCGGCACGATCGTCGAGGGTCAGGAGTCGGTGGCCGGCCAAGACAAGGGCCCGCCGAAGCAGAAGAAGTAAGTCGGGTTGCCGGCCGAGAGCGGCCGGATCCGATCCGCGAAGGCGGCGCACGGGTTTCCGGCGCCGCCTTCTGCTTTTGGCGGCCCCTGCGCGAGACCGCTGGCCCCCGGTTGCGCCGCCCGCTCAGGCGACGCAGGTGCGGTTCTTTCCGGTTCGCTTGGCTTCGTACAGCGCCTGATCGGCGCGTTCGAGCGCCGGCTCGATCGCATCGCCGGCGCGGTGGATCGTGACACCGGCCGAGAACGTCACCAGCACCTGCCTGCGCTCGTGCATGAAGAGTCCGCCCGACAGCGAGCGCTGCAGCCGGGTCAGGATCTGCTGAGCGTCATCGGCGGCGGTCGCCGGCAACAGGACGACGAATTCCTCGCCGCCGTAGCGCGCCACGACATCGTCCGGCCGCAGCGATTTGGCGACCGCCTCGGCAAGCGATCTGAGCGCGACGTCGCCGACGCCGTGCCCGAGTTCGTCGTTCAGGCGCTTGAAATTGTCCACATCGAGCAGTCCGATCGACAGCGGCTGGCCATCGCGCTCGGCGCGCGCGCGCGCGACCTCGAACGCCTGCAGCAGACCGCGCCGATTGGCGACGCGCGTCAGCTGGTCGGTCGTCACCTCGTCGGACAGGCGCCGCAGCTCGGATTCGAGCGTCGCGACACGCTCGCTGAGCTGCGCCGCGCGCGTGTGCTCGGCCTGCAGCCGCTGCTGGGTCTGACCGACGAGATCCTGCACGCTGCGCGTCTCCTCGAGCATCTCGCCGACGACACCGGTCAGGCCCTCGAGCGATTGCGCGCCGTTGATCTCCTGCGCGTAGCGCCCGATATTGTCGTGAAACCTGCCGGTGCGGGAGCCGAGTTCGCCCATCTCCTGCAGCATCTGGCTCATCAGCGACTTCAGCGCATCGCGCGCCCGGCTGCGTTCGTCGCGCAGTTCGCGCTGGCGTTCGCGCGTGTGGCGCAGCACTTCGGTCGCCGCCTTGACGCCGCGCGCGTTGATGCCGTCGTCGAGCTTCTGCAGCATCGCATCGAGCTGCCCCTTGGCCCAGCTGTCGTCCTCGGCCAGGTCGGTGAGCCCGGCCGTCAGCTCGCGACACAGGCCGCCGAGCTGATCGACCAGATGGTGGCGGTGCTGCAGCACCCTGTCGATCCCCTGGCAGTGCGCCAGCAGCGCCTCGGCGCGCTGCGCCGTCGCACCGCGCTCGACGATCTCATGCGTCAGGGTGGCGAGCGGCGCCGCCTGCTCGTCGGCGCCCGTCGCAGCGAGTGCACGGTGCAGGCTGGCGCTCAGATGCGCCACGCTCGCGGCCCAGGCATCGTGATCCGCGCCGCGAGCAGGCGCGCCGGTGCAATCGACACCCGGCGGCGCTTGCGGCCCGGTATCCGCCGCCACCGCAGACCCGACCGCTGCCGGCGCCGCGGGCCCCGGCTCGGACCGCGCCTCGATCCCGGACGTAGGGTCGAATGCGGCGACAACCTCATCGGCGCAATCTTTTTCCCAGGTGCCGAGCAGCTGCGCCAGGCGCGTCTGGAGAACGCCGGCATCGCCGTGGCTGCCGGCCAGGACACGCTGCAGGCTCTCCTTGCGCCGTCCACTGGTCCACTGCCGCCCACCGCGCTCGACGCCGCGCACGATGCGCCCGATCAGGCTCGCCAGCGCGGCGCCGCGATCGTTCTCGACCGTCAGCTTGTCGAGCGCGCGCTCGGCAAGCTCCCAGCGCCCGTCGAGAATCGCCGCCGCCAGCGCGCGCCGATCCGCCGCCGGCACATTCGGCCCGGCGGCAAGCGACAGCCGATCCAGCAGGTGCAACGCGCGTTCGGAGTGCATCGGCCTGCCGTTGTGCCCACCCTCGGCCCGATAGGCCCGGGCATAGTTCTCCGGCGTCGGTTCGAGCTTGCTCTCGACCAGCCGCTTGAGAGCGGCCTTCGCCACCTGGGCCGGCTGCGGCGCGCCGGACGCGATCGATGCGCGCGTATCCATCGTCGAGTTCAAGGAGCGAACGCCGTTGCGTTCATGCCCGAGGCACGGCGCTCGCGGCCCGAAGCAGCGGGCCCGGCGTTGCCGACCCGTCGTCGGCCGAATCGACGATCCACGGCGCCTTGCGATCGAGCAGCATCTGGTTGCGCCAGATCTCGAGCTGCTCCGGCGCGAGCGGCCGGCTGAAGAGGAAGCCTTGCATGAAGCGGCAGCCGAGGCGATGCAGCTGTTCCATCTGGCGCAGCGTTTCGACGCCCTCGGCGACGACGCGCAACCCGAGCGAGCGCGCGATGGCGATGATCGCGGTGACGATCGCCGAGCTCTGCGGCGTGAGGCCGAGGTTGTGGACGAAGGCGCGATCGATCTTCAGCTCGTTGATCGGCATATTGGTCAGGTAGGACAGCGACGAATAGCCGGTACCGAAATCGTCGATCGAGATCTCGACACCCATCTCGTTCAAGCGGTGCAGCGTCATGTTGACGTTGCCCGAATCCTTCATCAGCCCGGTCTCGGTGATCTCGAGCTGGATCGAATGGTGCGGCACGCCGTTCTGGCTGACCGCGGCGTGGATGTGCTCGAGCAGGTCGGTGCGCTCGAACAGGCGGTTCGGAAGGTTGACCGCGATCGCATCGGAAAAGCCGAACCGGTCCTGCCAGATCCGCGTCTGGCGCGCCGCCTCGCGGATTGCCCATTCGCTGAGCGGAACGATGAGCCCGGTCTCCTCGGCGAGCGGGATGAAGTCGCCCGGCGGCACGAGCACGCCGTTCCTGTTCCAGCGCATCAGCGCCTCGACGCCGATCATGCGCACGCTGCGCGCGTCGACCTTGGGCTGGTAGTGCAGCACCAGTTCGTTGCGCTCGATCGCCTTGTGCAGCGCGCTTTCGAGCTCGATCTTCTCGCGCCCCTTGCCGGCGAGGACGGGGCTGTAGATCGCGTGCGTATTCTTGCCCTGCGACTTGGCGGCGTACAACGCGATGTCGGCGCCGCGCATCAGGTCGGCGACCGACGCGCCGTCGCGCGGAAAGAGCGCGACGCCGACGCTCGCCGTGACGAAGCATTCCTGGCCGCCGACGAAGATCGGATCCTTCATCAGATCGAGGATGCGCGACGCGACGCGCTCGGCGTCGAGTTCGTCGCCGATCTCCGGCAGCAGGGCGACGAACTCGTCGCCGCCATAGCGGCCGACGCCTTCGAGCGCGCGGTGCGAGCGCGAGCCCATCGAATCGATCGAGCCCTCGATCTCCTTGTCCGAGTGGCGCACGCTCGAGCGCAGGCGGCGCGCGACCTCCATCAGCAGTTCATCGCCCGCGGCGTGGCCGAGGGTGTCGTTGATGACCTTGAAGCGGTCGAGGTCGATCAGCAGGATGCCGACCTGGTGGCCGAGGCGGCGCGCATGGTCGAGCGCGCTCTCGGCGCGCAGGATCAGCTGGTGGCGGTTCGGCAGGCCGGTGAGCGTGTCGAAATTCGCCAGGTGGCGGATCTTGTCCTCGTCGAGCCGGCGGTCGGTCACGTCCTGCACGATGCCGGTGTAGCCCGACAGGTGGCCGTGTTCGTTGAATTCGGGCTCCGCCTCGATATGCACGATGCGCTGCTTGCGGTCGGACAGCGTGACCGGAACGTCGGTCGCCAGCGCGAGCTTGTGGCGCAGCGCGTCGTGCAGCAGCTCGATCAGGCCGCCGCGCACGTCCTCGTTCACGATGCGCAGCATCTGGCGCATGCCGAACGCCGCATCCGGCCCCATGCCGAGCACGCGCAGACCCTCGATCGAGAACACCAGACCGCCGTGCCCGCGCCGCCAATCGAAGCTGCCCATGCGCGCCAGATCCTGCGCGCGTGCGAGCTTGGCCTTGCTGCGCTCGAGCTCGATGCGGATGCTCGACGAGCGCAGCAGGTGGCGCAGGCGCCCGGCCAGCAGGCTCCACTGGGTGGACTTGACGAAGAAGTCGGTCGCTCCCGACTCGTAGGCGCGGGTGATCGACGCGTCGTCGTCGAGGCCGGTCAGCATCAGCACCGGCAGCGCGTCGAAGCCGCTGCGCAGGCGCAGCCGGCGGCAGGTCTGGAAACCGTCGAGTCCGGGCATCAGCGCGTCGAGGACGACGATATCGGGCACCCAGGTGTCGAGCAGTTCGAGCGCGCGCTCGCCGCTCGTCACTTCGGTGACCTCGAATCCGGCGTCGCGCAGCGCGTGCGACGTCAGCAGCAGATTCACCTCGTCGTCGTCGACGAGCAGGACATTGCGCAGTGCAGGCGCGGCCGGTCCCGGCGGTTGCACCGGCCGGTTCATGCGGAGTCGCCCAGGGTTTGCTTCAATGCAGCCTGCACGGCGGTGATCTCGCTTTCGAATGCCGAGATCGCGTCGGCCAGGCGCTCGACGCGGCCATCGCGGGACATGGCCTCGATATCGGCGCACAGCTGCGACAGCCTGACCGCGCCGATGCTCGCCGACGACGACTTCAGGGTATGCGCGACATGATGGATCGCCGCCACGTCGCCCGCCTCGAAGGCCGTCTTCATCTGCGGCAGCAGTCGCGCGACGGAGGTCGCGAAGGCCTGCGCGACACGCGCCAGCAGCTTGCTCTGGCCGTCCGGATCGAGCTCGCGCAGGCGCGCGAGCGCCTGCGGGTCGAGCACCGCCGCCACGTCTGCACGCGCCGCGCACTCTCGGTCATCGAATCGGCTATCCACGGTCATGCTGCATTGTCGGCGAACATCGGCACTCGGTGCTGCGCGGATCCGTGCACGGTTGCGACACATTCGCGCCGCCGCGCCGCGCCGTCCGCGACGCCGCTGGCCTGCATTTTCGGCCACTTGCGGTCGAACTGAAGGCAGGCGCCGGCGTCGTCGGCGCGGCCGCAGCGGCACTGCGAATCGCGGCAGGACCGCTTCGTACAATCTTCGCATGCCCCCTCCTGCACCGACCCCGGCCGACACCGTCGGCCGCATGCCTGTGCAACGCACAGCCCAGCTCGCCGCACTGGCGACGACCGGTCTGGCGCTCGTCCTCGCCGCTGCCGGGCTGTTTGCGCTTTCCGCACCCGAGCCGGTCTCCGCGCTGCCGTGGCTGCTCGCTGTCGGCTTGGCGTGCGCCGCGGCGGCGGTCGGCTGGGTGCTGTGGCGCCAGCGCGCACTGGAGGCGGCGCTGCACGATGCGCGCGTCGATGCCGCCGGCTTGGGCAGACTCGTCGAGGGCTGGATCTGGCGCAGCGATGCGGCGCACCGCCTGACGCACCTGCATGCGGTGGGGGAAAGTGCCGACGCCGCACCCCGCGACGCGATCGGCCGCCCGCCGTGGGAGGTCTTCGGCGCCGACGGCGATGCCGCAGCCGCATTGCGAAGCCGTCTCGAGGCCGGTCTGCCGCTCGAAGGTCTGATCGTATCGCACGAACCCGCGCCGGGCGAGCGGCGCCGCGTCGCGCTGCACGGTCACGCCGTGCTCGACTCGATGGGCCGGCGCACGGGCTATCTCGGCCGCGCGCGGCCAGGCGGCGGCGCCGACATCCCTGCACCCGTGACGCTCGCGCAGGCGACCGCGGCCGAACCCGAGCCAAACGAGCACGAGAGCTTCACCTATACCGTATCGCACGACCTGCGGGCGCCGATCAGGGTGGTCGAGGGCTTCACCAAGATCCTCAAGGAGGACTACGGCCACCAGCTCGACCGCATCGGCAACGACCACCTCGATCGCGTGCTCGGCGCCGCGGCGCGCATGAACAGCATGATCGATGCGCTGTTGACGCTGTCGCAACTGTCGTCGCGGCCGCTCGCGCGCCAGCCGGTCAACCTGTCGCAGCTTGCCGGCTTCGTCGCCGACGACCTGCGCCGGCAGACGCCGCAGCGCCAGGTCGGCGTGCACATCGAGGACGGCCTGCAGGCGCAGGGCGACCCGACGCTGCTGCGCGTCGTGCTCGAGAACCTGCTCGGCAACGCCTGGAAATACACCGCCAAGCGGCCCGACGCGCAGATCTGGTTCGAGCGCGGCGAGCACGATGGCCGACCCGCATTCTGCGTGCGCGACAACGGCGCCGGCTTCGACATGCGCTTTGCCGACCGGCTGTTCGGCGTCTTCCAGCGCCTGCACAGCGCGAACGACTTCCAGGGCACCGGCGTCGGACTCGCCTCGGTGCAGCGCATCGTGCGGCGCCATGGCGGCGAGATCTGGGCCGAATCCGAGGTCCAGCGCGGCAGCCGCTTTCATTTCACGCTGCCGCCGGCGAATCCAGCAGCGTAGCGTCAGCGGCGCGCCGGGCGCGCCAGCAGTTCGACGGCGTCGATCAGGCGCTGCGCCTGCTGTTCGACGCCGAGGCCATCGTCGCGCGCCTGCGATTGCAGCATCTCGAGTGCCGCCGCGCGCGCCAGCGAATGGCGGTGCATCAGCACGCCGACCGCGATCGCGACCGGCTGCGACAGCGGATCGGCGCCGGCCGGCGCCGCCGGCACGCCGTGTGGCGCCGGCCGCGCCTGCAACGCCGCGAATGCGGCCTCGACCGCAGGCAGGATCTGCTTGACCTCGAGCGGCTTGACGAGATAGTCGACCGCGCCAAGCGCCTTCACCTTGGCGACCGTCGCATCGTCGGCGAACGCCGACAGGAACATGAACGGCATGTGCAGGAACTCGCGCAGATAGGCGGCGACGTCGAAGCCGCTCTTGCCCTCCATGCGGATGTCCAGCAGCGCCAGATCCGGCCGGTGCTCGCGCGCGAGCAGGATCGCATCGTCGCCGTTGTCGGTGTCGATCACGTCGTAGCCGGCCTGCAGCAGGCCGTGGGTGAGCGTCGCCAGCACGAGCCGGTCGTCGTCCACCACCAGAATCTTGCCTTTGTCGGTCACGCGCGAGCCTCGGCTGGTGCGCTCCGCCTGCGCGAAGCCGCATCCGGCATTGTGGCCGAAACTTCGGCCCGATCCGCCCCCCGCACGCTGCTCACACGCCGGCCGCCAGCTGCACCACGCCGGGCGGCGTCAGCGTCACCGTCGCCTGCACCTGCGCCCCCTGCTGCTCGATGGCGAGCTTGGCGCAGCGCCGCGGCATCAGCGCGCGCACCAGGCCCAGGCCGGAGACACCGCCCGGAATGCGTGCGAGCTTGAAATCGGCACCGAGCAAACCGGGGTTCGAGATCGTGATCCGCACCCCGTCGTCGTCACAGTGCAAGTGGCAGCCGACCACGGGCTCGCCATCCGCGCGCGAATGCTTGATGGCGTTCGTCAGCAACTCGTTGATCGTGAGCGCGATCGGAATCGATTCCGCCTCGGGCAAGGCCCAGGGACGCGACGGCACGCCCTCGGCCTCGAAGACGATGCTGCGCCCGAAGGTGCGCTGCACCGAGCCGGTGATCGCCTCGACGACGCTTGCGAGCAGCAGCGGCCCCGAGCTTCCGACCTGCAGGCCGTAGACCTGCGCGATCGCCTGCACCTGGCCGACGACCTCGGAGATCACCGCCTCGACCTCCGGCTTGCGTTCGGCAATCTGCTGCAGCAGCCCGGCGACGCCCTGCAGGTTGTTCTTGATGCGGTGGTGGACCTCCTTGACGAGCATCTCGCGCTGCGCGATCGCCGCATCCAGGCGCGCCTGCTGCGCGGCGCGCTGCTCGGTGACGTCGGTGGCGACGAACAGCAACTGGTCGGGCGCCTGCCCCGGGGCGCCGAGCGGCAGGTAGCGCGCATCCCACTGGCGCGGTCCGTCGCTGCTGTCGAACGTATATTCGCGCTGCGTCACCTCGCCGGCGGCAAGCGCCGCCTGCATGTGTTCGCGCATCTCGGCGGCGAGTCCGGCCGGATGCATCTCCTCGGGCGTGCAGCCGACGATCTCGGCGATCGGGCGGCCGACGATCGCCGCCGCCGTCTGGTTGAGCTGCACGATGCGCAGGCTGCGCGCGTCGCGCAGCGCGATCGCCAGCGGCGCCATCTCGATCAGCCGCTGCAGCGAAGCCTGCGTCTCCTCGCTGCGCGCCTCGGCCTGGCGGCGCCGCTCGATATCGAGCAGCGCGTAGGTCAGCTGGCGGCCGGTGCGTTCGAGCCCGGTCGCGACGACGTTGCCGACGATCCAGAATTCGCGGCCGTCGCGCGCCTTCACCCGGCACTCGAAGGTCTCGGCCTGGCCCTCGAACAGCTCGTTGAGGTACTGCGTCTGCCGAAACGGGTGATCGGGCTCGGGCGTCGCGACGGTGCTGATCGGCTGACCGACGAAATCGGCGAGGTCGCCGCCGAACATGCGACGCGCCGAACGGTTCATCCATTCGATGCCGCGCGCGCCGACGGTGACGATGCCGACGAGCACCGAATCGAGGATCGCGCGCGTGCGTTCGGCCTGCAGCGCGACCGCCTGCTCGGCCCGATGGCGGGCGTCGACGTTGACGTACGACGCGATCATGCCGCCCGTCGGGTCGCCCTCGATGACGAGCCGCTTGCTGACCTGCACCCACAGCAGCTGGCCGTCGCGCCGGCGCAGCTGGCGCTCGCCGCTCCAGCGACCGCGGCGGCGCATCTGCTCGTCCTCGCGCGACCACAGGCGGTTGAATTCGGCGCGGTCCGGAAACAGCGCCTGGAACGGAATCTCGAGGATGTCCTCGGCGGCGTAGCCGGTGAGCGTCGCGAAGGCCTCGTTCGCGCGCTGGATCACGCCGTCGCGGACGAAGGCGATGCCGACCTCGGACAGGCTGAACATCAGCTCGCGGTCGCGCGCCAGCGTCTCGAGCTCGCTTTGCTGCGCCTTCAGCCGCGTGATGTCGGAGACGACGGCGATCGCCTCGGCATCGGCCGCCGTGCCGGTGCTGCGAAGCGACAGCGCCAGCCAGCGCTCGGGCAGCCCGGCGATCGGATCGGCGTCGATCCGGAACTCGGTTTCGTAGCCCGCGCCATTCGCGAGCGCCTTGTCGGTTTCCGCCACCAGTTCGCGCAACTGCGGCCAGCCGGCAAAGAGCTCGTCGATGCGCTTGCCGGCGGCGCGTCCGGCGTCGAGGCCGAGCATGTCCTCGAAGCGCTGGTTGCAGCGCACGAGGCGGTTCGCGCGCAGATAGGCGATGCCGGTGCTCGCGCTCTCGAGGATCGTCGTCATCTCGTGCAGCAGTTGCTCGCTGCGCGATTGCGTCTCGTGCTGCTCGGTGATGTCGAGCGTGACGACCGACGTGGTGCGCTTGCCCGAAGCCAGCGTCGCCGGCTCGACGCGCGTCAGCAGCCAGCGCAGCCCGAGTTCGGGGTGGCGGATCGCATAGCGCGCCTCGGCGCGCCGCGTATGGCGCAATGCCTGCTGAACCTTCTCGAACTCGGGCAACGTCGCCTCGACGACGATCTCGCGCCGCACGGTCTGGAGCGCGGCCGGCGGCTCGCCCTCGCCGGCGGCCCTGCCGCCCTTCTCGGCGCCGCCCGGATCGGTCTTGCCGGCGGGCGCGGCCGCGCGCTCGCGCAGCCGGCCGGCCGATTCCTGGAACGTCGCCAGGCCGACGCCGGCGGTGTCCATCAGGGCATCGACCTGCATCCGCGCCAGATCGCGCTCTTCCTCGATGCTGCGGTCTTCGACGACCGCGAGGTAGCGCCGTCCGGCGCCCGGCGTCTCGACGCAGCGCACGACACCGCGCACGCGTCGCGTCGCGGCATCGCCCTGCGCGATCCACGCTTCGGTCTCGAGCGGGGCTGCTTCGGGCACGAGGCGTGTGTCCGGCCGGCCGCCGGCAAAGGCAAACAGCTGCTGCACGGCCGCTGGCGCCTCGGCCAGCGATACCGGCACGCAGCCTGCGATCGCGTCGAATGCACGATTGGATCGAACCAGATTTCCGGTGCCGTCCAGCAGCACCATGCCGTTCGGGCTCAGCGCGAACCAGTCATCGAGCTCGCGCGCCGCGCGCTCGGCTCGCCCACGCGCGTCGTGCTCGGCGCTGCAGTCCTGCATCGTCACGAGCGTCAGCGCGCGCCCATCCGCATCGAGCAGCATCTGGCGCGCCTCGCGCCACCGGCGTTCGCGCCCGCCGGCGTCGAGCAGGCGACGCTCGCGCAGCGTCGGGCCGTCTTCCAGCTCGGCACGCGCGCGGGCCGTGCGCTGCGCGCCGCGGTCTTCCTCGGGTTGCAGGTCGATCGGATCGACGCCGATCAATTCGGCGCGCTCGAAGCCGCTGAACGCGACGAACGCATCATTCACGTCGATCAGCTTGCGATCGGTGCCGAGCAGCATGGCCGGAAACGGCCCTTGCCAGACGAGTTGCAACAGCTCCGACGACGCGCGGTGCAGCATCGGCCGCGCCGCCGGCGGCGCCTCGGGATCGGTCGCCGCATCGAGTTCGATTCGAAGCGCCCAAAGACGGGCGTCGATCGGCCGCAGTGCAAGGCGCACGCGCCGGCCATCGGGCAGTGTGAAGCCCTGCGGCTGGCTGCCACCGGCGCGACCGGCGAGCGCACCGCGCAGCCAGTGCAGCACGCGGTCGCCGAGCAGCGGCTGCAATTGTTCGAGCCGCCCCGCCGCCGCCCCGCCGAGCAGGCCTTGCGCCGCCGGGTTCACATAGGCGAGCCGCGCCTGCGCGTCGAGCACCACCACGGCGTCGGAAAGCAGATCGAGAAAGGGTTGCAGCAGCGGCGCGCCGGCGACGGATTCCGGGCGGTTCATCGTTATCTTGCGTGGGCTCGCGGGTGCGTCGAATGGCGAAGTGTACGCAGCGCCCGCCGCGCGGCCCGTGCGCTGAATTCAACCAGCGTGAACAAGTTCCGCGGCCGCGACCGCCGCTGTAACAGCGCCCTGCCTCGCACCGCGCGAGTCGAGCGCCCCGTCAGTCGATCTGCGATGCCGCGGCGAGCGCACGCAGCAGCGCGTGATTGACTTCCTTCATCCCGAGCAGCAGGCTTTCGGCGGCCGCGCGCACGTCGAACAGCGAGTCGCCCTCGATCGCGCGCACGAGCTCGAAATAAGGGTGATACGGCCCGCCGCCTTCGACCAGCGCCTGGGCGACGCGCTCGGGCACCGGTATCGTCTTCAGCAGGTCGGCGAACGGCTGATCGAACATCCGGTCGAGCAGCGAGAAGACGCCGCAGATGAACATCTCGCTGCGCATCTCGTCGTCGCCCGCCGAGCGGCCGAGCTCCTCCATCAGCAGCCCGCGACGCACCGCGGCGAACATCACGGGCTTGAGGTTCGCGTCCTGGCGCGCCGTCGCGAGCAGCAACGCGAGCCAGCGCTTCAGCTTGCGATGGCCGAGCATCATGATCGCGTGCGCAAACGACGAGATCTCGACGCGCAGCCCGAACGCCGGCGAGTTGATATAGCGCAGCAGCTTGAAGGCAAGCGTCGGGTCGCGGCGCAGCGTCTGCTCGAGGCGGTCTATCGATTCCTCGCGGTCGACGCGGTGAATCAGCTCGACGATCACCTGCATGTCGCCCTGCGCCGCGGCCCTGCCGGCGCCCGTGGATTGCGCAGCGAGCACGTCGTCGATCGGCCAGCCGAGGACGGCGGCGGCGCCGCGCTTGAAGCTCGCCTGCATCTGATCCATCGTGCGGATGCCCGACTGGGCAAACGGGATGGTGCGCGCCGCCGCATGCGGCGACGCGCCGGGCGCCTCGCCGATCCGCCTGTCCTCGGCCAGATCGACGATCGCATGGCTGAAACAGGGCAGCAACTCGCGCGGCAGCTCCTCCACCGGCCGGCCCTTGAGCAGCAGCGCATTGCCGCGCGCCCGCAGCGCGAGCAGTGCATCGTGCTGCGCCGGGTCGCCCGCCATGAACGACGGCACCTCGAAGACCAGATTCGCCGCCGCGTGCGCGCGCAGCAGGTCGCCGAGCAGGCTTTCGCTCTGCACGTTGAGCCAGACCTCGCCGCCGCCGGCCGGCCAGACTTCGGCCACCGCGTCCAGCAGCAGCGCGGCGTCGAGCGCCGCATCCGTGCGCAGCGGAAAGACCGTCAGCCGGGTCGCCTTCACCGCGCGCTTCGGGTCGATGACGGGGGCGTAGCACAGCGCGAGCTGGCCGAGCACCGATGCGTCGCTCATGCGGCCGGTTCTTTCCAAGCGACCGCCGCGGATCCGGCTTCGCCGAGCCGCTGGCGGGCCTTGCAGGCCGCGCCGGGCGAGGCCGCCCGGCCCCTCGCCAGGCACGAAACGTCCA
>JACSRM010000399.1 GCA_014879745.1 Burkholderiaceae bacterium | reverse complement strand
CCCTCGGCCACCCGATCGGCTGCTCGGGCGCCTTCCTCGCGACGAAGGCGGTCTACGAACTGCACCGCACCGGCGGCAAGTACGCGCTGGTGACGATGTGCATCGGCGGCGGCCAGGGCATCGCGGCAGTGTTCGAGCGGCTCTGATCGCCGAGCGTCACTTGCCGATGCAAAAGCGCCCGAAGATCTCTCCGAGGAGATCGTCGGCGCTGAACTGGCCGGTGATCTCGCCCAGCGCTTCGTGGGCGAGGCGCAGTTCCTCGGCGAGCAGTTCGAGCGCGGGCGCGGGCTGGTCGAGCCCGTCGCGCGCGACGGCGACGTGCGACCTTGTGCGCTCGAGCGCGTGGACGTGGCGGGTGCGGGCGATGAACACACCTTCGGGCTGCGCATGCCAGCCGACGAGCGCGAGCAGGCGCGTTCGCAGCGCCTGAAGACCCTCGCCGGTGCGCGCCGACAGTGCGATGGCTTCGCCCGGCAAGTGCGCCTCTGGGCGCAGGTCGGCCTTGTTGAAGACGTGCACCAACCGGTCCTTCGCGCCGCCGAGGCGCGCTTCGATCTGCGCCTCTTCGGCGGCGTAGTCGGCATCGCCGATCCGCGTCAGGTCGTGCACCAAGAGCACCGCATCGGCCTCGGCGATCTCGTCCCACGCGCGGCCGATGCCGATGCGCTCGACCTCGTCGGCCGCGGAAGGATCGGCGCGCAACCCGGCAGTGTCGGTGACGTGCAGCGGCACGCCTTCGATCTGTATCGTCTGGCTCACCTTGTCGCGCGTCGTGCCGGCGATCGGCGTCACGATCGCGAGTTCGGCGCCGGCCAGTGCATTCAGCAACGAGCTCTTGCCGACGTTGGGCAGCCCGGCGATGACGACCTTGATGCCTTCGCGCAGCAGCGAGCCCTGGCGCGCGCGGTCGAGCACGGCGTCTAGCGCCGCCGCGATCGCTGCCAAGCGCTCGCGGGCGCTGGCGCGCTCGAGGAAGTCGATCTCCTCCTCGGGGAAGTCGAGCGTCGCCTCGACCAGCGTGCGCAGTTCGATCAGGCGGTCGCGCAGCACGTTGATCTCGGTCGAGAAGGCGCCGGCGAGCGAACGGCTCGCGGAGCGCGCCGCCGCCTCCGTGCTCGCATCGATCAGGTCGGCGACCGCCTCGGCCTGCGCGAGGTCGAGCTTGTCGTTGAGGAACGCGCGCTGCGTGAACTCGCCGGGTTCGGCGACGCGCAAGCCGATGTGAGCGCCGGCTTGCAGGCAACGCGCGAGCAGCAGTTGCAGCACGACGGCGCCGCCGTGCGCCTGGAGTTCGAGCACGTCCTCGCCGGTGTACGAGTGCGGCGCCGGAAACCAGATCGCGATCCCGCGGTCGATCGCCTCGCCGTGCGCGTCGAGGAAGGCGAGATAGGTCGCCTCGCGTGCGACGAGCGGGCGCTTGCACAGCGCCTGCACGAGCGGCGACAGATCGCGGCCCGAGGCGCGCACGATGCCGACCGCGCCCCGCCCGGGGGCGGTGGCGATGGCGACGATCGGATCCTGGTGGCGTGCAAGCAGCATGCCGGCATTCTCGCCCGCGGGAGTCGCGCGGCGAGTGGCGGGGCGGGCGGCGCGGCGCGGCGCGATGGATCGTCGCTGCTACTTGCCGAGCACGCCGAGCCGCTTGTTGATCATGTACTGCTGCGCGATCGACAGGATGTTGTTCGTCAGCCAGTACAGCACGAGGCCGGCCGGGAAGACGAAGAACATCGCCGAGAAGACGAGCGGCATGATCCACATCATCTTCGCCTGCACCGGATCGGGCGGCGTCGGATTGAGCCAGGTCTGCAGCAGGGAACTCGCCGTCATCAGCAGCGGCAGGATGAAGTAGGGGTCGCGCGCCGAAAGGTCGTGAATCCACAGGATCCACGGCGCATTGCGCATCTCGACGCTGGACAGCAGCACCCAGTACAGCGCGATGAAGAACGGCATCTGCACGAAGATCGGCAGGCAGCCGCCGAGCGGGTTGACCTTCTCCTCGCGATAGATGCGCATCATCTCCTGCTGCATCTCCTGCGGCTTGTCCTTCAGGCGCTCGCGCAGCGCCATGACACGCGGGTTGATCGCCTTCATCTTGGCCATCGACGCGTAGGCCTTGGCGTTGAGCGGATAGAACGCGATCTTGAGCAGCACGACCAGGGCGACGATCGCCCAGCCCCAGTTGCCGAGCACCGCGTGCAGTTGCGTCAGCAGCCAGAACAGCGGCTTGGCGAGGATCGTGAACCAGCCGTAGTCCTTCACCAGCTCCAGGCCCGGCGCGAGCGCGCTGAGCTTGTTCTCCTCCTGCGGGCCGACGAAGAGGGTGCTGTCGAAGGTCTTGCTCGCACCGGCGTCGATCGTGCCGAGCGGCACGAGCATGCCGACGGCGTACAGGTTGGTGTCGACCTTGCGCGTGAAGAACTCGCGCTTCGTATGCTCCGGCAGCAGCCAGGCCGACGCGAAGTAGTGCTGCACCATCGCGACCCAGCCCGTATCGCCGCTCGTCGCATGATCGGGCTTCGCGCCCGGCGCGCGCTTCTCGATATCCTTGAAGTCGATCTTCTTGAACTTGTCGACGCTGTCGTAGACGGCCGGGCCGGTGAAGGTGAAATAAAAGCTCGACTCGCCTTCCGGCGCGTTGCCGTCGCGGACGAGCTGGAAGTAGAGCTGCGGCGTGATCGGCTGTGCCGAGACATTCTCGACCTCGAGCTTCACGTCGACCACGTAGCTGCCGCGCTTGAAGGTGTAGGTCTTGACGAGCCGCGCGCCGCCGACGTCGGCCGACTCGAAACGCACCTGCAGGCTGTCGCTGCCGGCAGCCATCTCGCGCGGGCCGGGCACCCATTGCATCGGCGTGAGGTGGGTCGGCAGCGGCGCCGTTCCGGGCGCGCCGATCAGGCCGGTCTGCGCCAGGTAGACGCGGTGCGGCGAGCGGTCGAAGAGCACGACCTTGCGGCTGGGGTCGTTCTGATCGACCTCCTTGAGCAGTTCGACCTTGACCGGATCGCCGCCGTTCGAGTCGAAGGTGAAGGCGAAGACGTCGGTCGTGATCGTGACCAGCTCGGCACGCGGTGCGGCGGCAGGCGCAGCCGGCGGCGCGGCGGCGGCCGCGCCCTGGGCGGCAACTGCGGTGGCCGGCGGCACCGCATTCGACGGCACGCTTGCCGCGCCGGTCGCATCGGTTGCGCCCGGCGCGGCGTTCGTCGCCGTCGGTTGCGGGCCGAACAGCGAAGGCTCGCCGTTGTGCCGGTTCCAGCCATCCCACAGCAGAACCAGCGACATCGAGAACACCACCCACAGCAGGGTACGGCGAATATCGTTCATGGAGCAGTCTTTGATGAAGTGGGCGGCGGCGCCTGGGTCGCGCAGCGCGGCACGTACCAGGCGAATAGCCGGGGCCGCTCGAGCGGAACCGGATCGAGCCCGCCGTCGCACCAGGGATGGCAGCGCAATACGCGGCGCGCCGCGAGATAGGCCCCGGCGCCGGCGCCGTGCGATTCGAGCGCCGTGAGTGCATAGGCGGAGCACGTCGGCTCGAAGCGGCACTGCGAACCGATCCACGGGCTGAGGAGCAATCGATAGCCGCGCACCAGCGCAATCAGGAGGCGGCGCGGCAGATCAGCAACGAAGCACAGTATCGGTCGCATGACGCTCAGCGCGGCGCGGTCGCAGCGGGCAGGGAATGTCGAGTGCGGCACTGCTGCAGCAGCGCATCGAGTTCGCGCCGCGCCCCTTGGCGCAGGGCAGCCGATGCGGGGCTCGCGAACTCGCTTCGATCGAACGGCGCCCGCAGCCGCACGACCCACAGCCCGGGGGCAAGCGGCTGCATGCCGGCATCCATTCGTTCGGCGCAAGCGCGGATCTGGCGCTTGATCAGATTGCGCGTCACCGCGCGGCGCGCGTGACGCTTCGGGACGACCGTACCGAGCCAGACGCCCGGCTGCGGGCGCCGTGCAGGATCGACGCCGGACTTTTCATCCACAGACTGTTGACAAGTCGGTTCAGCATCTGTGGATAACTTGTCTCGCCCGGCGCCGCAAGCCTTTTGCGCCGGCCTCGATCGGCGTATCGCCCGACTCGGCGAGCCGGCCGCGAAGTAAACCGCGAAATGCGCGCTGCGCGCATGCACCGGTTGCGCGAGCAGGCGCTCGAAGTCTTCCGATCGCACGATGCGACCGAGCACGGATGCGTCGGGCCGGCGCGAACGCAGGCCTTCAGACGGCCAGGCGCTTGCGGCCCTTGGCGCGCCGCGCATTGATGACGGCACGCCCGCCGCGCGTCTTCATGCGGACGAGAAAACCGTGCGTGCGTGCGCGGCGAACCTTCGAAGCCTGGTAGGTGCGTTTCATTTGTTGTCCTCTTCAAGTCGTCTTCGTCGCGCCCGGCTCGAGCCGGCCGGACCATGGTTCGGGATGGTATGGGTGTCGGCCGCCGCGCGCAGCGCTCGTCGCGAAGTTGCCGCTGCACGGGTGCAGCCATCGCAGAAGTGCGCCAGCCCGCCTCGGGCCCGGGAATCGCTGCCGTGCGCTGCAGCAATTCATCGAGCCAGCCGAAGGAAGTACGGGAAACCGAGTATTACACCAAAAAGTCCTTTTTCGGTCAACGACTTGCACCACCGATCGCGGGCTGGCGGGAGGCCGGAAATCGGCTTCGAACTGTGGATAACCCTCCCGCTGCGGCGCGCCGAGGCCGTACAATCCGCGCTCCGAACGAGAAGTTTTCCACAGCATGAGCGCCGACCTGTGGCAGCAGAGTTGCGAACGCCTCGCAACCGAGTTGCCGGAACAACAATTCAATACCTGGATCCGTCCGCTCCCCGACGCCGAAATCACCGAAAGCACCGCCGCGCCGACCGTCGTTTCGGTGCGCGTACCCAATCGCTTCAAGCTCGACTGGATTCGCAACCAGTACGCCGGGCGGATCGAGGCGGTGCTGAGCGAGATCGCCGGCCGGCCGGTGCGCTTCGAATTGACGCTTGCGCCGCGCGAAGCGCCACCCGCTGCGAGCGTCAATGCGCAGGCCCTCTCGACCCAATGGCTGCAGCGGGCGACGGCGCCGATCGCGGTGGCCGCGCCTGTCGCACCTGCGTCGAACCTGCCGCGCCACCGGCTCAATCCGGCGCTCACCTTCGATACCCTCGTCCCCGGTCGCGCCAACCAGATGGCGCGCACCGCGGCGCTGCACGTCGCCGGCGCGCCCGGCGCGATGTACAACCCGCTCTTCATCTACGGCGGCGTCGGCCTCGGCAAGACGCACCTCGTGCATGCGGTCGGCAATGCGCTGCTCGCCGACCGGCCCGATGCGCGCGTGCTGTATCTGCACGCCGAGCAGTTCATCAGCGACGTCGTCAAGAACTACCAGCGCAAGACCTTCGACGAATTGAAGGCCAAATACCACTCGCTCGACCTGCTGCTGATCGACGACGTGCAGTTCTTCGCCGGCAAGGAGCGCACGCAGGAGGAGTTCTTCAATACCTTCGAGGCGCTGCTCGCGAAGAAGGCGCACATCATCATGACGAGCGACACCTACCCGAAGGGGCTCGCCGATATCGATCAGCGCCTCACGTCGCGCTTCGACGCCGGACTGACGGTGGCGATCGAACCGCCCGAGCTCGAGATGCGGGTCGCGATCCTGATGCGCAAGTCGGAGGCCGAGGGCGCATCGATGCCCGAGGAGGTCGCCTTCTTCGTCGCGAAGAACGTTCGCGCCAACGTGCGCGAGTTGGAGGGCGCGTTGCGCAAGGTGCTCGCCTATTCGCGCTTCAGCCACAAGGAGATCAGCATCCAGCTCGCGCGCGACGCGCTGAAGGATCTGCTGTCGATCCAGAACCGGCAGGTCGGCGTCGAGAATATCCAGAAGACGGTCGCCGACTTCTACAAGATCAAGGTCGCCGACATGTACAGCAAGAAGCGCCCGGCGTCGATCGCGCGGCCGCGCCAGATCGCGATGTACCTGTCCAAGGAGATGACGCAGAAAAGCCTGCCCGAGATCGGCGACCTGTTCGGCGGGCGCGACCATACGACGGTATTGCATGCGGTGCGCAAGATCGGCACCGAGCGGCAGAAGAACCCCGAGCTGAACCAGCAGCTTCACGTGCTCGAGCAGACGCTCAAGGGATGACGAATGCGCCGCCTTCTGTCAAGGCACAAGGGTGGGGACAAGTCCCTCGCAACTCGCGCCTTGTCCACAGCCGGCACCGCGGCGGCCGACTTGCTAGCGCCTTGTCCCGCCCGTCACGGGCCGCTGCCCACATGGTTTACCGGGACCTAAACGCTTGATCGAAAAGGGGAAAATGGCGTTCTCCACAGCGCACCGCAACCCCTACTAAAACGACTACGCTAAAGAGGATCACATGATTGTCTTGAAGGCTGCGCAAGAAAAACTCCTGAACGCGCTGCAGGCCGTCTCCGGCATCGTCGAGCGGCGGCACACCTTGCCGATCCTTGCCAACGTGCTGATCCGCAAGAACGGCCCGAGCATCGAGTTCACGACCAGCGACCTCGAGATCCAGGTGCGCACGACGGCCGAGTTCGACGGTGCATCCGACGCCTTCTCGACGACCGTCGGCGCGCGCAAGCTGATCGATATCCTGCGCTCGATGCCGAACGACCAGATCGTCACGCTCAGCAGCGCGCAATCCAAGCTCACGCTGCAGGGCGGCAAGAGCCGCTTCACGCTGCAGACGCTGCCGGCCGACGACTTCCCGCTGGTGCAGGAGGCGGCCGACTTCGGCCCCGCCTTCAGCGTGCCGCAAAAGACCTTGAAGGGCCTGATCGACCAGGTCCACTTCGCGATGGCGGTGCACGATATCCGCTACTACCTGAACGGCATCCTGTTCGTCGCCGAGGGCAGGAACCTGATCCTCGTCGCGACCGACGGCCACCGCCTCGCGCTCGCGCA
>JACSRM010000397.1 GCA_014879745.1 Burkholderiaceae bacterium | reverse complement strand
GCTGAGGGGCTCGAACCCCCGACCTACGCCTTGTAAGGGCGCCGCTCTACCAACTGAGCTAAGCACCCCGAGCGCGGATGGCGCGCTGCATCGCGCGCCGCGCGCGCTGCGGCCAGATTCGCCGCGGCACGCGCGAACGATCAGTTCAGCGCGTCCTTCAAGCCCTTGCCGGGCCGGAATTTCGGCACCTTGGCCGACTTGATCTTGATTGCCGCGCCGGTGCGCGGATTGCGGCCGGTGCGCGCCGCGCGCTTGCTGACCGAGAACGTGCCGAACCCGACCAGCGAGACGCTGTTGTTCTTCTTCAAGGTCGCTTTCACGCCTCCGATCATCGCTTCCAGGGCGCGCGTCGCTGCCGCCTTGGAGATGTCGGCCTGCTTGGCGATGTGGTCGATCATTTCGGACTTGTTCACGTAGGGTCCCCTCAGATAAATGCCTCAACTGCAATTCGGGTGGCTGTCGTTCGCCGGTCTTCGGCCTGGCTTTCGGGTGCGATTCATTACAGCCGCGAGCCCCATGCCTGTCAAGCGTGAACGGGCATTCTAAGTGGATTCACCCCCCCGATTCCCGGGGGAAGGCGCAGAGTTTCACGCTTGACAGATGCGCGATCACTGCATCGTGTCGGGTGCGTCGCGTCACAGCGCCTGCTCGATCGCGCGCCCGAGGTCTGCGGTACGCGCCGTGCCGCCCAGGTCCGGCGTCAGCGGCGCGTGGCGACCGGCTTCGAGCACGCGCTCGATGGCGCCGACGATTGCGTCGTGGGCGTCGCGATGACCGAGGAAGTCGAGCATCAGCGCGACCGACCAGATCTGCCCGATCGGATCGGCGATCCCGCGCCCGGCGATATCGGGCGCCGAGCCGTGCACCGGCTCGAACAGCGACGGCCAGGCGCGGCTCGGGTTGATGTTGGCCGACGGCGCGATGCCGATCGTCCCGGTGCAGGCCGGCGCGAGGTCGGAGAGGATGTCGCCGAACAGGTTGCTCGCGACGACGACGTCGAAAATTTCGGGCCGCAGCACGAAATTGGCGGCGAGGATGTCGATATGAAAGCGGTCGACGGCGACATCCGGGTAGGACTGCGCCATCGCATCGACGCGCTCGTCCCAGTAGGGCATCGTGATCGCGATGCCATTGCTCTTCGTCGCCGAGGTCAGCTTGCGCCGCGGCCTGCCGCGCGCGAGTTCGAAAGCGAACCTCAGCACCCGATCGACGCCGGTGCGCGACATCACCGTCTCCTGGATCACGATCTCGCGCTCGCTGCCCTCGTACATCCGGCCGCCGACGCTCGAATATTCGCCCTCGGTGTTCTCGCGCACGATCAGCATGTCGATCTCGCCCGCCGCGCGCGGGCTGCCGTCGCGCCGCACGAGCGGCGAGCGCACGCCCGGCATCAGGCGCGCCGGGCGCAGGTTGACGTACTGGTCGAACTCGCGCCGAAAGCGCAGCAGCGAGCCCCAGAGCGAGACGTGATCGGCGATCTTCGCCGGCCAGCCGACGGCGCCAAAGAGGATCGCATCGTGCCCGCCGATGCGATCCTTCCAGTCGTCGGGCAGCATCTTGCCGTGGCGCTCGAAATAGTCCCAGCTCGAGAAGCCGAAGGTGTCGAGCTGCAGTCCGATGCCGAACTTGCGGGCGGCGGCTTCCAGCACGCGAAGCCCCTCGGGCATCACCTCCTTGCCGATGCCGTCGCCGGGGATCACGGCGATGCGATGCGTCGTCATTGACTTCCTCCTGTTGCGTCAGTCGCCGACCCGTTGCGCCGCGCCGGGCTGCTGTACCGCGGCCGTCACGAGCGCGACGCCGACCGCAGTCAGCGCCAGGCCGATCGCCATCATCAGCGTGAACGGCTCGTCGAACATCAGCCACGCCATCAGCGCGGTGCACGGCGGCACGAGATACATCAGGCTGCTGACCTGGGTCGCCGCGCCGCGCTGGATCAGCAGGTACAGCAGCGAGCTGCCGCCGAGCGTGAGCCCGAGCACCGACCAGGCGATCGCCGCGATCAGCTCCGGGTCCATCACCATCGCCTCATGCTCGAAGAGGGCGAGCGGCAGCGTGACAACGAGGGCGGCAAGCATCTGGATCGTGCCGGCGGTGCGCACGTCGCAGGGACGCACGAACCGCTTCTGGTAGAGCGTGCCGGCGGTGATCGACACCAGCGCGAGCATCGCGAGCGAAAAACTGAAGGCCGTGACTTCGCCGGTGTCGAGCTTGCGCCAGACGACGAGCACGAGGCCGGCAAGCCCGAGGACGAGGCCGAGCCACTGGCGCGCCGTGATGCGCGCGGCCGCATCGCCGGCTGCGCCGCCGCCCGCCGTCCCGGACGGCGCGTGCGCGGTGACCCAGAGCGCCGTCAGCACCGGCTGCAGCCCGACAAGCAGCGCCGCGGTGCCGGCTCCCATGCCGAGCTTGACGGCGCTCCAGACGCCGCCGAGGTAGCCGGCTTGCAGCAGCACGCCGACGACGGCCAGATGCAGCCACTCGCTGCGGCTGCGCGGCCACGGCGCGCGCGAAGCCGCGATCCAGATCAGGAAGCAGACGATGGAGAGCGCATAGCGCGTACTCAGGAATCGCAGCGGCGGCGCGTGCGGCATCCCCAGGCGCGCGACGACGAAGCCGGT
Source organism: Burkholderiaceae bacterium (assembly GCA_014879745.1). Classification (GTDB taxonomy): domain Bacteria; phylum Pseudomonadota; class Gammaproteobacteria; order Burkholderiales; family Burkholderiaceae_C; genus CAIKUF01. The sequence goes on along the minus strand of JACSRM010000397.1, from coordinate 4,277 downwards.
GCTCCAGATCAGCACGAAGACCCACGGCATCGCGCGTGCCAGCAGCCGCTGATTCACTTCGCTATCTGGCCTTGGCGCGAATCTCGGGCAGCGCCTTGCGCAGGTAGTAGACCATCGACCAGATCGTCAGGATCGCCGCCAGGTAGATCAGGAGCGTGCCCCAGAAATGGGTGTCGATGGCGCCGAACACCTTGCCGTCGAAGAGCAGGAACGGGATCGCGATCATCTGCACCATGGTCTTGGCCTTGCCCAGCATGTGCACCGCGACGCTGCGCGAGGCGCCGATCTGCGCCATCCATTCGCGCAGCGCCGAGATCGCGATCTCGCGCCCGATGATGATGAAGGCGATCAGCGCATGGACCCGGTCGAGGTGGACGAGCACGAGGAGCGCCGCGCAGACGAGGAATTTGTCGGCCACCGGGTCGAGGAAGGCGCCGAACGACGACGTCATATTCAGCCGACGCGCCAGGTAGCCGTCGAGCCAGTCGGTGAGCGCGACGATCACGAACAGCACCGTCGCGAGCTGGTTTTGCAGCGCCGGTGCCAGGTGCAGGTAGAACACGCCGACGATGAGAGGGATCGCGACGATGCGCCCCCAGGTCAGCAGCGTCGGCAAATTGAAGAACATGCGGCGATTGTGCCGAACTTCCGCTGCCGCGCTTCGTGGGAGGCCCGGGCGCCGGCCGCGGCGCTCAGTGCAGTGCGCGATAGATCGCTTCGGCGAGCTCCTTCGAGATGCCGTCCACCGTCTGCAGGTCCTGCGCGCTCGCCTGCCCGACGCCGCGCACGCCACCGAAACGCTGCAGCAGCCGCGCGCGCTTCTTCGGGCCGACGCCGGGGATATCCTCGAGCACGCTTGCGCCGGTGCGAACGCTCGCGCGGCGCGCGCGCATGCCGGTGATCGCGAAGCGGTGCGCCTCGTCGCGGATCTGCGCGATCAGCATCAGCGCCGCCGAGTCCGGTGGCAGCGCCACCTTCGCGCGGCCGTCGGCGAAGACGAGTTCCTCGAGGCCGACCTTGCGCCCCTCGCCCTTCTCGACGCCGACGATCAGCGAGAGGTCGACGCCGAGTTCCTCGAACACCTCGCGCGCCATCGCGACCTGGCCGCGTCCGCCGTCGACGAGGACGAGGTCGGGCAGGCGCGCCGAACTGCTCGCGACCGACGCATCCGGCTCCGCGGCGAGCGCCGCGATCTTCGCGTAGCGGCGCATCAGCACCTGGCGCATCGCCGCGTAGTCGTCGCCCGCGGTGATGCCTTCGATGTTGTAGCGCCGGTACTGCGCGCTTTGCATCTTGTGGCCCTCGAACACGACGCACGACGCCTGCGTCGCCTCGCCCGCGGTGTGGCTGATGTCGAAGCATTCGATGCGCAGCCGCGACGGGTCTTCGCACGACAGGTCGAGCGTCTCGACCAGCGCGCGGGTGCGCGCTTGCTGCGAACCTTCCTCGGCGAGCAGCCGCGCGAGCGCAAGCTCGGCGCCCTGCACCGCCATCTCGAGCCAGGCGCGGCGCTGGCCGCGCGGCTGATGCTGGACGGCGACCTTGACGCCGGCATGCGCCGCCAGCGCTTCGATCAGCGCGGCGTCGACCGCATGGCTCACGACGAGCAGCGGCGGCACCCCGGCGCCGACGTAATGCTGCGCGATGAAGGCTTCGAGCACCTGGACCTCGGGCGTAAGCGCCGCACCTTCGTCGTCTGCCGGCGTCGCATCATCCGCCGCCGCACGCAGCCCGGTCGCTTCCTCGACATGCGCCGGAAAGTACGGCCGGTCGCCGAGATGACGCCCGCCGCGCACCATCGCCAGGTTGACGCAGGCGCGCCCGCCGCCGACCTTGACGGCGAGGATGTCGGCGTCCTTGTCGAAGCCCGCGCCCGAGTTGGCCTCGACCGACTGCTGGTGCAGCACGTTCGCGAGCGCACGCAGCTGGTTGCGGATCTCGGCCGCCTGCTCGAACTCGAGCGCATCCGAATGCGCGAGCATCCGCGCCTGCAACTGCTCCATCACCTCGGTCGTCTCGCCGCGCAGGAAGGCCTCGGCGTGGGCGACGTCGCGCGCATAGTCGGCCGCCGCGATATAGCCGACGCACGGCGCGGTGCAGCGCTTGATCTGGTAGAGCAGGCACGGCCGGGTGCGGTGCGCGAAGACGGTGTCCTCGCAGGTGCGCAGCCGAAACGCCTTTTGCAGCAGGTGGATCGTCTCCTTCACCGCCCACGCGCTCGGGTACGGGCCGAAGTAGTGGTGGCGCCGATCGACCGCGCCGCGGTAGTACGCCATGCGCGGGAAGGCCGCGGCCGCCGGCGACTGCACGTCATCCGCCGCGCGCGCCGCCGTGATCTTCAGGTAGGGGTAGCTCTTGTCGTCGCGAAACAGGATGTTGAAGCGCGGCGCGAGCGACTTGATGAGGTTGTTCTCGAGCAGCAGCGCCTCGGCCTCGGAGCGCACGACGGTCGTCTCCAGCCGCGCGATGCGCTCGATCATCAAGCCGATGCGCGTGCCGGCGTGATTCTTGTGGAAGTAGCTCGCGACGCGCTTCTTCAGGTTCGCCGCCTTGCCGACATAGAGCACGCCGCCGTGGGCGTCGAAGTAGCGGTAGACGCCGGGGCGCGCCGGCAAAGCGGCGACCTCGGCGAGCAGCCGCGCGCACGCGCTGTCGCCGGTGGCTTCGGGTGTCGCGTCTGGCGGGCTCATCGAAGTCGATTGTGCCGCGCCGAGGCCTGCGAACCGGCTGCCGATAATGGCCGCCATGACCCGCGCATGGGACGTGTTCTGCCGCGTCATCGACAACCACGGCGACCTCGGCGTCGCGTGGCGGTTGAGCGCCGATCTGGCCGCGCGCGGGCAGCAGGTGCGCCTGTGGGTCGACGACGCGTCGGCGCTGGCGTGGATGGCGCCGCACGGCGACCCCGGCGTGCAACTCGTCGCCTGGACCGACCCCGCGCCCGACCTCGCGCCGGCCGATGTCGTCGTCGAATGCTTCGGCTGCGACCCGCCGCAGCGCTTCGTCGAGCGGATGGCGGCGATGACGCCGGCGCCGGTCTGGATCAACCTCGAGTACCTGAGCGCCGAGCCGTATGTCGAACGCAGCCACGGCCTGCCGTCGCCGGTGCAGGTTGCGCCTGGCCGGGTGCTCGAGAAGCGCTTTCACTTCCCCGGTTTCACGGCTGAGACGGGCGGGCTGCTGCGCGAACCGGGCCTGCTCGACGCTCGGCGCGGGTTCGATCGCGACCGCTGGCTGCAGGCGCAAGGCATCGCAGCGCTGCCCGGCGAGCGGCTCGCGAGCCTCTTTTGCTACGCCAACGCCGCGCTGCCGGCGCTGCTCGGCATGCTCGCCGCCGAGCCGACGCTGCTGCTCGTGACGGCGGGGGTGGCGGCGGGCGAGGTCGATCGCGCGCTCGGTGCTATGCGCGATCGAGGCGCATTGCGCATCCAGAAGCTTCCCTACCTGACGCAGCACGACTACGACCGCCTGCTGTGGGCCTGCGATCTGAACTTCGTCCGCGGCGAGGATTCGTTCGTCCGTGCCCAATGGGCCGGCGCGCCGTTCGTCTGGCAGGCCTACCCGCAGCGCGACGGCGCGCATCGGGTCAAGGTGGACGCCTACCTCGACCGCTTTCTGGGCGGCGCCGATCCGGCGCTGGCCGCGCCGCTGCGCCGCCTGTGGGTGGCCTGGAACGCAAGCCCGGCGGCGGCCTTGCCGGCCGCCGATCCGCTGCCCGCGATGACGGCCTGGCGCGCGCGCTGCGAAGCGTGGCGCGATGCGCTCGCCGCGCAGCCCGATCTGGTGACGCAATTGCTTCGCTACACCGGGCATCCAAGCTAAAATTGCGGGCTTTGTGCGCGGGCAATACGAACAACGCGCCAGAACCCAACCCAGTCAAGTGGAACCGCTATGAAGATCGCCCAGGAAATTCGCGCCGGCAACGTCATCATGAACGGCAAGGACCCGATGGTCGTGCTCAAGACCGAATACAGCCGCGGCGGCCGCAACTCGGCCACCGTGCGCATGAAGTTGAAGAGCCTGCTCAGCAACTCGGGGACCGAAGTCGTCTACAAGGCCGACGACAAGATGGACCAGATCGTGCTCGACAAGAAGGACTGCACCTATACCTACTTCGCCGACCCGATGTACGTCTTCATGGACGCCGAGTACAACCAGTTCGAGGTCGAGGCCGACAACATGGGCGACGCGATCCAGTACCTCGAGGACAACATGCCGGTCGAAGTCGTCTTCTACGACGGCAAGGCGATCTCGGTCGAGCTGCCGACCTCGGTCGT
>JACSRM010000396.1 GCA_014879745.1 Burkholderiaceae bacterium | reverse complement strand
GCGCGCCTGCCGCACGAGGTGGCGGCGGCGGTCGCACCGGGCCTCAGGGTCGGCGTCGTCTCCGGGCCGAGCTTCGCGATCGAGGTCGCCCGCGGCCAGCCGTCGGCGCTCGTCGTCGCGAGCCACGACGCCGCGTTGTGCGACGCCGCGGTCGCCGCGCTGCACGGCGACGCGCTGCGCGTCTACACGTCGGACGACGCGATCGGTGTCGAAGTCGGCGGCGCGGTGAAGAACGTGATGGCGATCGCGACCGGCATCGCCGACGGCCTCGCGCTCGGCCTGAACGCGCGCGCCGCGCTGATCACGCGCGGGCTGGCCGAGATCACGCGCCTCGGGGTCACGCTCGGCGCGCGCGCCGAGACCTTCATGGGCCTGTCGGGGCTCGGCGATCTGGTGCTCACCGCCACCGGCGACCTGTCGCGCAACCGCCAGGTCGGCCTGATGCTCGCGCGCGGCCTGCCGCTCGAAGCGATCCTCGAGCAGCTCGGCCATGTCGCCGAGGGCGTGCTGTGCGCGCCCGCGGTCAACGAACGCGCGTCCGCGCTCGGCGTCGAGATGCCGATCACCGAGGCCGTCGTCCAGGTGCTCGACGGCCGCATGACGCCGGTCCAGGCGCTCGCGCAACTGATGGGCCGCAGCGCGCGCGCCGAGGGCTGATCGCGCCAGCCGTCCCGCTCGCAACCACTTTCCGTTCCGAATCGAGGAGATCTGCCATGGACCGTCGTCATGTACTCACCGGCTTCGCCGCCGCCGCCGCATCGATCGCGCTGCCCGCTTCGGCGCAGGCCTGGCCTTCGCGGCCGATCAAGCTGATCGTGCCGTTTCCGGCCGGAAGTTCGCCCGACATCATCGCGCGCGTGATCGGCGAGCCGCTCGGTGCCGCGCTCGGCCAGACCGTCGTCATCGACAACCGTCCCGGCGCCGGCGGCAATATCGGCACCGGCGCCGCGGCGCGCGCCGAGCCCGACGGCTACACCTTCCTGTTCACGATCCAGGGTCCGCTCGTCACCGCCCCGCTGCTGACGAAGAAGCTCGGCTACGACCCGGCGAAGGACTTGGCGCCGGTGACGCTCGTCGCGACCTCACCCAACGTGCTCGTCGTCGACCCCAAGCTCGGCGCGAAGACGGTCGAGGAGTTCGTCCGCATCGCGCGCGCGAAGCCGGGCGAGCTGAACTACGGCAGCGTCGGCAAGGGCAGCGCGTCGCACCTCGCGATGGAGCTTTTCAAGGCGCGCGCCAAGATCGACCTCGTGCACGTACCGTACCAGGGCTTTCCGGCGATCGTGAATGCGATCCTCGGCGGCCAGGTGCAGGCCTCGTTCATGGTGCCGGGTCTCGCGATGGGGCAGGTGCACGCCGGCAAGTTGAACGCGCTCGGCGTGACGACGCTCGGCCGCGTCGCGTCGCTGCCCGAGATCCCGACCTTCGCCGAGCAGGGCTATCCGGGGTTCGAGGCGATCTCGTGGCAGGCGGTGCTCGCGCCGGCGAAGACGCCGCAGGCGATCGTCGATCGCGTCTCGAGCGAGCTGATCCGCATCATCAAGAGCGACGCCGTTCGCACCCGCATGCTCGGTCTGTACTTCACCGCCGCCGGCACGACGCCCGACGCGCTCGCCGCGCTGATGCGCAGCGAGCGCGAGAACTGGGCGCGTGTCATCAAGGCCGCGGGCGTGAAGATGGAGTAGGGCTCACACGCCGCCCGCGTAGCCGTTCTGGCGCCAGGCTTCGAAGACGGCGACGGCGACCGCGTTGCTCAGGTTCAGGCTGCGCTGCTGCGGCCGCATCGGCAGGCGCACCTGCTGCCCGCACGCGTCGCGCACGTCGGCCGGCAGGCCCGAGGATTCGGCGCCGAATACGAGCCAGTCGCCCGGCCGCCAATGAACGTCCGCAAAGCGCAGCCGTGCATGCGTCGAGAAGGCGAACAGGCGCGCCGGGTCGGGCTGCATCTCGTCGATCAGGGCCTGCCACGATGCATGGCGCTGCACGCGCGCCGTCTCGTGGTAGTCGAGCCCGGCGCGGCGCAGCAGGCGATCCTCCATCGAGAAGCCGAGCGGCTCGACGAGGTGCAGCGTGCAGCCGGTATTGGCGGCGAGCCGGATCGCATTGCCGGTATTCGGCGCGATCTCGGGCCGGACGAGGACGATATTGAACACGGCCGCTACGCTGCGTCGGGACGCGGCGTGCGCGCCAGCACCCAGACCTGGACCGATGCCGCGCCGGCCTGCAGCACGCTGCGCGCGGCCTCGGACAGCGTCGCGCCGGTCGTCATCACGTCGTCGAGCAGCGCGACATCGCGATCGCGCAGCGCCTGGCGCCGGCGCGGCTCGACGGCGAACGCGCCGCGCACGTTGGCGGCCCGCTGTGCTGGCGGCAGCGAGAGCTGGTGCGGCGTCTGCCGGGTGCGCAGCAGGAGGTGCGGATCGCTGGCGCACGGCAGCGCACGGGCGACGCGCCGCGCAAGCTCCCACGCCTGGTTGTAGCCGCGCTCGCGCAGCCGCTCGTCGGCCAGCGGCACCGGCAGCAGCCAGTCGGGCGCGCGCGCGTCGGTCGCGCGGACCGCGCCGGCGATGCGGTCCGCGAGTGCGTCGGCCAGGTCGAGCGCGGCGTCGAACTTGAAGCGGCGCACGAGTTCGTCCCACGGCGGCGCGTAGTCGACCGCCGCGACGGCGCGCGCGAACGGCGGCGGCTCGCGCAGGCAGGCGCCGCAGACGGCGACGCCGGGCGGCACCGCGATCGCGCAGCGCTCGCAACGCGGGCGCGGTTGCGCGAAGCGCGCCATGCAGGCCTCGCACAGCCGCGCACGCGACCAGTTCCTGCACAACGCGCACTGCGTCGGCAGGCTGCGCAGCGGCGAGGAAAGCACTGCGGCGAGGCGCGCGACGCCGATGGGGAAGTTCGACCTCATGCGATGGGCGGGAAAGGCATGACGCGGCGTGCGGCTCGCGCGCCACACGGGTCAATATACTGATCCGCGATGACCGATCCGAAACCGATGCCGGCGGCGGCCGGCGCGCGTGCCATCGACGAGACGCTGGTGCGCGCCGTACTGCGCCGCATGGCGCGCAACCCGCAGCCGCCGTGGCTGCATGCCGAAGTCGCAAGGCGGATGGCCGAGCGTCTGCCGGTCGTGCGGCTCGAGCCTTCGACGCTGCTCGACTGGTGGGGCCATACCGGCGCCAGCGCCGACCTGCTGCGAGCGGCCTACCCGAAGGCGCGCCGCGTCGTCTTCGAGCCGGACGACGCGTTGCTGGCGCGCAGCCGCGAGGCCGCGCAGCGGCCGTGGTGGACGGCGCGCCGCGGCGCCGCGGCCGAGGTGCGCGGCGACGAGCCGCAAGCCGGCACGGCGCAGCTGCTGTGGGCCAACATGATGCTGCACGCCATCGCCGACCTGCCGGCGCTGCTCGAGCGCTGGCAGCGCGCGCTCGCGGTCGACGGCTTCCTGATGTTCTCCACCCTCGGCCCGGATACCTTGCGCGAGCTTCACGCGCTGTACCGGCGCCTCGGCTGGCCGGCGCCGGGCGCGGACTTCGTCGACATGCACGACCTCGGCGATATGCTGATCGATGCCGGCTTCGCCGATCCGGTGATGGACCAGGAGCGGCTCACGCTGACCTGGGACAGTCCGCAGGCGCTGCTCGCCGAACTCAGGCAGCTCGGCGCGAATGCTTCTGCGGCGCGCTTTGCCGGGCTTCGCACGCCGCGCTGGCGGGCACGCCTGCACGAGGCGCTCGCCGCGCTCGCCGCCGCCGACGGCCGGATCGCGATGAGCTTCGAGGTCGTCTACGGTCATGCCTTCAAGGCCGCGCCGCGCGTGCGCTCGGACGCGCCGACCAAGGTCTCGGTGCAGGACATGCGCGCCATGCTGAAGTCGGCACGTCAAGGGCATCGGTGATTCCCCCACGGGGATGTGCGCTGCCGCAGCGGGATAGAATCCGCCGCCTGTCGCGGGCAAGGGACCGCTGCGACGCCACGCCATGCCGGGGTCGGTTCGAGCCGGGCGCAGCGTGTGGCAATATCCGCAGGCGGATCTTCGCATTTCAACGCCATCAGCATGTTGACCAGCATCATCTCTCCAGCGTGGCGCGCCTCGACGCACAGGGTTCAGTTCCGGTTCGGTCGTGAGAGTGCTGCCGTCTGGGCGCAGGGTGCGGATGCACATCTGCCGTGGTCGGTACAGTGGATCTTCAAGCGCAACAGTTCGCTCGCGCCGCGCCAGCTGATGTGGTTCTACGCATCGCTGTGCGCGCTCTCGCTCGGCCTGGCGGTCGTCTTCTGGCTGCGCGGCGCGACGATGGTGATGCCGTTCGCATGGCTCGAGATGCTGCTCGTCGGCGTCGCGCTGCTGGTCTATGCGCGCCATGCGACGGACAGCGAACGCATCGACCTGCTCGACGATCGACTGACGGTCGAGAATACCTCCGGCCGGCGGGTCGAACGCGTTGCCTTCAATCCGGGCTGGGTGCGCGTCGAGCCGCGCCATGGAGACGGCTCGCTGATCGAACTGTCGGGGCAGGGCCGGCGCATCGCCGTCGGGCGTTTCCTGCGCCCCGAATTGCGCGTTCAACTCGCCGACGAACTGCGCTGGGCGCTGCGCCGCTGGCAGCAGCGCGCCCGGCGCCATGCGCCGCCGGACGGACTCGTTGCGCAGGAGCGGGTTGCAACCGCCTTCGATCCCGGCGTGAACGATGAAACCTACAGCGCTCCGGTGATTCCGCGAGAGTCCTGACACCATGACGACGATGACGAATATGCTGAAAACCCGATCGCGCCATCTCCGGCAAGGGGCCCTCGGGCTCTCGCAAGGTCTCGCCGTCGCGCTCGCCGCCGCGGCGACGGCGTCGGCGGCGCGCACAGTGAACGATCTTCCCGGCGGGCCCGCCGTGAATCAGCTCAACCTGCATCCGCCGGTGACCGTGATCGCCGCCGATCAGATGTGGCTGCACAACTTCGTGATGATCGTGTGCACGCTGATCTTCATCGGCGTATTCGGCGTGATGTTCTATTCGATCATCAAGCACCGCAAGTCGCGCGGCCACAAGGCGGCGAATTTCCACGAAAGCACGACTGTCGAGATCGTCTGGACCGTCGTGCCGTTCCTCATCGTCATCATGCTGGCGCTGCCGGCGACCAAGGTCGTCGTCGCGATGAAGGATACGAGCGGCGCCGACCTCACGATCAAGGCGACCGGCAGCCAGTGGAAGTGGGGCTACGACTACCTCAAGGGCGAAGGCGAGGGCATCGGCTTCATGTCGACGATCGACCCGCTGCAGCGCGAGATGTCCAACGCGGGCAAGCCCGAAGGCGACAACTACCTGCTCAAGGTCGACCACCCGCTCGTCGTGCCGGTCGACAAGAAGATCCGCATCATCACGACCGCCAACGACGTCATCCATGCCTTCATGGTGCCGGCCTTCGGCATCAAGCAGGATGCGATCCCCGGCTTCGTGCGCGACACGTGGTTTCGGGCCGAGAAAATCGGCGACTACTACGGCCAGTGCGCCGAACTGTGCGGCAAGGAACACGCCTACATGCCGATCCACGTGAAGGTCGTCTCGGCCGCCGACTACACCGCCTGGGTCGACGGCGAGATGAAGAAAATCGCCGCCAAGGCCGACGACCCGTCCAAGGTGTGGACGATGGAGGAGATCCTGGTGCGCGGCGAGAAGGTCTACAACGCGAACTGCGCCGCCTGCCACCAGGCAAACGGCAAGGGCGCCGGCCCGATCAAGGCGCTGGACGGTGATCCGATCGTGCTCGACGCCGACACATCCAAGCAGATCCACGTCGTCCTGAACGGGCAGAACAACGGCGCCATGCCGGCGTGGAAGCAGCTCAGCGACACCGATATCGCGGCCGTGATCACGTTCACGAAGAACCACTGGTCGAACCAGACCGGCCAGCTCGTGCAGCCGGCCGATGTGCAGGCCGCGCGCCAGTGAGCGTGATCGACCGAGCCGAAATCAAGCAGAAAGTCTTCCCATGAGCGCAGTCATCGACCACATCGGCCTTCGCGGCCACGAACACGCAGATCACGGCGCGCCGCACGGCTGGCGGCGCTGGCTCTATGCGACGAACCACAAGGACATCGGCACGATGTACCTCGTGTTCTCGCTGACGATGCTGATGATCGGCGGGCTGCTTGCGATGCTGATCCGCACCGAGCTGTTCGAGCCCGGGCTGCAGTTCGTCAACCCCGAGCTGTTCAACCAGCTGACGACGATGCACGGCCTGATCATGGTCTTCGGCGCCATCATGCCGGCCTTCGTCGGCTTCGCGAACTGGATGATTCCGCTCCAGATCGGCGCCCCCGACATGGCCTTCGCGCGCATGAACAACCTGTCGTTCTGGCTGCTGCCGCCGGCCGGCCTGATGCTCGCCGCGACCTTCTTCGTCCCCGGCGGCGCGCCCGCCGCGGGCTGGACGCTCTATGCGCCGCTGACGATGCAGATGGGCATGTCGCTCGACATGGCGATCTTCGCGCTGCACATCATGGGCGCGAGCTCGATCATGGGCTCGATCAACATCATCGTCACCATCCTCAACCTGCGCGCGCCGGGCATGACGCTGATGAAGATGCCGCTGTTCTCGTGGACCTGGCTGATCACGGCCTACCTGCTGATCGCCGTGATGCCGGTCTTCGCCGGCGCGATCACGATGACGCTCACCGACCGCCACTTCGGAACGAGCTTCTTCAACCCGGCCGGCGGCGGCGATCCGGTGATGTACCAGCACGTTTTCTGGTTCTTCGGCCACCCCGAGGTCTACATCATGATCCTGCCGGCCTTCGGCATCGTCAGCCAGATCATCCCGGCCTTCTCGCGCAAGCGGCTGTTCGGCTATACGTCGATGGTCTACGCGACGGCGTCGATCGCGATCCTGTCGTTCATCGTCTGGGCGCACCACATGTTCA
>JACSRM010000173.1 GCA_014879745.1 Burkholderiaceae bacterium | reverse complement strand
GGCGCGCCCCGGCTACAACCTGTCGCGCATCGCGCTGCACGGCTGGAGCGAGGCGCAGCGCAACGAGCGCCTGCGCGAGCTGATGCGCGGCTTCTACGCCGCATTTCGCGACCGCCTCGCCGCGCGCGTGCCGCGCTGGCAGGAGGCGGGCGAGGTCGACCCCGCCGCCGCGCCGCAGGACGTGGCGCAACTGCTGATGTCCATCATCCTCGGCTTCGTCACGCAGTCGGCGATCGTGCACGACGCCGACCCGGTGGCGCATGCTCGGGGGCTGGAGGCGATCCGGCCACGCGCTATCCGCGCAGCACGCTGAACTCGGCAAACAGGCGCGCGGGCAGTGGAACCTCCATCCGCCAGGTGATGCTCATGGGGCGATCGCCTTCCGCCGCTTCGAGCACGACCGGGCCACAAGCCCGATAGGGTTGGCCTTTGTGTGCACGAACGAAGAGCTGGAAGCGCCAGCCGTTCACCGCGCTTTGCAGATAGCGTCGCCCCGCCGGCGTGTCCGGGCCGGCGCTGTACTGCGTTTGCCAGTGGAACCGGTCGGGGCTGATCGCGTAGTCGTGATACGCGATGCGGTCGTGGTAGCCCTCGCTCTTGTCCAGAGTCACAAAGAGCAGTTCGGTCTGGCGCGTTGCCAGTGCCATCACGCCGGCCTGGAACGGCGCACGTCGTTCCGCAGTGAGCCAACCGACGGCGGTGAGCACTTCGCGGATCGCGTATCTCGCGTGCAGTGTCAGCGGCAGGTCTTCGAGCCCAGGCAGTGGCAACGCTGCGAGCGTTGTGCGTGACCGCAGCAGGCTGCCGAGTTGGGTGAGTTCGCCCACCACTTCGGGCTCGGCCGCGAGGCGATGCATGAACGCTTGTGGCGTACCGGTCTGCTCGTGCCGGCCATCGATCTGATAGGCCAGCATCTGGAGCAGTCGGGCATCCCGTTCATCGCCGCTCCGCAGACCTGTTCGTACCCAGGTCGGCAGTTCTTCCAGGACGCGCAAACGATCCGGATCGTCGATGTGCAGCAGGTCGGCGGCGCGGCGGCTGAAGTAGGCCTCCTCAGGACCGGCCTCCGCAGCGATCAAGCCCGCATCGCGTCTCAGCGCCGTCCATCCACTGCGGCCCTGTCCGGTGCCTGCGCGGTACACGTCCTCGAGATCCAGCGACTGGTCGTGCAAGAAGGCGCCCAGGCGCACCGCCTGCCTGCCGCGCAGCGCCGCGTAGGTCTGCAGCTCGGTCCTCATGCGCCGCCAGTTCTGCATCGTCAGCGAGCGCAGGCCACGCAGCACCTGCTCGCGCGTCTGCTTCTGCAGGTGGATGTGGCAGCCGGGTGGCAAGTGGCCGAAGCCGTTCTCGACTCCGTCGAGCAGTTCGCGTCGCGTCATGCCGGTCAGGCCCGAGAGCAGGCGGTCGAAGCGAAAGTCGGCGCGATGCTGTCCGACAAAATCCAGCACGAGGCAGCTTTCCTTGCCACTGGTCAGGCGCAACCCGCGGCCGAGTTGTTGCTGGAACAGCACCGGGCTTTGCGTTGGCCGCAGCAACAGCAGGGTATCGACCATCGGCAGGTCGATGCCTTCGTTGTACAGGTCCACTGTCACCAGTGCGCAAAGCTCGCCCCGCTCGAGCCGTTGGGGTGCGCGCCGGCGCTCGTCGGCCGAGGTCGTCCCGACGACACAGGCGGCCGGCAGGCCGGCGCGGTTGAGCCAGTTCGTCATGAATTCGGCGTGCGCCACCGAGACGCAGAAGACAAGCGCGCGCGACTTTGCTGCGTTGGACGACAGGCGTTGCCATTCTTTGACGACGAGCCGCGCGCGCACGTCGTTGCCGGTGACGAGGGCATCGACCGCGTCCCGCTCGCCGGGCTGATCCCATGGCACGGCGGAGAAGTCGGTCTCGTCGTCGCAGGCGTAGTACTCGAACGGCGCCAGCAACTGCAGGTCCAGGGCATGCCACAGCCGCAGCTCCACGGCCGGGCTGCCGTCGGGACGGGCGTCGAAGTAGGGCGCAAGCGGCTTTCCGTCGCTGCGCTCCGGCGTTGCGGTCAGGCCGAGCAGGACGGTTGGCCGAACCGCGCGCGCAAAGCTGTCGAAGGTCTTGGCCGCCAGACGGTGACATTCGTCGACGACGACCGTGTGCCAGTGCTCTGCGCCGGCCGAGGCGATGAGCCGGCGGCTGGTGACGCTGTCGATCGTCGCGAACAAGTGGTCCACGCTCTCAGGCTGGTGCTGGCCGGTCAGCAGTTCGCCGAAATCAGGATCGCGCAGCACCTCGCGGTAGGTGCGCAAGGCTTGCTTCAGGATCTCTTCGCGGTGCGCGACAAAGAGCAGCCGCGGCCGCCCGCCGATGCTTCGGCACGTGGCGCGATAGTCGAACGCGGCCACGACTGTCTTGCCGGTACCGGTCGCGGCGACGAGCAGATTGCGCCATCGCCCCTGCGCGCGTTCGGTGGCGAGTTGCTCAAGCATGTCCTGCTGGTAGGTCTTGGGTTGCAGGTCGAAGAAGCCGAGCGTCGCCGGCCCTTCGGTGCTGCCATGCGTCTCGCGCCCGAGTGCGTCGGCCAGCGCCTTGCGGTGCGACGCATCGTCCGGGTCGTAGCGCTGGAACTCGCTGTCGGCCCACAGCGTTTCGAAATGCGCTTCGGCGCGAGTGAAGAGCGCGCCTTGGCCGCGCTGCGTGAGCTTCACGGTCCACTCCAGGCCGCCCGTCAACGCCGCGCCGGAAAGGTTGGCGCTGCCGATATAGGCGGAGCCGAACCCGGTGACGCGGTGGAAGATCCACGCCTTGGCATGCAGCCGCGTGCGGCGACCGTCGAGCGAGACGCGAACTTCGCAGCCCGGCAGGCGGGCGAGGTCGTCGAGCGCACGCGCTTCGGTGGCGCCGGTGTAGGTGGTTGTGAGGATGCGCAGGCGCAGCGCACGAGGCTCTGGATAGCCGATCCCGATCGCGCCCTGCGCGGTGATCCGATGCAGCACGTCCTGCAGCTTGCGCACGCCCGAAACGGTGATGAAGCTGACGAGGATGTCCACGCGGTCGCTCGAAGCAAGCTCGCGCCGAATCTCCTGCAGCAGCGACGGCGACCCTTTGCCGGCGGTGAACAGCCACGGCACGGCGAGCCCGAGTTCGGGCGGCGTGGGCCGTGGTTCGCGGCGATGAACGCCCTGCAGCAGGCGCGCCGGTGGTGCCATCAGGTCGATGGCATCGGCCGCTTCTTGTCGCGCGTGGCCACCAAGATCGCGCAGCCGGCCGCGCAGCCAGACCAGCATCTCGTTGACCAGTGCCAGCTGATGCTGGGCCTGCTCGGCACCCTCGCCGGGAATCACCTCCAGCATCGCGCCGAGTTGCCTCGCCAGGCTGTCAACGAGGTAGTCGGTCGCGCCGTCATGCAGCGGATGGAGGGCACGCTCGGCTTCGGTGATGCCGGACAGCAGGCGTTCCAGGTCCTGCGTCAGCAAGAGGTCGTACAGGCCGTCTCGAAGGGGCATGCTGGTGGGTGTTACGGGTTCGGCAAAGCGCGGCGACGTGTCATAACGGATCGGCCCACACGCGCCGCCAGGGTCGCAAGCCGCATCACTCCAGCGCGTACTCGAATGTACTCACCACCCGCAGCCGCTTGACCCTGGCGCTGCCTTCATCGCCGCTGTTGCCGTCGCCGTCGCCGATCGAGATCACGCCCTGGTTCGCGTTGCGCAGTGCGCCGAGTTTCGCGCCGGCGTCGGCGGCAAACTTCTCGGCCTGCTCGCGCGCGTTCTTCGTCGCCTGCGCGAGCAGCGGCGCCTTGATCTCGTTGAAGCCGCGGAGCTGGTAGCGCGGGCCGAAGGACATGCCGCCGTCGCTGCCGCCGAGCTGTACGCCGGCCTGGATCAGCGGGTCGACGGCGAGCGCGGCGGCGGCCACTTCCTTCGGCCGCGTCGACTTGACGATCACCCGGCCGGTGCCCTGAAAGCGCAGCGGCTGGTTGCTGCTGCCGTATTCGCGGGCGTAGAGGTCCTGCACTTCGAGCGGGCGGATCTCGATCTCGTCGTCGCTGAACTTGCGTTCCTTCAGGAACGCGACGACGCGGTCGCGGTCTTCGGCGAGCGCCTTTTGCACGGCGCCGAATTCATTGCCGCCGCGGCGGAAGGCGAGTGTCCAGGTCGCGAAGTCGGCCTCGACGTCCTGCTCGGCGAGGCCCTTGACGGTGATGCTGCGGTCGGCGCTGCGAAAGCGCTCCAGCCCCTTGCCGACGAGAAAGCCGCCGGCCGCGAGGCCGAACGCAAGAAGCAGGGCGGCGATGAAGCCGATCGGGCGGTGAACGGAGGTGTCGGTCATTGCGGAGGCTCCGAAGTGCGGCGGCGGCGAGGGCGATAGTATCGGCGCCCCGCCAGCGGCCGAAGGAGGTGCCGCCGATATAATCTGGTTGAATCAACCAGATGCCTGGGTTGCCCGCATGGAAACCATCGGACTCTTCGAAGCCAAGACGCACCTGTCGGCGCTCGTCGCGCGCGTCGCCGCGGGCGACGAGATCGTGATCACGCGCCACAACAAGCCGGTGGCCAAGCTCGTGCCGATCAGCGAGGTGCCGCCCGAGGTGGTCAAGCGCCGGCGCCGCATTGCCGCGGAGTTGCAGGCGATCGGGCGCGAGATGGAGAAGCGTGGCGGCCCGATCACCCGCGAGGAGATTCTCGAGTGGGTGCACGAAGGCCGGAAGTGAACGGCCGGTGATCGTCGTCGACTGTTCGTACATGCTGGCGCTGGTGCTGCGCGACGAGACGCGGCCGGCGAGCCATCCGCAGGCGCAGGGCGCGCGGCTGTTCGTGCCGGCAATCTGGCCGCTGGAGGTGGCGAATGCGCTGCGCAACGTGGTGCGCCGCGGCCGGCTGGCCGACAAGGATGTGCCGGCGGTGTGCGAGCGCATCGAAGGCTATGCGGTCGAAGTCGTCGGCGGCGTCGACGCCGGTGTGCGTCACCACTACGCGGCCGCGCTGCATCATGACCTGACCCCGTACGACGCGACGTATCTCGAGCTGGCGCTCGCGCGCCGCTCGGCGCTCGCGACCCTGGACGCCCACCTTGCCGCTGCGGCGCGACGCAACGGCGTGGCCGTCTTCGACTGAGCACACGACACCATGAAAGCCTCCGAAATCCGCACCGCGTTCCTGAAGTTCTTCGAGGGCAAGGGCCATACCGTGGTCGCCAGTTCGCCGGTCGTCCCCGGCGACGACCCGACGCTGTTGTTCACGAACGCCGGGATGAACCAGTTCAAGGACGTCTTCCTCGGCTTCGACAAGCGGCCCTACGTGCGCGCCGCGACGTCGCAGAAGTGCATCCGCGCCGGCGGCAAGCACAACGACCTCGAGAACGTCGGCTACACGGCGCGGCATCACACCTTCTTCGAGATGCTGGGCAACTTCAGCTTCGGCGACTACTTCAAGCGCGATGCGCTGCGCTTCGCCTGGGAGCTGTTGACCAAGGTCTATGGCTTGCCCGCCGACAAGCTGTGGGCGACGGTCTACGCCGAGGACGACGAGGCCTACGCGATCTGGCGCGACGATATCGGCCTGCCCGCCGAGCGCATCGTTCGCATCGGCGACAACAAGGGCGGCCGCTACATGAGCGACAACTTCTGGATGATGGGCGACACCGGCCCGTGCGGGCCGTGCAGCGAGATCTTCTACGACCACGGGCCCGGCATCGCGGGCGGCCCGCCCGGCTCGCCCGACGAGGACGGCGACCGCTACATCGAGATCTGGAACAACGTGTTCATGCAGTTCAACCGCGACGAAGCGGGCGTGATGCACAAGCTTCCGAAGCCCAGCGTCGACACCGGCATGGGGCTCGAGCGCCTCGCCGCGGTGCTGCAGCATGTGCATTCGAACTACGAGATCGACCTGTTCGTGAACCTGCTCGCGGCGGCGAAGCAGGCGGTCGAGACGGCCGGCGCGAGCAGCGTCGATGCGGCGAGCCCGAGCCTGAAGGTCATCGCCGACCACATCCGCGCCTGCGCGTTCACCGTCGCCGACGGCGTGATCCCGGGCAACGAGGGCCGCGGCTACGTGCTGCGCCGCATTGCGCGGCGCGCGATCCGCCACGGTTACAAGCTCGGCGCGCGCCGGCCGTTCTTCCACACGCTCGTCACGCCGCTCGCCGACGAGATGGGCGACGCCTACCCCGAGTTGCGGCGCGACCGCCTGCGCATCACCGAGGTGCTGCAACAGGAGGAGGAGCGCTTCTTCCAGACGATTGCCAACGGCATGGAGATCCTCGAATCGGCCCTTGCCGGCGGGACCAAGCAGGTCGACGGCGAGACCGCGTTCAAGCTGCACGACACCTACGGCTTTCCGCTCGACCTGACGGCCGACGTCTGCCGCGAACGCGGCGTCAGCGTCGACGGCGCCGGCTTCGACGCGGCGATGAACCGCCAGCGCGAGAAGGCGCGCGCGTCGGCCAAGTTCAAGATGGCGCAGGGCCTCGCCTACGACGGCGCGCCGACCGCGTTCCACGGCTACGAACATCTGGTCTGCGAACACAGCAAGGTCGTCGCGATCTACGTCGACGGCACGCCGGCGCAGCGCGCGCGGGCGGGCGACGATGTCGTCGTCGTCCTTGACCACACGCCGTTTTACGCCGAGAGCGGCGGCCAGGTCGGCGACAGCGGCGAGCTGCGCAACGCGCGCTCACGCGTGATCGTCGAGGACACGCAGAAGATCCTGGCGAGTGTGTTTGGCCATCACGGCCGCATCGTCGAGGGCGAGGTCGAGGTCGGCGATGCGTTCGTCGCGCGCGTCGACGCCGAGCGCCGCGCGCGCACTGTGCGCAACCACAGCGCGACGCACCTGATGCACAAGGCGCTGCGCGAAGTGCTCGGCGCGCACGTGCAGCAAAAGGGCTCACTCGTCACGCCCGAGCGCACGCGCTTCGACTTCGCGCACAACGCGCC
>JACSRM010000394.1 GCA_014879745.1 Burkholderiaceae bacterium | reverse complement strand
GACCAGCTTCCAGTCGAAGCGGTCGATCGTGCCGTTGAAGACGAAGGGCTCGTCCAGCGTGTACTGGTTTTCCATCCCGATCTGCGGCGAGTCGTACGAGTACGACGGCATGCGCCGCACGCGCCGCTGGCCGGGGAAGTAGTAGAAAGTCTCGCTGCCCGGTTCGTCGAGGGAGAAGGTGATGACGAGCCCCTGGCCGGCGAGCGCGGTCGGCGAGTTGTACGAGAAGTAGGCGTAGTACTCGACCGGCGGCAGCTTGGACAGCGGCGTCGAGCCCTTCACGCCCCACGGCATGTAGGCGGTGAAGCCCTGGCCGGCGCGGATCCAGTCGCTGCCGCCCTTGCGCGGCGAGACCGAGGTGACGGTATTCTGGTAGTCGATGCCGACACCGCGATAGCGCATCTTCGCGTTCCACATCGCCTGCGTGCCGTCCTCCGGCATCGGGAACGGGTAGCCGGGCATGACGGCCTCCTTCAGGCCCCAGCCGTCGGCGCCGATCTTGGCGGTGCCGACGTTCTGCTTCGTGTTGGCGGCGACGAAATCGGGCACGCCGCAGGTCCGGCGCGACGGATAGATGTCCATCCGGTAGCCCTTGATCTGCTTGAGCATCGCGAGCTGGCCGGGCGAGAGCTTGTCGGCGTATTTGTCGGCGTTCGATGCGTCGATCGTGAACAGCGGCTTGTCGTTCTTGTACTTGAAGTGATCGGCGCGCAGTTCGCCGTACTTCCAGCCGCTTTGCTGCGCCTCGTTGCCCGACCAGGCGGGAATGCTGCCGTCGGCGTTGCCCTTCTTCTCGGCGCCCGATGGCGTGAGCTCGGCGCCGAGCCTGGAGGCGTCGGCGGCCGGGGTTTGCGATGCCAGCGCCGTCAGCGCGAGCGCGATCAGGGTGATTCGAAAGCGGTTCATGGCGTCTCCTTGTGCGTGGGGGCTCCGTGGATGCCGAACCGAAACCCGGGCGGCCACTGCAACACATCCACTTTCCGGCTTTATCATTTCGTTGTCAACAAGACAAATACCCGGATTGACCCTTGATGGTTTGCGCCGCGTCAAACTTTCGGCGCGTCGGCGCGAGCCACGCCGGCGCGCCGGTTGCGGCTACTTCTTGATGCTGATGACCTGCGGCTGGGTCACCGCCTTCAGGCCGTCGACGCCGAACTCGACGCCCCAGCCCGAGCCCTTCGTGCCGCCGAAGGGCACCATCGGGTGGATCATTCCGTGCTGGTTGATCCACACCGTGCCGGCCTCGATGCGAGCCGCGACGGCGCGCGCCTTGTCGATATCGGTCGACCACACCGACGCGCCGAGGCCCGCCTCGAGCCGGTTCGCGCTCGCGATGGCGTCCTCGACGTCGCGGTACTTGATGATCGGCAGGACCGGACCGAACTGCTCCTGATCGACGAGGCTCGCGCCGTCGGCGATATCGGTGACGAGCGTGAGCGGGTAGAAGTTGCCCGGGCCGGCCTTGGCTTCGCCGCCGCAGACGATGGTTGCGCCGCCGGCGCGCGCCTGATCGACGAGCGAGACGACCTTGTCGAACTGCATGCGGTTCTGGATCGGCCCCATCACGACGCCGTCGTCCATGCCGTTGCCCATCGGCATCGCCGTCGCGAGCGCCTTCAATTCGGCGACCACCGCGTCGTACAGGCTTTCGTGCACGTACAGCCGCTTGGCGGCGGCGCAGGTCTGCCCCATATTGATGAACGCGCCCCAGAACAGGCCCATCGCCATCGCCTTCGGGTCGGCGTCGGGCAGCACGATCGCGGCGTCGTTGCCGCCGAGTTCCATCGTCGTCGGGGTCAGGTTCTTCGCCGCGATCGCGGCGATGCGCGAGCCGGTCGCGCTCGAGCCGGTAAACATGATCTTGTCGATATCGCGGTTCTCGACCAGCTGGGCGCCGACCTCGCCCGGGCCGCTGACGGTATTGACGACGCCCGGCGGCAGGATCTCGGCGATCAGCCGCACCAGCTCCAGCGTGCCGATCGAGGTGTACTCGGACGGCTTGATGACGACCGTATTGCCGGCGCGCAGCGAAGGCACGATCTGCCAGATCGCGATCAGCAGAGGCCAGTTCCACGGCGCGATCGCGGCGATCACGCCGAACGGCTTGCGGTGCATCTCGTCGCGCCGCGTCTCGTCCTCGAATACCGTCTCGACCGGCAGCTCGAGGCTCGCCGGCACCTGGGTCCAGACCTCGCAGCCCCAGATCTCGAAGCGCGCGCCGGGCACCTGGTCGGGCCCGACGCCGCCGAGCGGCTTGCCCTGTTCGCGCGTCACCCACCGCGCCAGATCGTCGGCGTTGGCCTTGATCGCTTCGGCGACCTTCATCAGCAGCGCCTTGCGCTCGGCGTCGGGCCGCGCCGCCCAGGCCGGCTGCGCGGCTTTCGCGGCGGCGACGGCCTGCGCCACCTGATCGGCGCTGGAATGCGGCACGAGGCCGAGCACCTCGCCGGTCGCAGGGTTCTTCGACTCGAAGCTGCGATCGCTCGTGACCGGGCGGCCGTTGACGGTATTTGCGTAGGTCTTCATGCGAGTTCTCCAGGCAAGGGTTGAAGGAGCACCGGCGGATGGGTGCGGACGACGCCGCTTCGAGTGTGGGCGCTCGTGCGCCGTCGGGCTATCGCGAACATTCGCGACGGGTAAACCCGCGCATGGACGTCGATGGCCATGCAAAACCGCCGGCTTTCGAGTGGCGCGTTCGGAAGGTCACGACTCATAATCGAGACGCGACAGTGCATCGTTCGGAGGCGCGCTGCATTGCGCCAGAGCAAAGGTCATGGACGACGACGACTTCTTGCGGATCCAGCGTGAGCTTCGATCGCGGCTCTTCGAAGGCAGCGCGGCGATCCGCTGGCGTCCGGGGCGCGAGCTTGCCGCGCAGCTGCTGCTCTATCTCGACGACGTCGCGGCCTGCTGGCGGCTGACCACCGAATGGCTGCGCGATACGCTCGACGCCGATCGGGTCGACGGCGGCTACGGCGGCTTTCTCGGCCGCAACGGCGAGGGCCGCAGCTATGTCGTGATGGCCGAAGCGCGGCGCAGTTCGATGGCGCTGCCTTCGGTGCTCGGGATCCGCTTCGACGCCGCCGACCCGAGCATCCGCAATGTCTGGACCGACCCCGGCGTCTCGCCGATCGCCGATATTTCGCAGGCGCGCAGCTTCAGTGCCGACATGCGCGGCGCGCTGCAGGCGCTGGGCACGTCGGCCAAGCTCGCGATGCCGCTGCGCGACGGTTCGCGGCCGGTCGGCCTGCTCTGCGCCGACTGGCATCTGCGCGCACCGAGCTGGGACGCGCAGGCCTGCGAACAGATGTCGATCCTCGCGCGCCACGTGCTCGGGCCGTTGTTTGCCGCGGCCGAGCGCATCGCGCACGAGCGCGCGGACGCCATCGACGACCTGCCGGGCCGCGAGGCATGGGAGCTCGTTGTGCCCGGCGCCCCGCAGGGTGGCGCAGGCAACCTGCCGGCGGACGACCTGTCGCTGCTGACGCCGGCCGAACTCAAGGTGGCGCGCCTCGTCGCGCGCGGGCTGAGCTACAAGGAGGTCGCGCGCCAGCTCGACCGGTCGCTGTCGACCGTCGATCATCAACTGCGCCGCATCCGCGAAAAGCTCGGCGCGCGATCCACGGCACGCCTCGTCCGGCTGCTCGCCGCGCATTCGAACGAGCTGGGCGGCGCGTAGGCGCGCCGAATCAATCCGCGCGGACGCCCGCCGGCACCTGCCCCGCGCCAACCCAGCGATCGAAGATCGCGAGCGCCCGGTCGACGAACGCATCGTCGTTGATGTGGGCATCGATCTCGTGCAGCTCGACCGGCGCGCGTACCGCGGCGCGGAAGGCGTCGAGGAAGGCGGCGTGTCCTTCGGGGTCGTGCATCGGCTGGCCCGGCTTGTCCCAGGCGTGGATGCCGCGTTGCGGCAGCAGCAGTGCGGTCGGCCCGCGCGCCTCGCCGAGTCGTTCGCAGACGAGCGTCGCGAGCCTGCGCTTCTCGTCGGTCGTTGCGTTGACCGACGCGATCAGCCGGTTGTGCGCGTGGTAGGCGCGGCCGGCGAATTGCGCCGGCCGTTCGGCCCAGGTCTGGATGTCGACCATATCGCTCGCGCCGGGGGCGACGAGCTGCGGCACGCCGGCCAGTCCGGCGGCGCTCAGCCGGTGCGGGCCGGCGTTGACGACCGAGCCGTGCATCATGTTCGCGACCTCGGCGAGGCAGAAGTCGAATACGGCCACGAAGCGGCGCTGCGCGACCAGCGCCTCCATTGCGCGCCCGCCCATGCCGGTGCAGTGAAAGACGACCGGCTCGTAGCCGCGCGCGACGAGCGCCGGCGCGAGCCGCACCATGTACGACAGGCACGACTTGCCGAGCGAGCTGATCGCGACCCGCGGCCGGCTCTCGCACGCCAGCTCGACGCTGCGGCAGGCGCCGACGACGGCGCCCGCGGCCTGGCTCAGGATCGCCTCGCAGATGCCGTTCAGGCCGTACAGGCCACCGGCCCACAGGATCATCATCAGGTCCGGCGCAAGGCGCTCGGGCGGGATCAGGTGCGAGTAGGCGACCGTCGAGACGATGAACTTCGGCATCCCGAGCGGCAGCGCGGCGGTGACGTCGAGCGCGAGGTCGGTGCCCATCGTGCCGCCGAGCGCGAGCAGGCCGTGCGCCTCGCCGCGCGCGTAGAGATCGAGCGCGAGCGCGACCGCGCCTTCGGCCATCTTCGTCATCGCCGCGTTCTCGTCGCCGAGCGCGGCGAGCGCTTCGAGCGTCGTGTGCGCGGCGGCGGCGACGGCATGGTTCGGAATCGCCGGCGCGAAGCTCGGCGTGCCGAGGATGCCGACGTCCATGATGCTCGCCGCACCGCCCTGCGCCGCGATGCAGCGCTGCAGGTAGAGCAGCTCGTCGGCCTTGGTATCGGCGGTGCCGACGAGCAGGATTCGCGGCGTGGTGGCCATGATCCGGCACGCGATTCGGCTGACGCGGCGGCTGCTCAGCGCGCGCCGGCGGCCAGCGTCTCGTTGAATTTCTCGAGATCGTCGGCGAGTCCGGCGTAGACCTCGGGCTTGTTGTTGCGCAGATAAACGCCGTAGAAGACGCCACCCACCAGCGCAACGAGCAGCAGCAGCGGCAGCAGGTTGACGAGCAGCGCCTCGGAGCCGGCGACGATCGAGAAATTCAGGATCGCCATCGTCGAGATGCCGAGCAGGCCGAGCGCGCCGATGCCGGGCGCGACGAAGGTGCGCCACCATCTCGGGTCGTGCGTGCGGCGGAAGTAGGCGACGATCGAAACCGCGGCGAGCAGTTGCAGCACCAGGATGCACAGGGTGCCGAAACCGAGCATGCTCGGCACGAGCGTCGCGATCGGCTCGAGCCCGGCGAGCGCGAAGGCGCCGGCGACGGCGGCCGCGAAGACGGCCTGCACGATGCCCGCCGTCTGCGGGATGCCGTTGCTGCGGGTGCGCGCCAGCGCGAACGGCAGGACGCGCGCGCGGCCGAGCGAGAACAGATAGCGGGTCGCCGAATTGTGGAACGCGAGCATCGCCGCGAACAGGCTGACGAGGAGCAGCACCATCATCAAGTTGGTCAGCGTAGCGCCGAGATAATCGGCCGAGAGGCTGAAGATCAGGTCGCCGGCCTCGAGGTGCGCCAGGCCCGTCTGCTGCGCCTCGGCGACGCCGGTCGCGCTGACGACGGCCCAGGTCGTGAAGCCGAGGATGAAGCCGATCGCGCAGATCGCCGCATAGGTGGCGCGCGGGATCGTGCGCAGCGGATCCTTCGCCTCTTCGCTGAACAGCGACGTCGCCTCGAAGCCGAGGAATCCGGTGCCGGCCAGCAGCAGGCCGATGCCGATCGATCCGGAGAAGACCGCGCCCGGCGTGAACGCCTCGAAGGCGAAGCCGTGCCTGAACAGCACCGCGAAATCGAAGACGAGCAGGATCAGCGTCTCGAGGATCAGCGACAGGCCGAGGATCTTCGCGCTGAAGCCGATGCCCTGGCGCGCGAAGACGAACGACGCGACGATCGAGAGCAGCCCCCACAGATACCAGTGCATGTCGAAGCCTGTCAGTTCGGCGACGATGGTCTGCGTGAAGAAGCCGCTCGTGCCTATCGTGCCGACGACGAAGAAGTTGTAGCCGATGGTGGCGATCAATCCGGCGACCAGCCCGCCGCTGCGCCCCAGGCCCTTGACGACGAAGGCATAGAAGCCGCCCGCATTGACGAGCTGCTTGGACATCTGCGCATAGCCGACGGCGAAGAAGAGCAGGATGACCGCGACGATGATGAACGACGCCGCCGCGCCGCCGCCGTTGCCGAGCGCGATCGCGAGCGCGGCGACGACGACGATGCCGGTCAGCGGCGCGACGGCGGCGAGGACGAGGAAGACGACGCCGGCAACGCCGAGCGCGTTTCGCTCGAGCTGGCCGTGGGTCGAGGCCGCGGATCGATCGAGTCCGCCGCGTCCGGAGGCGCTTTGCGCCCCTTTGGTCGATGCAAGGTTCATGCTGCTGTCTCCTTTGTCTTGTCGTCGTGCCGATGCTCAGCCGCCGACCTTCTTCAACGCGGCGTCGAGGGCATCGCACAGCAGGTCGATCTGCGCGCGCTCGATCGTCAGCGCCGGCGAGAGGATGATGTTGGCGCCCGAGGTGCGCACCATCGCGCCGCGCGCGTAGGCGTCGCGCGCGACCAGCGCCACTTCCTTCGCGCCGCGCGGGAAGGGCGCCTTCGTCGCCTTGTCGGCAACGAGTTCGAGGCAGACCATGAGGCCGATGCCGCGCACGTCGCCGACCAGCCTGGAGCGCGCGCCGATCTCGCGCAGCCGCGCGAGCAGGTGCTCGCCTTCGCGCGCGGCGTTGCCCGTCACGTCCTCGCGCTCGAGGATGTCGAGCGTCGCCAGCGCCGCCGCCGCCGCGACCGGGTGCGCGCTGTAGGTGTAGCCGTGCGAGACCG
>JACSRM010000319.1 GCA_014879745.1 Burkholderiaceae bacterium | reverse complement strand
CGCCGGCTCGTGAAGGCGGGGGCGACGGTGCAGGTCGTGATGACCGACGCGGCGGCGCAGTTCATCACGCCGGTGACGATGCAGGCGCTGTCGGATCGCGCCGTCGTCACGAGCCAGTGGGATGCGCGCGAGGCGAACAACATGGCGCACATCAACCTGTCGCGCGGCGCCGATGCAATCGTCGTCGCGCCGGCGAGTGCCGATTTCATCGCCAAGCTCGCGCACGGCGCGGCTGACGATCTGCTGAGCCTGCTGTGCCTCGCGCGGCCGACCGAGCGTTGCCCGCTGCTTCTCGCGCCGGCGATGAACCGCGAGATGTGGGCGCACCCGGCGACGCAGCGCAATGCGGCGCAGGTGCGCGCCGACGGCGCGCTGCTGCTCGGCCCGGACAGCGGCGACCAGGCCTGCGGCGAAGTCGGCGACGGCCGGATGCTCGAGCCCGACGAACTGCTCGACGAACTGATTGCCTTCTTCCAGCCGAAGTCCCTCGTCGGCCGCCGCGTGCTGATCACCGCCGGCCCGACCTTCGAGCCGGTCGATCCGGTGCGCGGCATCACGAATCTGTCGAGCGGCAAGATGGGGTTCGCGATCGCGCGCGCGGCGGCCGAGGCGGGCGCCGCCGTCACCCTCGTCGCCGGCCCGGTGCACCTGCCGACGCCGCGCGGCGTGCGGCGCATCGACGTGACGACGGCGCAGCAGATGTACGCCGCGGTGATGCCGCTCGCGGTGCGGCACGGCGTCTTCATCGCGACGGCGGCGGTTGCCGACTGGCGGCCCGCTTCCGCATCCGAGCGCAAGGTGAAGAAGCGCGCGGGCGAGCCGGCGCCGGCGATCCAGATGGTCGAGAACCCGGACATCCTGGCCGAGGTCGCGCGCCTGCCCGACGGCCCGTACTGCGTCGGCTTCGCCGCCGAGAGCCACGACCTGATCGCGAACGCGCGCGCCAAGCGCGAGCGCAAGGGTGTGCCGCTCGTCGTCGCCAACATCGGCCCGGCGACCTTCGGCCGCGACGACAACGCGCTCACGCTCGTCGATGCGCACGGCGAGCGCGAGCTGCCGCGCGCCGACAAGCTGACGCTCGCGCGCGCGCTGGTCGCCGAACTCGCCGCCCGCCTGCCGGCGTTCGCCGCATGACGGTCATCGACGTCAAGGTGCTCGACGCGCGCATGGCCGCCGAGCTGCCGGCCTACGCGACGCCGGGCAGCGCCGGGCTCGATCTGCGCGCCTGCCTCGATGCGCCGCTCGTCCTCGCGCCCGGGCAGACCGAGCTGATCCCGACCGGGCTTGCGATCCACATCGGCGATCCCGGCCTGGCAGCGATCATCCTGCCGCGCTCGGGGCTCGGCCACAAGCACGGCATCGTGCTCGGCAACCTCGTCGGCCTCATCGATTCGGACTACCAGGGCCCGCTGATGGTGAGCTGCTGGAACCGCGGCGTGCAAAGCTACACGATCGAGCCGATGGCGCGCATCGCGCAACTCGTCGTCGTGCCGGTGGTGCAGGCGACGTTTCGGCGCGTGCAGGCGTTCGAAGCATCCGACCGCGGCAGCGGCGGCTTCGGCTCGACCGGCGCCGCCTGATCAGCGGCGCGGCGCGCCGTTCGCGGGCCTGGCCTGCACCGCAAACGGCATCTCGCCGACGCTGCCGCGCTCGATTTCGGACTCGCTCGCCGCACGCACGTCGCGCACCGTCAGGTCCAGCCGCAGTGCGATGCCGGCGAGCGGGTGGTTGCCGTCGAGCACGATATGGTCGGGGTAGACCTCGGTCACGGTGTAGATCGTATTGGCGGCGACCGCCTCGCTCTTGCAGCCTTCCGGAAGGGTATCGAAGCGCATGCCGACCTCGACCCCTTCGGGAAATACCGATCGCTGCTCGAAGAAGACGAGTTGCGCGTCGTAGTCGCCGAAGGCATGCTCCGGCTCGAGCTGCAGCCGCGTCCGAAAGCCGGCTTCCTGTCCGGCAATTGCCTCTTCGATCCTGGCGAGCAGATCGTCGCCGCCATAGAAGAATTCGACCGGTTCGTCGAGCTCGTCGATCAGGTTGCCGAGCGTATCTTCGAGCCGCCAGCTGAGCGTGACGACGCAGGGTGCGGCGATATTCATCAAGCGATGATCGCATAGCGGGCGGCCGCGGGCGGGCGCGACGGCACAATCCCGCGATGCAGATCGACGCCCCGACCCCGCTGCTCGGCGGGCTCTCGCCCGCGCGCTTCATGCGCCGGCACTGGTACAAGCGGCCGCTGCTCGTGCGCCAGGCCATCCCGGGCTGCCGTCCGCCGCTGGATCGGGCGGCGCTGTTCGCGCTGGCGCACGGCGACGAGGTCGAGTCGCGCCTGCTCGTGCGCAGCGGCGGCGACTGGCGATTGCGCCACGGGCCGATTCCGCGGCGCGCGTTGCCGCCGCTGTCGCGTCCGGGCTGGACGCTGCTGGTGCAGGGCGTGGATCTGCACGTCGATGCGGCGCGCGCCTTGCTGGATCGATTCCGGTTCGTTCCCGACGCGCGGCTCGACGATCTGATGATCTCGTACGCCAGCGACGGCGGCGGGGTCGGCCCGCACGTCGATTCGTACGATGTCTTCCTGCTCCAGGCGGGCGGCCGGCGGCGCTGGCAGATCGCCCGCCGCTACGACCCGCACCTGCGGCCCGGCCTGCCGCTTGCGATCCTGCGTGATTTCGAGCCCGAGCAGGAGTGGGTGCTCGAAGCCGGTGACATGCTCTACCTGCCGCCGGGCTGGGCGCACGACGGCGTGGCCATCGGCGGCGACTGCGTGACGTGCTCGATCGGCATGCGCGCGCCGCGGCGCGAGGCGCTCGCGCGCGAGGTATTGCAGCGTGCGCTCGACGAGACCGAGGCCGCCGCGCGCGATGCGCCCTATCGCGACCCGGGCCAGGGCGCGACTTGCGAACCCGGGCGCATTCCGCCCGCGCTCGCGGCATTCGCGAGCGATGCGGTCGCAAGGCTGGCCGCCGATTCGCGGGCCATGGCGTGCGCGCTCGGCGAGGTATTGAGCGAACCGAAGCCGAACGTGCGCTTCGACCCGGGACCGGCGCGCGTGGCCGGCCGGGGGGTCCGCCTCGACCGCCGCAGCCGCATGCTGTACGACGGCGAACGCGTCTATCTGAACGGGGAGTCGTACCGCGTGACGGGGCGCGACGCCCCCGCGATGCGCATGCTCGCCGATCGCCGCGAACTCGGGGCAAGCGCGATCGCGCGCCTGAGCGCCGAGGCGCGCAGCGCGCTCGAAGCCTGGGTGCGGGCCGGCTGGCTGCACGCGATTGCAGATGATGGAGACAGATGATGGCCGAAACGAATCGGATCGATGGGCGCCGGGCATTCGAGGATGCGGTACGCGACGCATTCGCCGAAGCAGCGGCACAAGGCTGGCGCGAACTCTACCTGTGCGACCCCGACTTCGCGCATTGGCCGCTGGGCGAAAGCGCGGTGGTCGACAGCCTTACACAATGGATGGGCGGCAATCGCCGCCTCACGCTCATCGCGCTGCACTACGACGAGCTGCCGAGGCGGCATCCGCGCTGGGTGCGCTGGCGCGCGCTGTGGGCGCATGCTGTCGATTGCCGCGCGGCGACCGAGATCGCGACCGACGATATGCCGGCGCTGCTGCTTGCACCGGGGGCCCTGACCGTGCAGCTGGATGATCCGCTGCGCTTTCGTGGCCGCATCACACGCGACCCGGCGGACGCAGTGCTGGCGCGCGAAATGATTGATGCAATTTTGCAACACTCGGTCGAAGCCTTGCCGGTCACGACGCTCGGTTTATAGGGAATTTCCCTTGGCCCGGTATACTTTAGGGCTGGAAGCAGCACAGCTTCGTGCAATGCGCTGCGGCCCCCGGACGGTGGATCACGAGATCCCCGCCCGCCGTCCCCACGCACGCCGGATAAACAATTCTTTGATTTTTTGAACGAGGATGAATATGAAGAAGTCGCTCCTGTTGGCCTCCGTGGTCGCCGCCGTCGCCCTGTCGGCGTGCGGACAGAAGGAAGAAGCTGCCCCCGCGCCCGCAGCGGCGCCTGTCGCTGAAGCCGCCTCGGCCGTTGCGGACACCGCCGCCGCCGCCGCTTCGGGCGTTGCGGATACGGCTGCGGCCGCCGCTTCTGGCGTTGCGGATGCTGCGGCTGCCGCCGGCTCGGCGGTCGAAGCCGCCAAGGACGCCGCCGGCAATGCCGCCGACGCCGCCGCCGCCGCTGCTGCGGCTGCTGGCAAGGCCGTCGACGCCGCCGCTTCGGCAGTGAAGTAAAGCGCCGCGAACGGTTTGCGGACAGGCGCGCAAGCCGCGCCGCCGCAAGGCCACCGCGCACGAGCCGCCTTCGGGCGGCTTTGTCGTTTTGCGGTGCTCGGGTCCACTGATCGGGCTGCTGCCCGCCGGGGCTCAGTCCAGATCGAGCCAGGGCGTTCCGCTGCGCTGTGTCGCGACCACGATTTCCTGCGGCTGCGCGCCGCCGGCCGCGCCGAGCGCGTGGGCGGCAAGTTGCGGCGTATTGTTCTGCTCGCTCAGATGGGCGGCGACGATGTGGCGCAGCGCGGTGTGCTTGCACGCCGCGAGAATCGCCGCCGCCGCATCGTTGGCCAGATGGCCGAGCGATCCGGCGATGCGCGCCTTCAGCGACGCCGGATAGCGCGAGCGCGCGAGCATCTCGCGGTCGTGGTTGCATTCGATCGCGAGGGCGTCGCAGCCTTCGAGCTGCGCCAGCAGATGCGGCGTGCCGACCCCGACGTCGGTCAGGATGCCGATGCGGCGCGCGCCGTCGCCGCAGCTCAGTTGCAGCGGCTCCTGCGCGTCGTGCGGGACGGTGAACGGGCGCAGTTCGAGCGCGCCGACGGCGATCGCTTCGCCGTCGCGCGCGAAGCGCAGCAGATCGTCAGGCTGCGCCGGTGCGTCGAGTGCGCGCCACGTGCCGCGGCTCATCCAGATCGGGATGCGGCGCCGGCGCGACAGCGCGAGCGCGCTGCCGATGTGATCGCCGTGCTCGTGGGTGACGAAGATCGCGTCGATCGAGTCGCCGTGCAGCCCCGCGCGCGCCAGCCGCAGGTCGAGTTCGCGCAGCGAGAAGCCGCAATCGACGAGCACGCGGCTCGCGCCGGCGCCGCGGCCCGCCTCGATGACCCACGCGTTGCCTGCGCTGCCGCTGCCCAGGCTGCGAAAGCGCATCGCGCTACTTCAGTTCATTGAGCAGCATCGCGAGGATGCTCTGCACCGCCTCGCCATCGGCCGGCATGCCTTCGGCGCCCTGCACGGTGACGAGGCTCGCCTTGCCGTCGGACTTGACCGTCACCCGGTAGCGCACCGGCTTGGCGGCCGCATTGCTGCCGCTCGAGAAGAGCTTGGTGAAGAAGTTCGGTTCGGCCTGGCCGGCGGTCTTCGGATCGACATAGCGCACGAAGTAGATGCCCTGCGCGCGATCGCGGTCCTCGACCGTGAAGCCGGTGCGGTCGAGCGCGATGCCGACGCGCCGCCAGGCGCGGTCGAAGCTGTCGTCGACCTGCAGCGTCGGCGTCGCGGCGTCGGCGACCATGCGCGCGCGCGGTGGCGGCGCCGGAACACTCGTGACGAGTGCGGCCGCGTTGGTCGGCGCCGAGGCGCTCGCCGCCTGCGGCAGCGGCTTGGCGGTGAGCTTGAGCAGCAAGCGGCCGAGCATCTCGGCCTCCATCTGCGGATCGTCCGGCGCCGGCTGCCAGACGGTGTTCGTCTTGTCCTCGGTGTTGTAGACCTCGACCATGCGGCGCATCGTGATGAAGACATCCGAGCCGCCGGTCGGATTGCGTTCGACGCGGGTGCGGAACTTGTCGCGCTCGCCGGTCGAATAGGCCGAATCGAATACCTTGCCGATCGTGCCGCGGATGATGTCCTGCGGGATCTTGGCGCGGTTCTCGGCCCAGGCGGTTTCCATCACGCCGGACTCGGGCAGGTCCACCGTCAGCGCGAGGCCGTTTTCCTGCCAGAACGTGCGCAACTGCGGCCAGAGCTGATCGGGCGGCAGCGGGGTGTAGAGCCAGTGGTCGGTGCCCAGACGTTCGATGCGCGTGCCTTCGATGTCGTTGACGGCGACTTCCTTCGGCTTCGCGCCGCCGCCGAGCGCCGCCGCCGGCGCGTTGCTCTGCAGCGCGTTGGCGCTCACCGCGGCGCCCTGCGGCGCGTAGCGCGGGTCGCGCGACAACTGCGTCAGGTCGGGCGGCACGTCCAGCGGCGCCGTCTTGTTGCCCTGCGTGCGGTAGTCGACGCTTTCGCCGCTGATGAGTTGGTCGTACGAGCTGCAACCCGCCAGCACGAGCGCGATCGACAGGCACAGCGACCGCACGGATAAGGGAAAGGTCACGTTCTGAGTCTCCGAAATGGCGGGCGCCGGGCGCCGCAACGATTGGGGCGCGGCCCGCCGGGCCGGCGCAGGAGGGGCGCCACTACAGGACGCCGGCTTCGCGCATCGCCTGCTCGACGCGCGCCTGGCCGGCCGCGCCGAGCGGCGTGATCGGCAGGCGCATCGCATTCGCGCCGCGGCCCAGCCGCGACAGCGCCCACTTGGTCGGCGCCGGGCTCGGCTCGCAAAAGAGCGCGCCGTGCAGCGCGAGCAAGCGCATGTGGATCTGCGCCGCCTCGCGCACCCGTCCCTCGAGCGCCGCGACGCACATCTCGTGCATCGCGCGCGGCGCGATGTTGGCCGTGACGCTGATGTTGCCCTGGCCGCCGAGCAGCATCAGCGCGATCGCGGTGCCGTCGTCGCCGGAGTACACGGCGAATCCGGGCGGCGCCTGCTTGATGAGCCAGGCGGCGCGCTCGATGTCGCCGCTCGCCTCCTTGATGCCGACGATGCCGGGCAGCTTCGCGAGCCGCAGCGCCGTCTCCGGCAGCATGTCGGCGACGGTGCGGCCCGGCACGTTGTAGAGCACCATCGGCACGTCGCAGGCCTCGGCGATCGCCTTGAAGTGCTGGTAGATGCC
>JACSRM010000288.1 GCA_014879745.1 Burkholderiaceae bacterium | reverse complement strand
TGTCGTGTGGGCTCATGGCGCGAGGGACGCGAGTCCGCGTTGCAGATCGGCCTGCAGATCAAGGACATCTTCGAGTCCGACGGCGAGCCGGATCATTCCCTGCGTGATTCCGGCCGCCTGGCGCTGCGCCTCGCTCAGTCGGCCGTGCGACGTGCTCGCCGGGTGCGTGATGCTCGTCTTCGTGTCGCCGAGGTTGGCGGTGATCGAGCACAGCCGCGTGCTGTCGATGACGTGAAACGCATTGCGCCGGGCCGCCTCCGGCCCGCCCTGCGCCGCGCCGCGCACGACGAACGAGACAACCGCGCCGCCGCAGCCCGATTGCTGCGCCATCGCAAGTGCATGCTGCGGATGCGACGCGAGGCCGGGATAGAAGACGCGCTCGACGCTCTCGTGCGACTCGAGCCAGCGTGCGAGTTGCAGCGCGCGCTCGGACTGTGCCTGCATCCGGATCGCGAGCGTCTCCAGACCTTTCAGGACAACCCACGCGCTGAACGGCGACATCGTGATGCCGGTGCTGCGCATCACCGGGACGAGCTTGCCTTCGATCAGCGCTTCGCTTCCGCACACCGCGCCGGCGATGACGCGGCCCTGGCCGTCGAGGTACTTCGTGCCGGAGTGAATCACGAGGTCGGCGCCGAAGTCGATCGGCTTTTGCAGCGCCGGCGTGCAAAAGCAGTTGTCGACGGCGAAAAGCGCCTTGCTGTCGCGCGCGATCGCGGCGAGCGCGCGCAGGTCGCAGACCTCGGTGAGTGGGTTGCTCGGCGTCTCGGCAAAGAGCAGCTTCGTCTCGGGCCGGATGGCGTCGCGCCAGGCGCCGACGTCGGTCTGCGAAACGAAGCTCGTCGCGATGCCGAACTTCGCGAACTCGCGCGCGAAGAGCATGATCGTCGAGCCGAACAGGCTTTGCGAGCAGACGACGTGGTCGCCCGCCGCGAGCAGGCTCAGGCCCAGCAGCGTGATCGCGCCCATGCCGCTGGCCGTCGCGACGCACGACTGCATGCCCTCCATCGCCGCGAGCCGGCGCTCGAGCATCATCACCGTCGGGTTCGAGAAGCGCGAATAGACGAACGCCTCCTCCTCGTTGGCGAAACGCGCCGCCGCCGTGGCCGCGTCGGGATGGACGAAGCTGCTGGTCAGGAAGAGCGCCTCGGAGTTCTCGCCCCACTGGCTGCGCGGCAGCCCCGATCGCACCGCGACCGTATCGGGCCGCACGTCGTGCGGCAGTTCCACGCGGGGAAGCTTCTTGTCCGTCATCACACCTTCTCCGCCGCGCGGCGCGCTGCACGGCGCGGCGGCTCGTCCTCATCGTCGTCGGCGCCGGCGGTGCGGCCCATCGCCATCGCGTCGAACTCGGCGTCCGAGATCGCGCCGGTCACGTAGTGGCCATCGAAGCACGATGCCTCGAAGCCATCGAGCTTCGGATTGAGCGCGGCGACGACCTTCTTCATCGCGCCCACGTCCTGATAGACGAGCGCATCGGCGCCGATGAACTGGCGGATCTCCTCGGCCGTGCGGTCGTGCGCGATCAATTCGCCCTTGGTCGGCATGTCGATGCCGTAGACGTTCGGAAAGCGCACCGGCGGCGCGGCGCTCGCCATGTAGACCTTGTGCGCGCCCGCTTCGCGCGCCATCTGCACGATCTCCTTGCTCGTCGTTCCGCGCACGATCGAATCGTCGACCAGCAGCACGTTGCGGCCCTTGAACTCGGCGGCGATCGCGTTGAGCTTCTGGCGCACCGATTTCTTGCGCAGGCCCTGCCCCGGCATGATGAAGGTGCGCCCGACGTAGCGATTCTTGACGAAGCCTTCGCGATACGGCTTGCCGATGCGCTGCGCCAGCTGCATCGCCGAGGGGCGGCTCGACTCGGGGATCGGGATGACGACGTCGATCGCGCTTGGCGGCATGGTCGAGATCACGCGCTGCGCAAGCGTCTCGCCGAGATTGAGCCGGGCCTGATAGACCGATATGCCATCCATCACCGAATCGGGCCGGGCCAGATAGACATACTCGAACATGCACGGATTCGAGGTCGGGTGCGCGGCGCACTGGCGGGCCAGAACGCGACCGCCGAGGTCGACGAAGATCGCCTCGCCCGGCGCGACATCGCGCAGCAGCTTGTGCCCCGTGCCTTCGAGCGCGACCGATTCGCTCGCCACCATCAGTTCGCGCCCCGCCGCACCATCGCTCTCGCCGAAGCAAAGGGGCCGGATGCCGAACGGATCACGAAATGCAAGCAGCCCGTGACCGGCGATCAAGGCGATCGCCGCATACGCCCCGCGTACCCGCTTGTGCAGCGCACCGACCGCGTCGAAGACGGCGTCCGGCGTCAGCGGCCGGTCACGCGCAGCGACTTCGAGCTCCCTCGCCAGCACGTTGATCAGCACCTCGGAGTCGCTCTCGGTGTTGATGTGGCGGCGGTCGACGGCGATCAATTCCTGCCTGAGCGCCTGCGCGTTGATCAGGTTGCCGTTGTGGACGAGCACGATGCCGAACGGCGCATTGACGTAGAACGGCTGCGCCTCCTCCTCGCTGTCGGCGTTGCCCGCCGTCGGATAGCGCACATGCCCGAGCCCGACGACCCCTGGCAGGCCGCGCATGTTGCGCGTCCGGAAGACATCGCGCACCATGCCGCGGGCCTTGTGCATGTAGCACTTGTGGCCCTGCATCGTCACGATCCCGGCCGCATCCTGCCCGCGGTGCTGCAACAGCAGCAGCGCGTCGTAGAGCAACTGGTTGACGGGCGCGTTCGATATCACACCGACGATGCCGCACATGATGAATGTCCTTCAGATCAAGCCGTCAGACGGTGGCCGGCAGATGCCGGGCGAGCCCCTGCGGCAGCAGCGGATGGATCTCTTCGATCGCCTGATTCAACCATGGCGCCACCCGGGAACGCTGCCAGGCGTGCGATGTCTCGAGCGGCGTCACGCCAACCACGATCGCCACCAGCAACAGCACGACGACGCCGCGCGCCAGGCCGAACCCCGCTCCGAGCACCCGATCCGGCAGCCGCAGCGGTGTCGCATGCAGCATCAACCGCATGAGCCGCGCCGCCAGACCCCAGAGTATCAAGATCGCGAGGAAGGCGCATCCAAAGGCGATCATGTCCTTCAGCGTCACACTTTCACTCGCTAGCGGCACGTGCGGTGCCAGCATCGGCGCGATCCAGAAGGCGCCGAAGAACGCCACCGCCCAGCCGAGCAACGACACCAGTTCGAACACCAGGCCGCGCACGACGCCGACCAGCACCGACAGGACGAGCCACGCGATCATTGCCAGGTCGGGGCCGTTGAGCGCCACGCCGTTGATATTCGCCCAGTCCATGCGCCGCAGGCGGACACTCACAAGGCAAGGATGACGGTCGGCAGGTCGGCAGCCTTGATGCGTGCCGCGGCGCGCTCGGCCTCGGCGCGTGTCGCGAACGGCCCGACGCGCACTCGGGTGCGTGCGCCGGCCGAAGTCTGCGCAACCTGGGTGTAGGTGGTGAGTCCGAGCCGCTCGACCTTGGCGCGCGTCGACTTGACGGCCGCCGGGTCGGTAAACGCGCCGACCTGGACGACGAATCGTGGCGCGCCGACGGCCGAAGACGGCGCATCGGCAGCAGCGACCGGCTTGCCTTCGAGCAATGCCTTCGCGCGGGCCGCATCGGCCTGCGCCGCGCTGACGTCCTTGGCAGCGGCGGCCTGGGGCGCGGCGCCGGCTTGCTTGACGGGCGTCTCGTCGTTCGCGGCGGCAGCCTTCGAAGCCGGCAACGCGGCGGCCACGGCGGCGGGTTCGCGCGCCGCCGGCGGCTCGACCTCGCGGCCTTCGTCGGCGGCAGTCTCGTCGATCACGGTTTCGTGCGCCGGCGCAGACCTGGGTGCCGGCTTCGAGTCGGTCTGAGCAAGCGGCGG
The DNA here is from genome assembly GCA_014879745.1 of Burkholderiaceae bacterium. Lineage (GTDB taxonomy): Bacteria > Pseudomonadota > Gammaproteobacteria > Burkholderiales > Burkholderiaceae_C > CAIKUF01. The sequence goes on along the minus strand of JACSRM010000288.1, from coordinate 3,088 downwards.
TGCCTGTGGCGTCGGTGCGACTGCGCTGTCCCTGGCCGGGATCTCGATCGGCACGTCGACCGGAAGTGGCCGCGGCTCGGTCTCGAACAGCAGCGGAAAACCGATGATTCCCGCCACCACCAGTACCGCGGCGCCGATCAAGCGCTGGCGAGCGCGCGTCCGTGCCAGCGGCACGCTGTCGGCGCCTTCGTCGGCGGCGGGCTTCTTGCGCTTGAATGCGGACAGCAGGTCCATCAGGAGCGGCGCGGGAGAGATGGCAACACGATAGAGCGAGCCGCAGACCGGCCGACGCTGGCACGAGGCAGATGAATCGAATCGGTCTGGCCAGCACGCACGCGGGCGGTCTGGCCAGCCGGCCCGGCCGCAACGCCAGAGGTTCAGACCGGACGTCTGGCGGACCTCGCGGCCTGCAACTCCTCGATCACACCGCCCACGGTGAAGAAGGAACCGAAGACGATGATTCTATCAGCGGGGTCCGCCGCGGCGAGCGTGCTGCGCAGTGCCAGCGCGGGCGACGCGTGGCACTCGACGGTCGCCCCAGCCGGGCCCTTGCACGCGCCGGCATCCACGAGTTCGGCATGCAAGGTCCGCAACGCCTGCGCATCGGTCGCACGCGGCGTCGGCAGATCGGTGAAGTGCCAACTGTCGATCAGCGGCGCCATGCGGCACAGCATCTGCGCGACATCCTTGTCCTGCATCGCGCCGAATATGGCGTGCGTACGCGGGAAGAAACCCATCTGATCGAGGTTGTGCGCCAGTGCCGCCACCGCATGCGGGTTGTGCGCGACATCGAGCACCAGCGTCGGTTGCCCCGGAACGATCTGGAAACGCGCCGGCAGATCGACCCGCGCAAGCCCGACGCGGATCGCCTGCGCCGTGACCGGCAGGCGATCGCGCAGCGCCTCGAAAGCGGCTAGCACGCCGGCCGCGTTGAGCAACTGGTTGGCGCCCCGCAGCACGGGGTGCGCGAGCCCGGTATAGCTGCGGCCGCGGCCGAACCAGTTCCACTGCTGGCGGTCGCCCTCGAAGCGGAAATCGCGCCCCGAGATCCAGAGATCGGCGCCGATCGCGCGCGCATGGTCGATCATGCTTTGCGGCGGCAGCGGGTCGCTCACGATCGCCGGGCGGCCGGGACGCATGATGCCGGCCTTCTCGAATCCGATCGCCTCGCGCGTCGTGCCGAGGTAGGCCATGTGGTCGAGCGCGATGCTCGTGATCAAGGCGCAATCGGCATCGAATGCATTGACGGCGTCGAATCGTCCGCCGAGACCGACCTCGAGGATCACGAGGTCGGGTGCTTCGGCGACGAAGTGCCGCACGATCGCGAGCAGCGTGAACTCGAAGAAGGTCAGCGGCAGGTCGCCGCGCGCGCGCTCGACCGCCTCGAAGTGCGGCAGCAGGGCCTCGGCCTGCGCCGCGGCGCCGTCGATCCGGCAGCGCTCCTCGAAGTGCACCAGATGCGGCGAGGTGTGCAGCGCGACGCGGTAGCCCGCCTGCAACGCGATCGCCTCCAGCATCGCGCAACTCGACCCCTTGCCGTTCGTTCCGCCGACCGTCACGACCGGCGCATCGATCCGCAGCGCCAGTCGTCGCAGCATGACCTGCACCCGCTCGAGCGTCAGATCGATGGTTCGGGGGTGCAGGCGCTCGCAATGGGCCAGCCATTCGGCGAGCGATTTCGGCAAGGTCACGATGCGTTGTCTTCGCCCGCGCGGGGCGCTGCGTCCGGGCGTGCGATCAGGCCACAGCGTCCGCGCTTTGCCGCTGCAGGATGGCCAGCGAGCGCGCGATGACGGCGCGCAGCTCGCGGCGGTCGACGATCATGTCCAGCGCCCCCTTCTTCAGCAGGAACTCGCTGCGCTGAAAATCCTCGGGCAGTTTCTCGCGCACCGTATTCTCGATCACGCGCGCCCCGGCGAAACCGATCCGGGCTCCGGGCTCGGCGATCACGATATCGCCGACGAAGGCGAAGCCGGCCGAGACGCCCCCCATCGTCGGGTCGGTCAGGACGCTGATGTAGGGCAGCCTTGCCTTCGCGAGATGGGTCAGCGCCGCATTCGTCTTGGCCATCTGCATCAGGCTGAGCAGCCCCTCCTGCATCCGCGCGCCGCCCGACGATGCAAAGCTGACGAACGGCGTCTTCTGCTCGATCGCGGCGCCCACGCCGCGCGCGAAGCGCTCGCCGACCACCGAGCCCATCGAGCCACCCATGAAATCGAACTCGAAGCAGGCGACGGTGACGGGGATCGTATGCACCGCGCCGCCCATCACGACCAGGGCGTCGGTCTCGCCGGTCGCTTCCAGCGCCTCCTTCAGGCGTTCGGGGTATTTCTTGCTGTCCCTGAACTTGAGCGCGTCGACCGGCAACACTTCCTGCCCGATCTCGTAGCGGCCCTCCGGGTCGAGAAAGGCGTCGAGCCGCGCGCGCGCACCGATCTTGTGATGGTGCGAGCACTTGGGGCAGACATTGATGTTGTGCTCGAGGTCGGTCTTGTAGAGCACCGTCTCGCACGCCGGGCATTTGAACCAGAGGCCTTCGGGCACCGTGCGGCGCTCGCCGCGGTCGTTCGGCTGGATCTTCGGCGGGAGGAGTTTTTCGAGCCAGCTCATGATTGCGTCGCTCCTGTGAATATGGATCCCGGCAGGCGCACATCGCCCGTCGACAAACCCCTGCAGTCTATCCGTCCGTCGCCGACCGCCCGACCGCATCGAGCGCGGCGCGGATGGCGGCCATGAACCCGGCCGCCTTGTGCGCCACGTTCTCGCGCGATTCGGTCTCCAGCAGTTGCACGAGCCGCGAACCGATGACGACCGCATCGGCGTCGGCGGCGACGGCCTGCGCCGTCTTCGCGTCGCTGATGCCGAAGCCGACCGCGAGCGGCACCGCAACGTGCTGGCGGATGCGCGCCAGCATCTGCGCGACGGCCGCGACGTCGATGTGCCCCGCCCCGGTCACTCCCTTGAGCGAGACGCAATAGACATAGCCGCGCGCAATGCGGCCGACCTCGCGCATGCGCTCTTCGGTCGAGGTCGGCGCGAGCAGGAAGATCGGGTCGATCCCGGCTGCGGCAAGGCCGCCGGCGAACGC
>JACSRM010000391.1 GCA_014879745.1 Burkholderiaceae bacterium | reverse complement strand
GCCGAGCAGCGCCATCGAGAACGGCTTGACCGCCCAGTTGATGAACAGGGTGACGCCGATGCCGCGCCAATGATCCTTGACCTGGTGGAGTGCCGTCACGTCGATCTTCAGCAGCATCGGGATGATCATTGCCCAGATCAGCACCGCGACCGGCAGGTTGACCTGCGCCACTTCGGCCCGGCCGATCGCCTGGAACGGCGCCTGCAACCAGTGACCGAGCGCAATTCCTGCCACGATGCAGAGCGCCACCCAGACGGACAGATACCTTTCGAACAGGCCGAGTCCCGGCTTCGGCTTTGCCGCTTCGATGCGGTGCTCGTGCGCGGCCACGGCGATTTCCTCAGCGGTCATTGCGTTTCCTGTCCGTTGTCTCATGCCGCGGTGCTGCTTGCCGGCGCGTCGTTGGTCTTGCCGATCGCGTCGAGCCGCTTTTGCAGGCTCAGCTCGTCCAGCTTGGTCAAGGGGAGGCTGATAAAGATCGAGATGCGGTTGTTGAGCATCCGGTGCGTCTCGGCAAAGGCGAGGGCGATCTCCGCGGGGGAGCCGAGCGCGGCCGCCGGATCGGGAATTCCCCAATGCGCGGTCATCGGCTGTCCGGGCCATACAGGACAAACCTCGCCGGCCGCGTTGTCACAAACGGTGAAAACGAAATCGAGAACAACCGGCGCCGGCGCGGCGAACTCCTCCCACGACTTCGAGCGGAGCGTCTCTGTCGGATAGTTGAGCCGCTTCAGGAGCGCCAGCGCGTGCGGGTTGACTTTGCCCGCCGGATGGCTGCCGGCGCTGTAGCCGGTGAACCGGCCAGCACCCAGGCGGTTCAGGATGGCTTCGGCGATGATGCTGCGCGCCGAGTTCCCCGTGCACAGGAACAGCACGCTGTAGGTTTTCTCCTGGTTCGGCATGGCGCCGCTCCTCAACTTATCGCCGCCAGAGCCTGCAACGCGCGATCGCTGAGCCCCGCCGGCAGCGGGACATAGCCGAGCTTGCCGCTCATTGACTGACCTTGGGTCAGCCCCCAGCGGGCGAATTCCTTGATTGCCGCGCTCTTTGCCGGATCGCGGTAGCGCTCGTGCAGCAAGAGCCAACTCAAGGTGAAGATCGGGTAGGACTCCTGGCCTTTCGGGTCGGCCAGATAGGTGCGCAGATCAGCGGGAACGTCATCGCCGGCGGCGGCGATCGTGGCTTGCGCCGCCGCGTCGGTGGACGCGACGAACCTGCCCTCCTTGTTCTCGAGAACCGCCATCGGCAGGCGAAGCCGTGCCGCGAAACCGTATTCGACGTAGCCGATGACCCCGTCCGAGATCTTGATCAGGTGGGCGACACCTTCGTTTCCGCGCGCCAGCATCGCACCGCGCCAGTTGACCAGCGTCCCCACGCCCGGCCCGGTATTCCGCCACGTCTCACTGAGCGCGGCAAGATGTCGGGTGAGCGCATAGGTTGTGCCGCTCGAATCCAGCCGCGCTGCGATATTGATTCCTCTGTGCGGCAGCTTCAGGCCTGGGTTCGCCGCCCGGATCCGCGGATCGTCCCAATACCGGATGTTGCCGGCCAGGATATCCGGATAGACGGCCCGTGGCAGTCGCAGTTCCCCTTCCAGGCCGATCAGATTGTAGGCAAGAACGATCGTCCCGGCGGTCGAGGGGACCTGCACGGCTCCGTCTACCGCCCTGGCGATCTCTCCGTCGCTCAGCGGCGCGTCGGTGCCGGCGAAATCAACCGACCCGGTGACGAACCGGCTGATTCCCTCGCCGCTGCCCACAGCGTCGTAGTTCATCGAGACGGCCGTGCGCTCCTTCACGAAATCCTTGATCCACGCGTCGTAGAGCGGCGCCGCGAAGGTCGAGCCTGCCCCCAGGATCAAGGTGCCGGAAGAGGTTTGTGCGGCGGCGAGCGGAGCGGCGAGAACCACCACGGCGGAAAGCAGCGCGCCCTTGACGGCGGTTCTTCTCGATGGCGAATGCATCATCTCACGATCCCGCAGGGAAGAGGCGTCAACCGACACGCTGGCCGGCGGCGTCAATGACGACTTCGCCGTCTTCCTTGGCGAAGGCGCCACGTTGTGAATTCGGCAGGAGGTCGAGCACGACTTCGGATGGCCGACAGAGCTTCACCCCGAGCGGCGTCACCACGATGGGCCTGTTGATCAGGATCGGCTGCTCGATCATGAAGTCGATTAGCTCGCCATCGGTGAACTTCGGGTCGTCGAGCCCGAGCGCGTCGTAAGGGGTGCCCTTGCGGCGCAGCAGATCACGCGGCGCGATACCCATCCGCCGGATCAGCTCCGCCAACTCTTGGCGTGACGGCGGGCTCTTCAGGTACTCGATGACCTGCGGCTCTTCACCCGAGTTTCGGATCATCGCAAGGACATTCCTCGACGTCCCGCAGGCCGGGTTGTGATAGATCGTGATCGTCACGTGCGCCTCCTCCCCTCGCGTATCCGCAGATTTCCGGATGACCCTGGCAGCAGTCCTCGGTCAGGAACGTGAGCAGGCGCCGCGTTCCCTCGACGTCGACGGCGTAGAAGATGCGCCGTTCGACCCGCCACGATCGCAGCAGGCCGGCGCGCTCCAGGTGCGCCAGGTGGTGCGACAAGGTCGAGGGCGGCACGGCAATGCGCGCGGCAATCTCCCCCGCCGGCAACCCGTTTGGCCCTTCGCGGACCAGCAGCCGGAACACTGCCAGGCGGTGCTCCTGGGCGAGCGCTGCGAAGGCTTCTACGGCATGCCTCTCTTCCATAATTCGAGAGTGCTCGAAATCTGGAAGGAAAGCAAGTGGCCGGTCGCTATCCACTCGTCAGCGGACACGGACCGCTGAGGACGCGAGGCTTCTGGGATAGCGTTGGTGTGAGTCCGCCGTCCTGTTCTCCCCAGGCTGAAGCCAGAAGGGGCGCTCTTCTCATTGGCAGAGAGCGCGAGCAGAACGCTCCGTTGGCGAGCACCAGGCGATGTTGGCGAGCAGGCTGGCAGCCAATGTGAGCGTCGGCACGCCGTCATTGGCTGCGAGCGTGAGCAGGAATCGCCGCTGATTGCGAGCAGACTGGCCGATGATGGCAAGCGGCTACAGGTAGGGGACGGTGCGGGCGGTCAGAAGAACCCGTTTTCCAGTCGCGCCGACTCGTAGCCGGGGTTTTCGAGCTGCATTCGGACGTATTCAGAGTCCGACATTGGGAGAAGGTCCGCATCCGTGGCCGGACGGCGGACCAAAGCCATGAGGCAGGATAAGAGCCGTTTCATCGGCCGATCTTGCCGGAGGAGGGTTAAGGCGGGGTTGCTGCCGCGACGACCCTCTCGCTCAGGCGCCGGGGCGCGACGACGGCGTTGCGCCCAAAAAGTGCGCCACGCGCTGCTTCAGTGCTTCTCCTGTCATCGGGTTTCGACCTCCACCCTATGCGTCGGTGCGACGGTTCGGATTGGACGCTGCGACCGGCTGTTTCATCCGGGTGATGCTGGCTTGGCTGGCGTTGGCCGCCGCCGACATGGCCCGGAACGTCGCGCCTCCGGCCGCCTTGAGTGCGCTGGTAGCGGGCGCGTCTAGATGCCCGGCGGCGCTCCGTGCTGCCGCGGCGCCCATCGCCGGCGCCGCCAGGTAGGTGCCCAGGGAGGCGATCGCACCGGATGTCAGGGCGTGCGCCACGCCCATGGACCCGAGCGTTGCCCCAGCAAGGACGAGCGCGCCCGCGAGGAAGGGGGTCGCCGTCGTCAGACCGGGCCCTCCATGAATCGTCATTGAGCCAAACACCATATTCGCGATCGAGACGATCATCGCCAGAACCATGAGCTGCACGGCGCTGTGAACGGCGTAGCGCACGACGCCCGAGGCGAAGGCGGCGGCAGGCGCGAAGATGGCTGCCGGCAGGATCACCAGCGATCCGAGGATGCAGAGCTTGAACAGCGCGAAGGTGAGCAGGACACTCCCGGCGATGAAGAGGAAAGTCAGAAGCACCGTCCATGACGCCACGACCAGCGGAAGGTAACTGCCGATGTGCGCCAGGCACCCTCCGAGCGCCACCGTCCCGCACGACTGATCGGCGAGTTCATTCAGGTCGATCGCGCGGGCGTAGCCGATCGCAAAAATCGTGTCCGGCGAGTTCAGGAAGACGTCCGGGCTCAGTGAGCTGCCGCCGGCGAGCAAGCCCAACTGCACGGCACCAGAGAGGACGTTCTCGCCGATCACCTGCGACGCCTGAACGACAACGAGGTAGAAGCCGCCGGTGATCACCAGTCGGGTAGCCAGCGCCGGCGGCCCACCGCTGCCGAAAGCGATGGCAAGGCCGACCCAGGCGACCCCGAGCGCCATGAAACCCCACGCCAGATACTCGGCGATGGGCATGATGTTGCTGGTCCCGCCGGCGAGGACCGTGGCGAATGCGTGGCCGAGCGGTGCGAGACTGTCCATGTTCTAGCGACCCCACTTTTCCGGCGACTGCGTGATGAAGGCCGGGTGCTTGACCGCTTCCCGCCCCGCCTCGATGTCGGCCTTTCGCTGCGCTTGGTAGCGTGCGTCGTCTGCCGCCTTCTCCTGTTCCAGGGCGTCGTCCGCGTGCATCTTCATAACGAAGTAGCCAGCCGCGCCCGCCAGGGTGAGCATCAGCGCGACCGCGATCGCGATGATCTTTCCAGTAAACATGTCAGCGTCCCCACGTGACTGGTGATCGATCCATGAAGGCCGGACTGGCCGCGGCGGCCCGTCCGGCGGCGATGTCTGCAGCCCGATCGGCCTGATACTGCTCGTCGTCGGCTTGTGCGGCCGAGTCCTTGACGATCTGCTCGGCCTGCTGCTGCGCCAGGATGGCGTTGGTTTGCTGCAGCTGGGCCGCGGCGGCGGCGGTGACGTGACTCTGCGCTTGAATCGCTGCCATTCGGCCGACGGCCTCGGCAGAGTTGTCCTGCGCCGAGCGGAGCATCGCGTCGTTCTCGGCCTTGCGTGCCGCCTCGATGCCCAGGAGTTGCTGGTCCTCCTCGATCTGTTTCGACATCTGCGTGCGCAGCATCGAGGCCGTCCGGCCGGCGTCTCCGGGCAGGTGACCGCCGTTGCGCGACAGCCCGCGCAGCATGCTGGCACGCTGCATCATCGTCCCGTCCGACCCGGCGATCGCCGCCGCCTGCAGCGCCATGCCTTCCGCACGGTAGTAGTATCCCTGCACCCGGGCGATCGCTGCCATCGGGATGCCGACGGTGTTCTCGACGGCGTTGACGTAGGTGTTGACCAGCTCGGCGTAGGTGGCGAGCTGCTGGGCGTAATCTGCGGCCCGATCGGCGACCGCCTGCAGATCGGCGACGAGCGACGAAGCGGTGTTCGCCTCCGTGACCGGGTCGGTGACGACGACCTGGGCGTGCGCGACCGGCGTGCCGACCAGCAACATCGCCGCGAAAGTCGCCGCTGCTGCTCTGTTCATTCCGCCGCCTCCTGCCAGATCCGTGGCCCGGCGATGCCGCGATGCCGGAGCCATCGCTCGGCGAACTCGTCGCGCGGCCCGGCCGCCATGACCCTGTCGATCAGCCTGGACTCCGCGCCGCTCCCGCCACAGACGATCGCCCGCTCGTAGTCGCTGAGCGCCAGTTCGAAGACGTGCCAGTATTCACCGACCTTGATCGCGTACTCCCGCTTCGGCCGCAGACTCGCGATAATGCCGATCTGTGTCGGCGTAAGACCGCTGCGCTCAAGCGCAGCCGCCGTTCTCGGCTCGATTGCCCCGGCCGTCGCGGTGAACAATTTAGTCTTGATCGATGAGTCGATTATGTGGCCGATCGACGAGTGTTCGATGTCGATCATGCTGTGCGTCGCGAGCACGACCTGCATGTTCTCCCGTCGGGCGCGACGGATCAGCTCGTCGACCTGATCGGCGATCAGCGGATGGCTAATGAACGTCTTGCATTCGTCGATCACCACCAATGTCGGCCGGGCGTCCTCGTAGCTGCGAGCGATCTCGTGAAAGATGCACGCCAGCACCGGCGCGAGCGCCGTCGGGTTCTGCAGCAGCCTGTCGGTCTCGAAGCACTTGACGTCGGCGGCACCACCGACCCGATACTCGGCGTTGTCCAGCAGGTCGCCACACGCGCCGCCGACGCAGAAGACGGCGAGCGCGTCCTTGATGTCATCGTCCTGGGTCGCGTGCCGCAACGACGTGAGCGTGCGCATCTCGGCGGGTTGGCTGGCCAGGGCGCGCAGCGCGATTGTCAGCTCCCGCTTCTGCGCCGCCGACGCTTCCAGCCCTTGTTGCCGCAGGCAGCCGAGAACGAACTCGAACGCCCATGACAGGTCGCCCGGCTGGTCGATGAACGCCAGCGGCTGCAGCGAGACCGCGTCGTCGCCGGCAGCGAGCGCATGGAACTCGCCGCCGAGCGCCAACGTCACCAGCTTCGCGACGGAGCCTCGGTCGATATAGAACACCCGTGATCCGGGATACTTCCGATGCGCGGCGACCATGCTCTTCAGCAGTGTCGATTTGCCGCCGCCGCTCTCGCCGAGGACGACCGCGTGTCCAAGGTCCGAACCGTCCTGGTGCAGACACAGGCGGAACGCCTTGCCGCCGTCCGACATGCACTGCAGGAGCGGCGGGCCGTCCAGATGCTCGTCACGGGCCGGGCCGCACCACGTGGCCGACGACGGCACGATTTCCGCGAAGGAAATCGACGGGCCGAGAAAGCGGTCGAGACCGCCCCGCGGATGTCCCGGCAGCGAGCCGATCCAGGTGCTCATCGCATCGTCCTCGGCGACGGAGGTGACGAAGCCGGCGAAGATCTGCTGGATGATGCGGCACCGCTCCTTGACGGTCTCCTCGTCCGGATGCGTTACGGTGACGGTGTGCGTCCAGCGGCCGAAGGTGCAGTCGCCCTGCGCTAGCAGCGCGAGCGCGGCGGCCGAGCCTTCCATGTTGGCGACGGCCGCGAGGTTGTCCTTCGTGCCGTCGTCGTGCAGGCGGAACAGGTTGGCGAACACCTTGGTGAGGAAGCCCTTGCGGGCCGCCGCCCAGGAGTCGCGCCGCGCCTCGAGTTCCTGTTCGGCGTCCTCGCGCGACAGCGGCAGCCAGCGGGCGACGTGATTGTAGGGAAAGCCGACGGCGCCGAG
>JACSRM010000362.1 GCA_014879745.1 Burkholderiaceae bacterium | reverse complement strand
AGCGAGACCGAGCTGATGCGCACCGAGCCGCTCGCGACGCCGCACCATTCGTCGGGTGGCGAGCCGCGCGCCGTGAGCAGCGTGCCGTCGGCGACCCGGCGCACGCTGGCGCGGGAGAGGATTGCTTCGCGCAGCGGCGGCGAGAGCTTGGAGAACCACGAGCCGGCCTCGATGTTGGAACGCTCTTCGATTGTAAGAACCGGAGATGTCATGCCTTGTCTCTCACGCGACAGTGCGTGGCGCTCCGCGGCGGCATCAGCGAAAGCGCGGCACGCGCTTCTCGGCGAACGCCTGCAGGCCCTCGCCGCCGTTCGGATGAAACAGCGTCTGCAGCATCTGATCGCGCTCCAGGGTCAGATGTTTGGAGAGCGTGACGTGCCGCGCCTGGTTGACGAGATCCTTGCCGGCGGCGAGCGCATTCGGCGCCATCGCCGCGAGCCGATCGGCGAGCGCGCAGGCGGCGGCGAGCGCGCGGCCGCTTTCGGTCACCTGCGCGACGAGGCCGTGCGCCTCGAGCTGGCGCGCGCTGAACGGCTCGGCGAGCCAGACCGCCTGCAGCGCGAGTGGCCGCGGCAGCAAGCGCGCCAGATGCCAGCTGCCGCCGCCGTCGGGGGTGAGGCCGAGGCGTGCGTGCGACATCATGAAGCGCGCATCCTCGGCGGCGACGAGCAGATCGCAGGCGAGCGCGAGCGAGAAGCCGCCGCCCGCCGCCGCGCCCTCGACCGCCGCGATGACCGGCTTCGGGCAGGCGCGCAAGGCCTCGATGAATTCGTGGAAGCGCTCGAGCATCTGCATCTGCACCGAGGGATCGGCGGCGCGCCGCTCGCGCAGTCCGCCGATATTTCCGCCCGCGCAGAAGTGCCCGCCATCGCCCTGGAGGACGACGCAGCGCAGCTCGGCATTCGACTCGGCGACGTCGAGCGCCTCGATGCCGGCCGCAAAGAGCTGCTCGGACAGCGTATTGCGTGTCGCCGGGTCGCTCATCGTCAGCACCAGCGTGCTGCCGAGGCGTTCGCTTCGCATTTCGGACGGCATTCGTCACCTCTCGTGTATCGCGCCGACAACGCCGTGGCGCGCGGATTGTGGCATGTGTCTCACTCCGTGAAGATGGCTGGCGGGGAAGCCCCAATTCCGCGGCCGAGAAGTTGTAACGGCATGCTAGAGTGGCCGCGCCCTATAGCCGGAGCACCCCCTGCGCATGCCCAGACGAACGTTCGCCCCCGTCTTCGGAGCGCTTCTCGCGCTCGCGGCGGCGCAGGTCATGGCGAGCGGTTTCGGCCGCATGACGAACGCCACGACGCTCGGGCAGCGGCTCGATTTCAGCGTTCCGCTGCAACTCGACGGCGGCCAGGGTATCGCCCCGGAGTGCGTGACGGCGGAGGTGCTGGCGGGTGACTTCCGGGTCATGCCTTCGGCGGTCGATGTGGCGGTCGTCCCCGGACGCGAGGCCGGCGAGCGCCTGATTCGCATCGTCACCGATACGGCGATCGACGAGCCGGTCGTCACCGTGACGGTGCAGGTCGGCTGCTCGAGCCCGATGACGCGCAAATTCGTCGCCTTCATCGATCCGCCGATGATCGCACCGGCGCGTGCCGAAGCCGGGCACGGATCGACGCCGGTGTCCACGCCCTCGGCCACGCCCGGCACGCCGCCGGCCGTTGCGCGCACGGGGTCGCGAAGCGACGCGTCGTCGATGGCTGCCGCCGCGCCCGCGCCGGCGGCTGTCGTCCCGCCGCCGTCCGCACCGCGCAAGGCCAAGCGCAGCGGTGCGAAGACGACCACCGTCGCGGCGCGTTCGAAGTCGCATCGTGCGGCGCGCAAGGAGTCGACCGTTGCGGCGGCCAGGCCGCGCACGGCCAAGTCGTCGCTTCGCGTCGCTGCGGCCGCGCCGGCCGCGCCGGCGGCGAAAGGTCCGCGCCTGCAACTCGATGCCGCGCCGATCGATGCGATGCTCACGCAGACCCAGCTGCGGCTGACCGATACGCTGCCGCCGCTGCTGCCGGTTGCGGCCGCCGCAGCGCAGGATGCGGCGTCCGCCGCGGCGAGCGCCGAGATCGCCGCCCAGCGCGAACGCCTGGCCGCGCTGGAGGCGTCGCTCGCCAAGCTGCGCGCCGATGCGCAGGCAACGCAGGCGAGCCTCGTCCAGCTGCAGTCCCAGTTGCGCGAGTCGCAGGCGCAGCGCTATGCCAATCCGGTCGTCTATGCGCTGCTCGCGATCTGCGTGCTGCTGGGCGCCGCGGTCGTCGCGCTGTGGCGTTCGCGTGCCGCCGAGCGTCGTCAGGCGGCGCAATGGTGGGCGCCGGCGGCGAATGCGAGTGCGACGGCAGCGGCGGCCGATGCCGCCGATGCGCTGTCCCGGCCGGCGCCGGGACCGGTGGTGGTGCCGCCCGAGCAGTGGGACGCGCCCGATTCGATGCATGGCGAGACGACCGCGAGCCCGCGCCTGCTCGAGCCGGTGGCGCCGGTGCCGCCCGCGGCCGAGAGCGAGCGCGAGATGTCGGTCGACGAGTTGATCGACCTCGAGCAACAGGCCGACTTCTTCGTCGTCCTCGGCCAGGACGACGCCGCGATCGAGCTGCTGATGAGCCATTTGCGCAGCAGCGGCGGCACGAGCCCGCTGCCGTATCTGAAGCTGCTCGAGATCTATCGCCGGCTCGACGACCGCGCGGCCTACGAGCGCGCGCGCGACAAGTTCAACCGCCGCTTCAACGCCCACGCGCCGGACTGGGATGCCGATCTGCAGCAGGGCCGCTCGCTGGAAGACGATGCGCCGATCGTTGCCAGGCTGCAGTCGCTGTGGACGAAGCCCGGCCAGGCGATGCGCGCCCTCGAGACTTCGCTCTTTCGGCGCGACGCCGCGGCCCCGACCTTCGATCTGCCGGCCTATCGGGAACTGCTGTTCCTCTACTCCGTCGCGCGCGATCTGTCCGAGCAGGAAGCGCGGCCGTCGGATGTCGACGTACTGCTGCCGTTCGACACCGAGGAGTCCGGTTCCGGCACCTTCACGCAGTTGCACCCGACGCGGCCGATGCCGATCGCGGCCGACGCGTACACCACGCAGGTCGACGTCGATATCACGAGCCTGCACGCCGGCCCTTCGGCGGCGGACGACCGGCCCTCGCGCTACCTGAGCGACTTCGGCACGACGTCGGGCGACGTCCACGTGCCGGTCGAGAAGTTCGCCACCTCGCGCTGAGCGCGCCGCGCCGGGGCTCAGATCCTCTTCAGCCGCTCGATCGCGAGCGCGAGCGTCTCGTCCTTCTTCGCGAAGCACAGGCGCGCGATGCGCTGCTCGAAGCCGTCGCGGTAGAACGCCGACAGCGGAATCGCGGCAACGCCGATCTCGACCGTCAGCCACTCGCAGAATGCGGCTTCCGAAAGGTCGCTGACGGCGGAATAGTCGACGCACTGGAAATAGCTGCCGGCGCTCGGCAGCGCACGCAGCCGGGTTGCCGCGAGGCCTTCGCGGAACAGGTCGCGCTTGCGCTGGTAGAAGTCCGCCAGCCCGAGGTAGGGCGCCGGATCGGCCATATAGTGCGCGATCGCATGCTGCATCGGCGTATTGACGGTGAAGACGTTGAACTGGTGCACCTTGCGCAGCTCCGCCGTCAGCGGCGCGGGCGCGGCGACATAGCCGACCTTCCATCCGGTCACGTGATACGTCTTGCCGAAGCTCGAGACGACGAAGCTGCGTGCCGCGAGCCCGGGATGGCGGCTCACGCTTTCGTGGCGCGCGCCGTCGTAGACCATGTGCTCGTAGACCTCGTCGGCGATGACGATCACCTCGGTCGGCGCGAGCAGTTCGGCCAGGCGCTGCATGTCGGCTGCGCTCCAGACCGACGCGCTCGGGTTGTGCGGCGTATTGACGATGATCGCGCGTGTGCGCGGCGAGAGCGCGGCGGCGATGGCGCCGAAGTTCGGCCGGAAGCTTCCCGCATCGAGCGGCACGTGCACCGCCTTGCCGCCGGCCAGTTCGATATTCGGTTCGTAGCTGTCGTAGGCCGGCTCGAGCACGATCACCTCGTCGCCCGGATGCACGATCGCGAGGATCACGCTCAGGATCGCCTGCGTCGCCCCGGCGGTGATCGTGATCTCGTCCGCGGCGTCGTAGCGCTGTCCGTAGAGCGCCTCGATCTTGGCCGCGACCGCTTCGCGCAGCGCCGGCACGCCGGCCATCGGCGGATATTGATTGAGGCCGCGGCGCATCGCGGCGTCGACCGCCGCCGGCAGCTTGGGGTCGCAGTCGAAATCCGGAAAGCCCTGGCCCAGGTTGACCGCGCGATGCTGCTGCGCGAGCGCGGACATGACGCTGAAGATCGTCGTGCCGACGCGCGGCAGGCGGCTTTCGACCCGGGGCGGTGGCTGGAGGAAGGCGGAATCGGCGGACATGATGCTCAGAGTTCGTAGTCGGCGTTCTCGTCGCCGCTCATCGCGCGCTGCACCAGCGCGCGCGACAGGCGGCTCGAGATCAACTCGGCAAAGGCGTAGATGAAATTGCGCAGGTAGACGCCGCGCTTGAATGCGATGCGCGCCACATTCTGGCCGAACAGGTGCCCCACCGGCCGCGCGACGAGGTCGCCGCCGGCCGGTTCGTCGCGCATCGCCATCTCGGCCACGATGCCGACGCCGAGCCCGAGGCGCACGTAGGTCTTGATGACGTCCGAGTCGATCGCCTCGAGCACGATCTCGGGCTCGAGCCGGCGCAGCGCGAATGCACGGTCGACGCGGGTGCGGCCGGCAAAGCTCGCCTGGTAGGTGACGAGCGGCTCGCGCGCCAGGTCTTCGAGCGCGATGTGCTCCTGCTTCGTCAGCGGATGGCCGGCCGGCGCCACGACGGCGTGGCTCCACTCGTAGCAGGGCAGGGTCACGAGTTCCGGGTAGGCGGCGAGCGATTCGGTCGCCAGGCCGATATCGACCGCTTCGTCGAGCACCATCTGCGCGACCTCGTCCGGCGTGCCCTGGTGCAGGCTCAGGCTGACCTTCGGAAAGCGCTTGCGCAGCGCGGCGACCGGCTCGGGCAGCACGTAGCGCGCCTGCGTATGGGTGGTCGCGACCTTCAGCGTGCCCGAGTCCTGCTTCGAATAGTCGTCGCCGATGCGCTTCAGGTTGCCGACCTCGCGCAGGATCACGTCGATCGCCTTCAGCACTTCCAGCCCGGGTTCGGTGACGCGGCGCAGGCGCTTGCCGTGGCGGGCGAAGATATCGACGCCGAGTTCGCCCTCGAGTTCGAGGATCGCCTTGGATACGCCGGGCTGCGAGGTGTGCAGCGCCTTGGCGGTATCGGTCAGGTTGAGCTTGCGCCGTACCGCCTCCTGCACGAACCGGAACTGGTGCAGGTTCATGGCGTCGGCTGCAGAAGGGCCAGCGCGGCGCCGGCCATCGCCGCGACCACCGCGTCGATCTCGCCGATCGTCGGCGCGACGCGCCAGCGCACCGCGGGATGGCGGTCCGCGACCTGTTCGACCAGCCGCGGCAGATCCTTTCGCACATGGCCGCCGACGCCGAGGAAGACGGGCAGGACCTCGACCGATGCGCAACCCGCCGCCGCGAGGCGCGCGCCGGCGGTCGGCAGATCGGGGGCGAGGAATTCGAGGAAGGCAAGCTCGACGGCCACCTCCGGGCGCGCGGCGCGGATGCGGCGCGCGATGTCCTCGAACGGCTGGGCCCAGCGCGGGTCGCGCGCGCCGTGGGCGAGAAGGATCAGTCCTTGCGTCATGCCGAAGGCCTCGTCGTCGTCAGCGGTAGCGCACGAGCCAGCTGAAGGCGAGCATCGCGAGCAGCACATAGAGCGCGCTCGGGACCGACGCGACCAGCCATGGCGTCCAGTCGGCGAGCAGCCCGATGTGGCCGGCGACATTGTTGAGCAGCACGAAGCTGATGCCGAGCATGATGCCGCCGAAGACCTTCAGGCTGACGCCGCCGGCGCGCGCGTGCATGTAGGCAAAGGGCAGCGCGAGCGAGAGCATCACGAGGCAGGCGAAAGGGTAGAGCGCGCGGTTCCAGAACCGCAGCTCGTGGCGCTGGGAAGACTGCCCGTTTTCCTCCAGATGGCGGATATAGCGGAACAGGTCGATCGTCGACATCGTCGACAGCGGCATCACCGCGGCGGCGACGACGCTCGCGCCGAGCGTGCTCGGCCAGGCGAGGTGGGCATGCTTTTCGTCGCGCACCTCGGGCAGTCCATTCGCGGCGTGCGCCGCCCAGTCGGTGACGGTCGCCTGATCGAGACGCCAGACGCCGTCCTTGCCGACCCGGCCGCGCGGTGCCTCGATGCGCGAGACAAGCCCGCCGTCGGCGTCGAATTCGAAGATGCGCACGCCCTCGAGTTCGCCGTTCGCGCTCGCGGTGCGCACGTTCACCGAGACACTGTGCAGGCCTTCGGGTGTCTCGCGCCGGTCCTTGAGCCAGGCGCCGGCGCGGTCGAGCTTGAAGCCGCCGCGAAACGATGCCTTCAGCGACGCGGCCTGGCGCTCGCTGATCGGCGCGATGTAGTCGCCCAGGACGAAGGTGAAGACGGTGAGCGCGATGCCAAGGCCGGTAAGCAGCGCGAGCGCGCGCGCCGGCCCGAGCCCGCTCGTGCGCAGGATCGTGAACTCGGATGATTGGGCCAGGCTCGCCAGCGCGTAGATGGCGCCGATCAGGATCGCGATCGGCGCCAGTTCGTACAGGTGCCCCGGCAATTGCAGCAGGCAGTAGAGCGCGCCATCGAGCGGCGTATAGCCGGCCTCCTTCGCCTTCGTGAGCTCCGAGACGAAGTCGAAGAAGAAGAACAGCGACAGAAAGCCGATCGCGACGAAGACGATGGCCTTCATGATCGCGGCGTACAGCAGGCGCCGGACCGTCCTCATGCGCCGAGACGCCCGCGCGGCGCGAAGATGCGGCTCGTCTGCGCAACCTGCCGCCACCACAGCAGGCCGAGCGCGAAGACGCCGATGCCGCCGTGCACCGCCACCAGCGTGCCGATGATCCCGGCTTTGCCGGTCGCGACCCAGGCCTGCGACAGATTGATCAGATTGAAGTAGACGACGAACATCAGCAGCCCGAGCACGAGGTTCCAGCTGCCCGGCCGGCGTGGATTCGTCGCTGCGATCCCGACCGCGAGCAGGACCAGATTGACCGCGCCGATGACGAGTCCGATGCGCCACGCGAATTCGCCCAGATTCGGCAAGGTCGGATCGCGCAGCAGGTCGCGGGTCGAGAGCGCTTTCGGCGGCAGCTTGTCGATGCTGTCGCGGATCTTGTCGCCGATCGCGGCGCGGTAGCTCTCGAACCGCGCGAGCGTCTTCTCGCCGGTGCTCGCGTTGTCCTCGTTGCGCTGGCCGCTTTCGAGCAGCACGAAGCGCTGATCGGCGTCGAAGTCGATGCGTCCTTCGCGCGCCGACGTCACGGACTCGGTATCGCCGCTTTGCATCAGTACGAATACGTTGCGTCCGACGCGCAGGTCTTCCGAATCGCGCTCGAGGAAGAAGACCCGCCGGCCGTCGGCCGAGCTCTGGAACTGGCCGGCGGCAACGCGCGACAGGTCGGA
The DNA here is from genome assembly GCA_014879745.1 of Burkholderiaceae bacterium. GTDB lineage: Bacteria > Pseudomonadota > Gammaproteobacteria > Burkholderiales > Burkholderiaceae_C > CAIKUF01. The sequence goes on along the minus strand of JACSRM010000362.1, from coordinate 21,844 downwards.
GCGCGTTTCGTACTCGTATTTCAGTTCGGCCGCGCGCTGATTGACCCAGGGCCAGACGAACAGCACGAGCAGCAGGGCGACCACCACCACCGGCCAGCTCACCGTTGTCACCGGACGCAGGAAGCGCCACAGGCTCACGCCGCTGGCGAACCAGATCACCATCTCGCTGTCGCGGTACATGCGGGTGAGGGTCGCGACGACGGCGACGAACAGCGACAGGCTCAGGATGATCGGCATATAGCCCAGCGCCGCGAAGCCGAGCAGGATCAGCACGTCCTGCGGGCTGACGACGCCACCCGCGGCCTGGCCGAGGGTGCGGATCAGCGTCATGGTGACGACGATCGTGACAATCACGACAAGCGTCGCGCCGAATGCGCGCGCCAGGTCTCGCCTCAGGGTCGAATCGAATAACATCGAAAGATCAAGAACATCGACCATTCATTATGGACTTTCGACTCCACAAATCCGCTCCCGGCGCAGTCGCCGAGGCGGCGGCCGACGCCCTGATCGTGATCGCGGGCGGCGATACGCCGCAGGCCTTGCCCGACGCGCGGATCGCCGCACTCGTGCGCGATGCGCTGGCAAGCGGCGACTTCGCCTTCAAGCCGGGGCGCACGCTCTACCTGCAGCGCGCGGCAGGCGTCGCGGCGCCGCGGCTGGTCGTCGCGGCCGCCGGCGGCGAGACGGCCAAGGCGTTCAAGAAGGCGCTTGGCGCCGCCCTTGGCGTGCTCAAGGAACTGGGTGCGCGCCATGTCGCGGTGGCCGCGTCGTTCAAGCTCGAGACCGCGCACGCCGAGGCGGCGGTGCTCGCCGCGAGCGAGGCGCGCTACGTCTACCGGCATACCAAGCCGAGCGCGCCGAAGGATGGAGCGCTCGCCAGGCTCACGCTGCTCGTCGCCGACGCCGACGCGAAGGCGGCGCGCAAGGGGCTGGCGCAGGGCGAGGCGGTCGCGGCCGGCGTCACGCTCGCGCGCGAGCTCGCGAACCGGCCGGGCAACCATTGCACGCCGTCGTATCTCGCGCAGACCGTGCGCGGGCTCGGCAAGGAGCACGATCTCGAAGTCAAGGTGCTCGATCGCAAGGATGTCGAGAAGCTCGGCATGGGGGCCTTCCTGGCCGTCGCGCAAGGTTCGAGCGAAGCGCCCAAGTTCATCGTCGCGCACTACCGCGGCGCGGCCAAGGGCGTCGCGCCGGTCGTGCTCGTCGGCAAGGGCATCACCTTCGACAGCGGCGGCATCTCGATCAAGCCTTCGGCCGAGATGGACGAGATGAAGTTCGACATGGGCGGCGCGGCGAGCGTGATCGGCACGCTGCGCGCGATCGCCGAATTGAAGCCGAAACTCAACCTCGTCTGCATCGTGCCGGCGTGCGAGAACCTGCCCAGCGGTACGGCTATCAAGCCAGGCGACGTCGTGACGAGCCTGTCCGGGCAGACGATCGAGATCCTGAATACCGACGCCGAGGGCCGCCTCATCCTGTGCGATGCATTGACCTACGCCGAACGATTCGAACCGGCGATGGTGGTCGACGTGGCGACACTGACCGGCGCCTGCGTCGTCGCCCTCGGCCACCACCATTCGGGCCTGTTCACGGCCGACGATGCGCTGGCGGCGCAGTTCGGGCAGGCGGCCGCCGACGCCCTCGACCCGTGCTGGCGCATGCCGCTCGACGAGGAGTACGACGAGGGCCTGAAGACCAACTTCGCCGACATGGCCAATGTCGGGCCGCGCGCCGGCGGCGCGATCACGGCCGCGATGTTCCTGCGCCGCTTCACCGGCAAATACCGCTGGGCGCATCTGGATATCGCCGGCACCGCGTGGAAGTCCGGCACCGCGAAAGGGGCGACCGGACGTCCGGTCGGCCTGTTGACGCATTTCGTCCTCGCCCAGGCGGCATGACGCCGGCCCGCCGTCAGGCCCGCGCATGACCGAAGTGATGTTTCACCTGCGCGTCGCCGACCAGGTCGGCTATGCCTGCCGGCTGCTGCGCAAGGCACATGCCCGGGATGCCAAGGTCGTGGTCTGCGCACCGCCGCGCATGCTGGCCGAACTCGATGCCTTGCTGTGGACGAGCGAGCCGTCGAGCTTTCTGCCGCACGTCCGCCTGCTGCCCGATGCGGCGAGCCCGGCGCCGGGCGATCCGACGCCGATCTGGCTCGTCGAGCGCGCCGATCAGGCCCCGACGCGCGACGTGCTCGTCAACCTCGGCAACGAACTCGTCACCGGTTTCGAGGCCTTCGCGCGCGTGATCGAGATCGTTCCCGAGGACGAAGAGGCGAAGCAAGCCGCGCGGCGGCGCTGGAAGTACTACGCCGATCGCGGCTACGCGCTCGCGCACCACGAGGCGCGCGCGTGATGAGCCGCGAAAGAGCGGCTCCGCGCAGCGGGGATCGAAGCGAGCGAATGCGCGCAGCAGCCGACTGCGCGAAAGGCTCGCGTCACGTCGAACTTCCGGAGGCCGCCGCGTGAGCGCATCGTGCGGCCTCGGGCGCGCGCCCGCGGGGCGCGGAGCGACGCGATGAGCGCCCGCCACGGGCCGCCGCATCGGCACGGTCTGCCGACGCTCACCGAAGTGATCGAACTCGCGCCGCTCGGCGATGCCGGCGCCGTGCTGCCGACGCGGGTCGGCCATGCGGTGCGAAGCGAGAGCCTCGCGCCGCGCGGCATGCCGGCGCTCGACGCCGAGCAGATGATCGACCGGTTGCTGGGCGACTTGCAGCGCGACGCCAGCCTGACGCTCGAACTGCGGCTGCGCGAGGTGCTGGCGCCGGTGCTGGCGCGTGTCGCCGACGATCTGGTGCGGGAACTGCGCGACAAGCTGCAGGTCACCGTGCGCGAGGTCGTCGCCCAGGCGGCCAGCCAGGAGCTCGCACGCCGGCGCGCGGGTTGATCCAGCGCAGGCGCGCCGGGCACCGGCCGGCCCCGAGGATTCCCGAACGAGAAGGGCCTTGCATTTCGGGTATCGTTACGCGCGCTCGAAAAAGCGTGTGGGGAGACCGTTCCTGCCGCCACGTCATTTCAACCCGGTTCATTCAACATTCCTCTCGGAGGTAGCGTATGCAAGTCAAGCTCAACGTGATCGTGGGTGCCATCGTCACGATGGCCGCCTTTGCCGTTTCGGCACAGGACGCGGTCGTCAAGATCGGTCACGTCGCGCCGATGTCGGGCCCGCAGGCCCACTATGGCAAGGACAACGAAAACGGCGCCCGCATGGCGGTCGACGATCTCAACGCCAAGGGCGTGATGATCGACGGCAAGAAGGTCAAGCTCGAACTGATGGCCGAGGACGATGCCGCCGATCCGAAGCAGGGCACGGCGGTCGCGACCAAGCTGTGTGATGCCAAGGTCAACGGCGTCGTCGGCCACCTGAACTCGGGAACGACGATTCCGGCCTCCAAGGTCTACAACGGGTGCGGCCTGCCGATGGTCACCGGCGCGGCGACCAACCCGACGCTGACGCAGCAGGGCTTCAAGAACGTCTTCCGCATCATCGCCAACGACAACGCCCTCGGCGCCGGCCTCGCGCTGCATGCCGCGAACAACCTGAAGCTCAAGAAGGTCGCGATCATCGATGACCGCACCGCCTACGGCCAGGGCATCGCCGAAGTCTTCAAGAAGACCGCGCAGGCGCGCGGCATGGAAGTCGTTGCCGAGGAGTACACGAACGACAAGGCGACCGATTTCATGGCGATCCTGACCGCGATCAAGGGCAAGAATCCCGACGCCATCTTCTTCGGCGGCATGGATACCCAGGGCGGCCCGATGCTGCGCCAGATGGAGCAACTTGGCATGAACAATGTCAAGTATTTCGGCGGCGACGGCATCTGCACCGTCAAGCTGGCCGAGAACGCGGGTGGCGCGAAGACGCTGGCGAACGTGATCTGCGCCCAGGGCGGCGCGTCGATCGACAAGATGCCCGGCGGCAAGGCGTGGAAGGCGCGCTACGACGCCAAGTTCCCCGGCCAGTTCCAGGTCTATTCGCCCTACACCTACGACGCCGTCGGCCTGATCGTCGACGCGATGCAGCGTGCCAAGTCGAGCGACCCGAAGGTCTACGGCCCGGCGCTCTTCACCGCCGACTACAAGGGCGTGACGAGCGTGATCCAGTTCGAAGGCGACGGCGAGCTGAAGAACCCGGCGATGACGCTGTACGTCTACAAGGACGGCAAGCTGGCGCCGCTGAACTGATCGCGGCACATCGACCGGCCGGACCAAGGGCGCCCGAGAGGGCGCCCTTTTTCATCGGCCGTACAGGCGTGAAAGCCCGGCCAGCTGCGCGGCGCGCGCGGCCTGCAGCTGAGCCGGCTCGAATCGCCAGACCCAGTTTCCCTCGGGCTGGCCGGGCAGGTTCATCCGCGCTGCGCTGCCGAGCCCCAGCACGTCCTGCAGCGGGATGACCGCCGTCGACGCGACCGACGCTAGCGCGGCGCGCACCAGCGTCCAGGGCATACGCGCATCATCGGTATCGAGGTAGGCGCGGGCCTGCGCGCGCTCGGCATCGCTCGCGTGCTGCCACCAGCCGGCGGTCGTATCGTTGTCGTGGGTGCCGGTATAGACGACGCTGTCGGCGTGATGGTTGTGCGGCAGGTAGGGGTTGTCGCTCTTGCCGTCGAAGGCGAACTGCAACACCAGCATGCCGGGCAGGCCGAAGCGCTTGCGCAGTGCGACGACGTCGGGCGTGATGAGGCCGAGATCCTCGGCGATGATCGGCAGCGGGCCGAGGGCCTGCTCGATGGCGTCGAACAGCGCGGCGCCGGGGCCGGGCCGCCAGCGGCCGCGGATCGCGGTCGGCTCCGCGGCGTCGATCTCCCAGTACCCGGCGAAGCCGCGGAAGTGGTCGATGCGCACGATATCGGCGAGCTCGCAGGCGTGGCGGATGCGGGCGGTCCACCACGCATAGCCCTCGGCGGCATGTGCCGGCCAGCGGTACAGCGGATTGCCCCAGCGCTGGCCGGTCGCGCTGAAATAGTCGGGCGGCACACCGGCGACGACGGTCGATTCGCCGCGTTCGTCGAGCTCGAACAGTTCGGGCCTGGCCCAGACTTCGGCGCTCTGGTGGGCGAGGAAGATCGGCGCGTCGCCGATGATGCGGATGCCGCGCGCATTCGCATAGGCCTTCAGGCGCTGCCATTGCTCGAAGAAGCGCCACTGGCAGAAGGCATGGAAGTCGACCCGTTCGGCATGTGCGGCCCGGGCTTCGCGCAGCGCGGCGGGGTCGCGCCGCGCGAGACCGGCGTCCCAAGCGCACCAGCTGCATCCGGGCCGGGAATCGGCCATCGCCATGAAGAGCGCGTAGTCGTCCAGCCACAGCGCGTTGCGCCCGCAGAACGCGTCGAACGCCTCGCGCTCGGCGCCTGTCGCATCCGCCGCAAAGCGCCGCGCGGCGAGCTCGAGGCGGCTCGTGCGCCAGGGGATGACGCGCTCGAAATCGACCCGCCGCGTGTCGAAGGCCGTTTCGGGCTGCAGCTCGCCGGCGTCGAGCCAGCCGCGCTGCGCGAGTTCTTCGAGGTCGATCAGCAGTGGGTTGCCGGCAAATGCCGACGGGCTCATATAGGGCGAGTTGCCGAGGCCGGTCGGACCGAGCGGCAGAACCTGCCAGCGCGACTGGCCGGCCGACGCCAGCCAGTCGACGAACCGGTACGCTGCCGCGCCGAAGTCGCCCGCGCCGTGCGCGCCGGGCAGGCAGGTCGGATGCAGGAGGATGCCCGCGGCACGATCGGATTTCATCGGGCCGCCGCCTTCGTGCCGCCGGCTGCGGCAAGCAGCACGAGGCTGTGCGCCGAGAGTGTGAGCCGGTTCCCGCCGCGCACTCGCAGGGCACTGTGCGCCGCATTCGCGCTGTCGAGCCGGACGGTCCACACCCCGTCGGGCAGGGCGAACTGCCGGGCCTCGCGTTCGGCGTTCAGCAGCAACAGCAGCGGGTGCGCTGCGCCGTCGGCGCCTCCTGCGGCACCGATCAGTGCGCCCAGCGTGCGCGCCTGCGGGTCGCGCCAGGCGCTTGCATCGAGCGCGCGGCCGTCGAGATCGAACCAGGCGAGTTCGACCACGCCCTGCGCGTCGGGCTCGCCGCTCGCCCAGTGCGCCGGCAGCGGCCGCAGCCCGCGGCGCAGCGCGAGGACGCCTGCGGTAAACGCGATCAGGTCTTCGTCGGCGGACTGCCAGGCTATCCAGGTCGTCGCGTTGTCCTGGCAATAGGCGTTGTTGTTGCCGTCCTGGCTATGGCCGAGCTCGTCGCCGCTGCAAAGCATCGGCGTGCCCTGTGCGAGCAGCAGCGTCGCGAGCAGTGCGCGCTGCAGCAGGGCGCGTCGTGCGAGGACGTCGGGGTCGGCGGTCTCGCCCTCGGCGCCGCAGTTCCAGCCGTGGTTGGCATGGCTGCCGTCACGGTTGCCTTCGCCGTTGGCCGCGTTGCGCTTTTGCTCGTAGGTCAGCAGGTCGCGCAGCGTGAAGCCGTCGTGGGCGGCGATGAAGTTGACCGATGCGGCCGGCGCGCGGCCGCGCGCCTGGAACGTGTCGGACGACGCGCACAGGCGCTGCGCGAACTCGCCGCGGTTGCTCGCGCCGGCCAGCCAGAAGCGGCGCATGGCGTCGCGGAAGCGATCGTTCCACTCGAGCCAGCCGGGCGGGAAGGCGCCGAGCTGGTAGCCGCCGGGGCCGATGTCCCACGGCTCGGCGATCAGCTTCAGGCCGGCGAGCACCGGGTCCTGCGCGACGCACTGCAGGAACGCGGCACACGCGTCGAACCCTTCATCGCCGCGCGCCAGCACCGGCGCGAGGTCGAAGCGAAAGCCGTCGACCTCCATCTGCTGCGCCCAGTAGCGCAGGCTGTCCATCACCATCTGCAGCACACGCGGATGGCCGAGGTTCAGTGCGTTGCCGCAGCCGGTCGGGTTGTCGAGCACGCCCGGTTCGCCGGGCAGGGTGCGGTAGTAGGCGAGGTTGTCCAGGCCGCGCCAGCTGATCGTCGGGCCGGCGGCGTCGGTCTCGGCGGTGTGGTTGTAGACGACGTCGAGGATCACTTCGATCCCGGCCGCGTGCAGCGCGCGCACCATCGCCCGGAACTCGTCGCGCGGCGCGGCGCTGCTTGCATAGCGCGGCTCGACGGCGAAGAAGCCGACGGTGTTGTAGCCCCAGTAGTTCGTCAGGCCGTGCGCGGCGAGGCGCTCCTCGTCCAGGTGCTGGTGCACCGGCAGCAGGCTGACCGCGGTGACGCCGAGGCGCCGCAGGTGCGCGATCACGGCCTTGCTCGCCAGGCCGGCATACGTGCCGCGCAGTCTCTCGGGCACGCCGGGATGGCGCATCGTCAGGCCCTTCACGTGCGCCTCGTAGAGCACGGTGTCGGCCGGCGGCGTGCGCGGCCGCGGCGGGTCGGCGGCCGGCGCCGGCTCGTCGATCACGCGCGCCTTCAGCGCGTGCGCGCTGTCGCGCCGCCAATCGAGGCCGCCGACGATCTCGCGCGCATAAGGGTCGAGCAGCCACTTGTCGGGGTCGAAGCGGTGCCCCAGTTCGGGCTGCCACCGGCCGTGCGCGCGCAGCGCGTAGACGAGGCCGGCGCCGGCTGCGGGAAGGTAGCCGTGCCAGATGTCGCCGCTGCGCCCGGGCATCGGCAGGCGCGTGGTTTCGCGTTCGCCCGCGGCGTCGAACAGGCACAGCTCGATCGCGTCGGCGTGCTCGGAGAAGACGGCGAAGTTCACGCCGCCGTCGACGCAGTGCGCACCAAGCGGCCACGGCCGGCCGGTCTCGAGCGGGCCGATGTTCACGGCTCTTGTGCCGGCTGGCGCCGCGCGCCGGGCCGGCGATCAGCCGCCTGACGCATGCGCTGGTGCCGGCGCCGGCAGCCGGCCCTGCACCGCCCGCACGGCACGCGGCCCGACGTTCCAGATCTGGGCGGCGTACTCGGCGATCGCGCGGTCCGACGAGAAGCCGCCCATGCCGGCGACATTCGCGATCGCGCAGCGCACCCAGGCTTCGCCGTCGCGAAAGAGGGTATCGACGCGCGCCTGCGCGGCGACGTAGGCGTCGTAGTCGGCGAGCAGCTTGTAGTAGTCGCCGCCCCACAGCAGCGAATCGACGAGGCCGCGGTAGCGGTTCGGCTCGTCGGGCGAGAACTGGCCGTTCGCGATCGCGTCGAGCACCGACTTCAGCATCGGGTTCGATTCGTAGATCTTGATCGGCTCGTAGCCGCGCTCGTTCAGCGCCGCGATCTCGGGCGTCGTGTGGCCGAAGATGAAGATGTTGGCGGCGCCGACAGCGTCGCGGATCTCGATGTTGGCGCCGTCCTCGGTGCCTATCGTCAGCGCGCCGTTCAACGCGAGCTTCATGTTGCCGGTGCCCGACGCCTCGGTGCCGGCGGTCGAGATCTGCTCCGACAGGTCGGCGCCGGGGATGATCAGTTCGGCGACCGACACGCCGTAGTTTGGGACGAAGACGACCTTGAGCCGGTTCGCGAGCCGCACGTCGGCGTTGATCGTCGCCGCGACGTCGTGGATGAGGCGGATGATGAGCTTGGCCGTCGCATACGACGACGCCGCCTTGCCGGCGAAGATCACGCTGCGCGGCACCCAGTCGGCCTGCGGGTCGGCGAGGATCGTGTGGTAGTGCGTCACGACGTGCAGCAGGTTGAGCAGCTGGCGCTTGTATTCGTGGACCCTTTTGACCTGGACGTCGAACAGGCTCGCCGCATCGAGCCGGATGCCCTGCGTGCGCTCGATGTGGTTCGCGAGCCGCACCTTGTTCGCGTGCTTCACGGTCGCGAACGCGGCGCGCAGCGCGCCGCTGTCGACATGGTCGGCGAGCTTCCTCAACTGGCGCAGGTCGAGCCGCCAGCCGTTGCCTATCGTGCGGTCGAGCAGCGCGGCGAGCCCCGGGTTGGCCTGCGCCAGCCAGCGCCGCGGCGTGACGCCGTTCGTCACGTTCGTGAAGCGCTCGGGGTAGAGCGCGGCGAAGTCGGCGAAGATCGTCTTCACGAGCAGGTCCGAGTGCAGCGCCGAGACGCCGTTGACCTTGTGGCTGCCGACGACGCTCAGGTGCGCCATGCGCACGCGGCGGTCGCCGTTCTCGTCGATCAGCGAAAGGCGGCGCAGGAAGTCGTTGTCGCCGGGGCGCATGCGCGCGGCGTGGTCGAGCAGCTCCTCGTTGATGCGCAGGATGATCTGCAGGTGGCGCGGCAGCACGTGCTGCAGCAGGCCGACGCTCCAGGTCTCGAGCGCCTCGGGCATCAGCGTGTGGTTGGTGTAGGAGAACACGCGCCGGCACTGCGCCCAGGCGGCGGCCCACGGCATCGCGTGGACGTCGACGAGCAGGCGCATCAGCTCGGCGACGCCGATCGCAGGATGGGTGTCGTTCAAGTGGATCGCGACCTTGTCGGCGAGGTTCTCGAGCCGCGCGTGCTCCTGCAGGTGGCGCGCGAGCAGGTCCTGCAGCGAGGCGCTGACGAAGAAGTACTCCTGGCGCAGCCGCAGTTCGCGGCCGGCGGGCGTGCTGTCGTTCGGGTAGAGCACCCAGGAGATATTCTCGAACTCGTTCTTCACCTCGGCGGCGCGCGCGTAGTCGCCGCTGTTGAAGGCATGCAGGTCGATCTGGCGCGGCGCGGCGGCCTTCCACAAGCGCAGCGTGCTGACCTTGTGCGTGCCGTGGCCGGGAACGACCATGTCGTAGGCCTTGGCCTCGACCTCGCCGGCGTGGCGCCAGACGCTGCGCGTGTCGCCCTGGGTCTCGACCCAGCCGCCGAAATGGACCGGATACGCGATCGCGGCGCGCGGGAACTCCCACGGCGAGCCGTCGGCGAGCCAGGGGTCGGGATGTTCGACCTGGCAGCCCTGGACGATATCCTGCGCGAACATGCCGTACTCGTAGCGGATGCCGTAGCCGAACGACGGCAGGCCGAGCGTCGCCATCGAATCGAGAAAGCACGCCGCGAGCCGGCCGAGGCCGCCGTTGCCGAGCGCGGCGTCGGCCTCCTCCTGCGCGACGTCCTCGAGCTTGACGGCATGCGCATGCAGCGCCGCGGCGGCAGTGTCGCGCAGCCCGAGCGCGGCGAGCGCGTTGGTGAGCGTGCGCCCGATCAGGAATTCCATCGACAGGTAGTAGACGCGGCGTGCCTTGTCGGCGCGTTCGGCGGCCTGCGTCTGCACCCAGCGCTGCGACAGCTCGCGCCGCGCGAGGCGCGCCGTTGCCTGCATCAGGTCGGTCGCGCTCGCTTCGCTTGGCGCGACGCCGACCACGGCGAGCAGCAACTGGTCGACGTTGCCTTCGACGCCGGCTGCTTCGGAACTCGAACTCATCGACGCAATGCTCGTTGTGAAAACAGACATTGTGACGGCAAGCCGCCGGCCGCCGCGAGTCCATCCCGCGTGCCGGGTCGGCGCATCCGTGCTTGGCTGCACAATCGAGGCGGTCGCGGCGCCGGATCGAATGGCTGGCGCGCTCGAAATGCCGGGGAGTCCTGATTCATGAATGCCTACGAGTCCGCGGACAGCTTGAGTCTCTCCAAGCGCGCGGTGGCGCTCGTGCTGGCCGGCGGGCGCGGCAGCCGGCTGCACGAACTGACCGATTCGCGGGCCAAACCGGCGGTCTATTTCGGCGGCAAATTCCGCATCATCGACTTCGCGCTGTCGAACTGCCTGAACTCGGGCATCCGGCGTATCGGCGTCATCACGCAGTACAAGAGCCACAGCCTGCTGCGCCACCTGCAGCGCGGATGGGCATTCCTGAAGAGCGAGATGCACGAGTTCGTCGATCTGCTGCCGGCGCAGCAGCGCGTCAACGAGGAATCGTGGTATCGCGGCACGGCTGACGCGGTCTTCCAGAACCAGGACATCCTCGACGGCTACGAAGCCGACTACATCGTGATCCTCGCCGGCGACCACATCTACAAGATGAACTACGCGCTGATGCTCGCCGACCACGTCGCCAGCGGCCGCGAATGCTCGGTCGGCTGCATCGCCGTGCCGCGCGCGCTGGCGAGCAGCTGCGGCGTGATGGCGGTCGGCCAGAACCGCCTCATCACCGACTTCGTCGAGAAGCCCGCCGACCCGCCGGCGATGGCCGAGAACCCCGAGCTGTCGCTTGCCAGCATGGGCATCTATATCTTCAACGCGCGCTACCTCTATGCCGAACTCGCGCGCGATCTGGCAGACCCGAACTCGTCGCACGACTTCGGCCGCGACATCATCCCGCATGCGGTGCGCAACGGCTGCGCGACGGCGCATCCGTTCGCGCTCAGCTGCGTCAGCTCGCAGCCCGAGCAGGAGCCCTACTGGCGCGACGTCGGCACGATCGACGCCTACTGGGATGCGAATATCGACCTCACCGCGACCGTCCCGCTGCTCGACCTCTACGACCGGCGCTGGCCGATCTGGACCTACCAGCAGCAGCTGCCGCCCGCCAAGTTCGTCCACAACCAGGACGACCGGCGCGGCCTGGCGATCGAGTCGCTGGTCTCGGGCGGCTGCATCGTTTCGGGCGCGGCGTTTCGATCGGTGCTGTTCTCTAGCGTGCGCGTGCACTCGCACGCGAGCGTCAACTGGTCGGTATTGCTGCCGGAGGTGCAGGTCGGCCGCGGTGCGAGGCTGATGCGCGCCATCATCGACCGCGGCTGTGTGATCCCGGAAGGCCTCGTCGTCGGCGAGGATGCCGCCGAGGATGCGCGGCGTTTCCGCCGCAGCGAGCACGGCATCACGCTCGTCACGCGGGCCATGCTCGCCCGGCTCGCTTGAAGCCCGCATCGAACCGGGCGGCTGCGCCTCCGAAGGTGCTGCACGCCGCGGCGGAGGTCTTCCCGCTCGTCAAGACCGGCGGCCTGGCCGACGTCGTCGCCGCGCTGCCGCCGGCGCTCGAGCGCGCCGGCGCCGATACGCGCCTGCTGCTGCCGGGGCTGCCGGCGATCGTCGATGCGCTCGAGCAGCAGCGCGCGGTGTGCGAGATCGGCCCGGCGTTCGGCGCCGCGCGCGTCACGCTGCGCCGCGGTCAGCTGCCCTCCAGCCATATGCCGGCGTACGTGATCGATGCGCCGTATCTCTACCGCCGCGGCGGCGGGCCGTACCAGGATGCGAGCGGCGTCGACTGGCCCGACAACCTGCAGCGCTTCGCCTTGCTCGGCTGGGTCGCTGCGCACCTTGCGGCGGGCGAGCTCGACGCCGCGTGGGCGCCCGACGTGCTGCACGCGCACGACTGGCATGCGGCGCTCGCCTGCGCCTATATGGCGGCGCATCCGTCCGGCGCGTGCCGATCCGTCTTCACGATTCACAACCTCGCCTATCAGGGCCACTTCGCGCTCGCCGATTTTGCGTTGCTCGGCCTGCCGGCGAGCTTTGGCGCGCCGAGCGGGCTCGAGTTTCACGGCCAGCTGGCCCTCATGAAGGCCGGGCTGCAGTTCGCGCGGCGGGTGACGACGGTGAGCCCGACCCACGCGCGCGAAATCGCGACGCCCGAATTCGGCTTCGGCCTGGACGGCGTGATCCGCGACCGCGGCGCCGACGTGAGCGGCATCCTGAACGGCGTCGATGGCAAGGTCTGGAATCCGCAGCACGATCCGGCGCTCGTCGTCAGCTACGGCGCCGATGCGCTCGCCGGCAAGCTGCAGTGCAAGCGCGCGCTGCAGCGCGAAGCGGGGCTCGAGCCGCGCGCCGAAGCGCCGCTGTTCGGCCTCGTGAGCCGGCTGACGGCGCAAAAGGGCGTCGATCTGCTGCTTGCCGCGCTGCCCGCGCTGCTCGGGTCGGGCGCCCAGCTGTTCGTGCTGGGCAGCGGCGATCGCGCGCTCGAGGCGGCGCTGCAGACCGCCGCGCGCGCGCATCCGGGGCGCGTCGCTGCCCGCATCGGCTACGACGAGGCACTTGCGCACCGCCTCATCGCCGGCAGCGACGTGATCCTCGTGCCGTCGCGCTTCGAGCCGTGCGGGCTGACGCAGATGTACGGTCTGCGCTATGGCACGCTGCCCCTCGTGCGGCGCGTCGGCGGGCTCGCCGATACGGTGGTCGACGCCGGCGATGCGGCGCGCGCCACCGGTTTCGTCTTCGATGCGGCGACGCCGGAGGCGCTTTCCGATGCAATGCTTCGCACGGCGCACGCCTTTCGCGGCCCGGATGCGTGGCAGGCGATGATGCGGCGCGCCATGGCGCAGGATCTCTCGTGGGATGCCGCGGCCGCGTCCTACCTCGCGCTTTATGCGCAGGCGGCCGCAGGATAGCCGGCCGACCTGCCGAAACCCCTCCCTATGCGCCGGAATGGCATTCGCGCGACAATAGGGGGTCGCCGGTATCTGCCGGCCCGCTTTCAGTCAGAGTTCACCACCACCGCAGCGCCATGGCCACCAGACATCCCGCTTCGAAGGCATCGCAGGACGCAGAACAGAAGCTGCGTCAGACACAGGCCGAATACACCGCGGCGCGCCCCGCACCCGAGCGCGGCGTGAAGCCGATGATGTCGAATTCGCGGATGTACGTCTGCCGGCGCTGCCAGGCGAATTTCAAGACCGGAGACGGCAAGCCCGATCTGCGTCTGCCGGGCCTGGGCAAGTGCAACCGCTGCCTGGCGGCGGCGTCCGCCGTCGCCGCCTGAGACGCCGCGCGGCCCGATCGGGAATCCCGGCCCGCACCCTCGGCGGGTGCCGCCGCAGCCTGGAGTGAAGAGACATGAACGGTTTGCTTCGCACGCTCGGCTCGGCTGCGGCATCCGTGCTCGGCGTCGCGCTGCTCGCGGCGTGCGCCAGTTCGTCGACCCCGCAGGGCCTGCCGCTGGGTTCGACCGAGGCGCAGGTCATCGCCAGGATGGGGCCGCCGACCGGCCGCTACAAGCTCGACAACGGCGGCACGCGGCTCGAATTCGCGCGCGGCCCGCAGGGCAGGGAGACCTACATGGTCGATTTCGACGCGTCGGGGGGCTCGACCGTCTGGGACCAGGTGCTGACGCCGCAGCATTTCATCAGTCTCGAGTACGGCATCAGCAGCGACGAGGTCTTGAAGCGCATCGGCCATCCGGGCAGCACGAAGTACTACCCGCGCCAGGGGATCACGGTCTGGAACTACCGCTATCCGACCCACAATTGCCTGTGGTATCAGGTGTCGATCGCATCCGACGGCAAATTCCTCGGCGCCGCGCACACCACCGATCCGGAGTGCGATACGCCGACGCGCATGTAAAGCGGCGATGACGATCACGCTCTACGGCATCGCCAATTGCGATGCGGTGAAGAAGGCGCGGACCTGGCTCGCCGCCGAAGAGATCGAGTTCGCATTCCACGATCTCAAGCGCGACGGCCTGTCGCAGGCGCTGCTCGGCGAGTGGCTGCGCAGCGCCGGCTGGGAAGTGCTGCTCAACCGCAAGGGAACGACGTGGCGCCGCCTCGACGACGACGCCCGCGCAGCCGTGACGGATGCCGCGAGCGCGAGCGCGCTGATGCTCGCGCAGCCGAGCCTTGTCAAGCGCCCGGTCGTGCGCTGGGCCGACGGCAGCATCAGCGTCGGCTTCGACCCGGCGCTCTTTGCGCAGGCGAGCCGGCGGCGCTGAGCACCCCGCGCTCAGTCGGCGAGCAACTGGCGCAGCACGTACGGCAGGATGCCGCCGTGGCGGTAGTAGTCGACCTCGATCGGCGTATCGATCCGTAGTGAAACGCCGACTTCGCGCCGCGCGCCGTCGGCGCCGGAGATGACGAGCCTGGCGTCGCCCTGCGCCTCGAGCCTGCCGAGCACGACATCGACCGTCTCGTCGCCCTTCAGGCCAAGGCTCTGCCAGCTGTCGCCGGTCTTGAACTGCAGCGGCAGCACGCCCATGCCGACGAGGTTGGAGCGGTGGATGCGCTCGAAGCTCTTCGCGACGACCGCCTTGATGCCGAGCAACTGCGTACCCTTGGCCGCCCAGTCGCGGCTCGATCCGGTGCCGTATTCCTCGCCGGCGAAGATGACGGTCGGCACGCCGTCGGCGATATAGCGCATCGCGGCGTCGTAGATCGCCATCCGCTCGCCGCCGGGTTGATGCAGCGTCATGCCGCCTTCCTCGCGCGAGCCGTCGGCGAGCGGCGGCAGCATAAGGTTCTTGATGCGCACGTTGGCAAACGTGCCGCGCATCATCACCTCGTGGTTGCCGCGGCGCGAGCCGTAGCTGTTGAAGTCGGCCTTCTGCACGCCGAGTGAATTCAGATACCTGCCGGCCGGCGACGTCTCCCTGAACGAGCCGGCGGGCGAAATGTGATCGGTCGTGATCGAGTCGCCGAACAGGCCGATGATGCGCGCGCCGGTCACGCCTGCGGCGAGCGCCGGCGGCTCGAGCGTGAAGCCCACGAAGAACGGCGGCTCGGCGATATAGGTGCTCGAAGGCCACGAGTAAACATCGCCGCCGGCGCCGCGAATCTTCTCCCACAGCGGCCCCGGCTCGCTCTTGACCTTGGCATAGTTGGCGCGAAACGCCTTGCCGTTCATCGCATGCTTCATCAGCCCATGCACCTCGTCGCTCGTCGGCCAGATGTCGCCGAGGTAGATGGGCTTGCCGCGCTTGCCGGTGCCGATCGGCTCGGTCATCAGGTCGCGCTGCACCGTGCCGGCGAGCGCGTAGGCGACGACGAGCGGCGGGCTGGCGAGAAAGTTCGCCTTCAGGTTCGGGTGGATGCGCGCCTCGAAATTGCGGTTGCCCGAAAGCACCGCGGCACAGACGAGGCCGTTCGCATTGATCGTCGCGTTGATCTCGGGCGCCAGGTCGCCCGCATTGCCGATGCACGTCGTGCAGCCGTAGCCGGCGACGTTGAAGCCGAGCTTCTCGAGATAGGGCAGCAGGCCGGTCTTGTCGAGATATTCGGTGACGATGCGCGATCCCGGTGCGAGCGAGGTCTTGACGTAGCGCGGTACCGAAAGCCCCGCTTCGACCGCCTTCTTCGCGAGCAGTCCGGCGGCGAGCAGCACGCTCGGATTGGACGTGTTGGTGCACGAGGTGATCGCCGCGATCAGCACGTCGCCGTCGCCGATCGTCATTTCTTTCGATGCCGATGGCGCTGCAGCCGGCGTCGCGGCGGCGGCGGTGCTGAAGCGCTGCGCCAGCCTTGGCGCGGGCTGGTTGAATCCGTTCTCGGCCGGCGGCTTGGAGAAGAGCGATGCGAACTGCTGCTTGACGTGGCCGATCTCGATCCGGTCCTGCGGCCGCTTCGGCCCGGCAAGGCTCGGCGCGACGCTGCCGAGGTCGAGCTTCACGACCTGCGAGTACTCGATCTCGCCGGAGCGCGGAATGCCGAACAGCTTCTGCGCCTTGAAGTAGGCCTCGAAGGCCTCGATCTCGGCCTTGCTGCGGCCGGTGCCCTCGAAGTAGCGAATGGTCTTCTCGTCGACCGGGAAGAAGCCCATCGTCGCGCCATATTCGGGCGCCATATTGCCGATCGTCGCGCGGTCGGGAACCGCGAGGCTTGCCGTGCCTTCGCCGAAGAATTCGACGAATTTGCCGACGACCTTCTGCGCGCGCAGCAGTTCGGTCACGGTCAGCACGAGGTCGGTTGCCGTCACGCCTTCGCGCAGGCGGCCGGAGAGTTCGACGCCGACCACATCGGGCGTCAGGAAGTAGACCGGCTGGCCGAGCATGCCGGCCTCGGCCTCGATGCCGCCGACGCCCCAGCCGACGACGCCGATGCCGTTGATCATCGTCGTGTGGCTGTCGGTGCCGACGAGCGAATCGGGGTAGTAGACACCGTCGGCCGACCGGTGCACGCCGCGTGCAAGATATTCGAGGTTCACCTGATGGACGATGCCGAAGCCCGGTGGCACGACGCGGAAGGTGTCGAACGCCTGCATGCCCCACTTCATGAACTCGTAGCGCTCGCGGTTGCGCTCGAATTCGAGCTTCATGTTGAGGGCGAGCGCATTCCTGGTCCCGAAATAGTCGACCATGATCGAGTGATCGACGACCAGATCGACCGGCACCAGCGGTTCGATCGCCTTCGGCGGCTTGCCCAGCCGCTGCGCGACATTGCGCATCGCCGCGAGGTCGGCGAGTAGCGGCACGCCGGTGAAATCCTGCAGCACGACGCGCGCGACGACGAACGCGATCTCTTCGCTGCGCTCGGCATTGGGCCGCCAGTTGGCGAGCTGCTCGACGTACTCTTGCAGGATCTTCTCGCCGTCGCAGTTGCGCAGCACGCTTTCGAGGACGATGCGGATCGAAACCGGCAGCCGCGCGACGTTCGGATAGCGCTTGGCAAGCGCCGGCAGCGAGCAGAAGCGCCCCTGCTTGCCGCCCGCGGTGCGAAAGGTCTTCAGCGTATCGGCGAACGGGTGCGCTGCTGAACGGTGTGGGCTTGGCATGGCTTGCTCCTTTGTTTCCGCCTCGATGACGGCCGCATCATGCGCCCGATTCTGGCGCGAAACGCGGCCCGCCATCGCCGCCCGCCGTGCAGCCCTTGCATGCGCGCGGGTCGGGCGATCCGCCGATCGGGTATCTTGCCGGCCATGACCACGCAGAGCTTCTTCTGGCACGACTACGAAACCTTCGGCGTCGTGCCACGCCGTGACCGGCCGGCGCAGTTCGCCGGCATCCGCACCGATGCGGCGCTGAACGAGATCGCCGAACCGGTGCTGCACTACTGCCAGCCGGCGCCGGACTTCCTGCCCGATCCCGAAGCCTGCCTGCTGACCGGCATCACGCCGCAGACCTGCCTCGCGCGCGGCCTGCCGGAGCACGCTTTTGCGGATGCAATCGAGCGCGAACTCGCGCGCACCGGGACAATCGGCGTCGGCTACAACAGCATTCGCTTCGACGACGAGGTGACGCGCCATCTGTTCTGGCGCAACCTGATCGACCCCTACGCCCGCGAGTGGCAGAACGACTGCTCGCGCTGGGATCTGCTGGACGTCATGCGCTGCCTCTATGCGCTGCGCCCCGAAGGCATCGCCTGGCCGCGCCACGACGACGGCCGGCCGTCGTTCAAGCTCGAACACCTCGCCGCCGCGAACGGCATCGAGCACCTCAAGGCACACGACGCCCTGTCCGACGTGCGGGCGACGATCGCGCTCGCGCGGCGGGCCAGGGCGGCGAACCCGCGGCTGTGGGATTTCTGCCTTGCGCTGCGCCGCAAGGATGCGGTGTGGCACGAGATCGGCCGTGCGCGCCCGGTGCTGCACATCTCGGGCCGCTACCCGGCCGAGCGCGGCTGCATGGCGATCGTCTGGCCGCTCGGCATCCATCCGAAGAACAGGAACGAGCTGATCGTCTGGGACCTGGCGCACGATCCGCGCGAACTCGAAGCGCTCGACGCGGCAGCGATTCGCGCCCGCCTCTTTGCGCGCCAGGGCGAGTTGCCCGACGGCGAAAGCCGCCTGCCGATCAAGACGATCCACGTCAACAAGTCGCCGATCGTCATCGCCAACCTGCGCACGCTTGGCGACGCGCGCGCCGCGCACTGGGGTATCGACAAGGCGCAGTGCGAGCGCCATGCGCGGCTGGCGCACGCGCTCAGGGCGCCGCCGCCCGAGCTCTGGGCCGAGGTCTATGCACGGCCGGCGCCGGAGCAGGCCGCCGACGTCGACGAGGATCTCTACGGCGCCTTCATCGGCAACGGCGACCGGCGCAGCTTGCAGCGACTGCGCGGCCTGTCCCCGGATGCATTGGCGGGCAAGCATCCCGCATTCGAGGACGGCCGGCTCGACGAACTGCTGTTTCGCTATCGCGCGCGCAACTTTCCGCAGACGCTCGATGACGACGAGCGCGCACGATGGAGCGCGCATTGCAGCGCGCGGCTGCACGGCGGGGAGGGCGGCGGCGCCCTCACGCTGGCGACGTACCAGGAACGGATCGATGCGCTCGCCGAATCGGCCGACGAACGCGGCCGGGAGATTCTCGAAGCGCTCGTCGACTATGCCGAGCAGATCGCGCCGCCCGCCTGATCCGCACGAGAAGCCATGGCGACGCGCGCGCCGGTCCGGGCGTGGGAAGATCCGTCATGCGGAGGTGGTTCGATGCTGATCAACTGCGTGGTCTACGAGAACGGGCGCAAGCTCGCCGATATCGAGGTCGACGAAATCGGCGCGTGGCTGCAGCGGCCGGGCTGCTTCGTCTGGGTTGCGCTGCGCGACGCGACGGACGACGAGCTGCAGCGCATGCAGCAGCAGTTCGACCTGCACGAACTGGCGGTCGAGGACGCGCGCCACGGCCATCAGCGGCCCAAGGTCGAGGAGTACGGCAGCATGGTGTTCGTCGTCATGCACTTGCTCGAGAACGAAGGCGCGGAGATCCACCAGGGCGAGATCGCGATCTTCGTTGGCCCGAACTTC
The DNA here is from genome assembly GCA_014879745.1 of Burkholderiaceae bacterium. Lineage (GTDB taxonomy): Bacteria > Pseudomonadota > Gammaproteobacteria > Burkholderiales > Burkholderiaceae_C > CAIKUF01. The sequence goes on along the minus strand of JACSRM010000362.1, from coordinate 2,607 downwards.
GTGTTGTCGGTGCGCAGCGGCAGCCATCGTCACTTCCTCGGCGTGCGCGAGCGGGCCGAGCGCGAACCGGAGCTCCTCGTGCATGGTTCGGGGTTCGTCTTCTATGCGCTGATGGACGCGGTGGTCGACCGCTACTTTCCGTTCCTCGACGATATCGAAACCGAACTCGAGGATATCGAGGGCCAGATGTTCGAGTCCGGCTCGGCGCGCGCCAATATCGAGCGCCTGTATGCCCTCAAGCGTCGCGGCGCCGTGCTTCGCCATGCGGTCGCGCCGCTGCTGGAAGTCGCGGGCAAGCTCCACGGCGGGCGCGTGCCGGCGGTTTGCGCGCAGACGCAGGAGTACTTTCGCGACGTCCACGACCATCTCGCCCGCATCAACACTTCGATCGACGCGATCCGTGACACGATCGGCACCGCGATCCAGGTCAATCTGTCGATGGTCACGATCGAGGAGTCGGAGACCACCAAGCGGCTCGCGTCATGGGCGGCGATCTTCGCCGTCTCGACCGCGATGGCCGGCATCTGGGGCATGAACTTCGAGCACATGCCCGAGTTGCAGTGGACCTACGGCTACCCGCTCGCGCTCGGCGCGATCGCAGCATCTGCCGGCTTGCTGTACTGGCGCTTCCGCCGCGTCGGCTGGCTCTGAGTGCCCCAAGGCCGGGCCAAGCCCGAGCCCCTCCCGCCAGCCGCGGGTCAGGCAAAGTGGCAAAGCCACATCTGCTCGAGAGCAGGTCCGGCCGGGCGCCCTGCGCGCCGCCCGTCATTGCCGCCGCGGGGTGGGCGCCGGCCGGGGTCAGGCGATCGTCCTGGCGCTGTCGGCGTATTCCTCGATGCGGTCGAAGTTCAGGTATTTGTAGATCGCATCGCTCGCCGGCGCGAGGACGCCGACGCCGGCCATGTACTCGTCCTTGGTCGGGATCTTTCCGAGGCGCGAGCAGATCGCCGCCAGTTCGGCCGAGCCGAGGTAGACGTTCGCGTTCTTGCCGAGCCGGTTCGGGAAGTTGCGCGTGCTCGTCGAGAATACCGTCGCGCCTTCCTTGACCTGCGCCTGGTTGCCCATGCACAGGCTGCAGCCGGGCATTTCCATGCGCGCACCGGCCGTGCCGAGCACGCCGTAGTGGCCTTCCTCGCTCAGCTGCTGGGCGTCCATCTTGGTCGGCGGCGCGACCCACAGCTTGGTCGGAATGTCGCGCTTGCCCTCGAGCAGCTTGCTCGCGGCCCGGAAGTGGCCGATGTTGGTCATGCAGCTGCCGATGAAGACCTCGTCGATCTTCGCGCCGGCAACGTCGGAGAGCGTCTTCACGTCGTCGGGGTCGTTCGGGCAGGCGACGATGGGCTCGTGCACGTCGGCGAGGTCGATCTCGATCACCGCCGCGTATTCGGCGTCCGGGTCGGCCTTCAGCAGCTTCGGATTCGCGAGCCACGCCTCCTGCGCCGCGATGCGGCGCGCGAGCGTGCGCGCGTCGGCATAGCCGTTCGCGATCATGTGCTTCATCAGCACGATGTTGCTGTTGAGGTACTCCTCGATCGGCTCCTTGTTCAGGTGCACGGTGCAGCCGGCGGCGCTGCGCTCGGCGCTGGCGTCGGAGAGTTCGAACGCCTGCTCGACCTTCAGGTCCGGCAGGCCCTCGATCTCGAGGATGCGCCCGCTGAAGATATTCTTCTTGCCCTTCTTCTCGACCGTCAGCAGGCCCTGCTTGATCGCGTAGAGCGGGATCGCGTTGACGAGGTCGCGCAGCGTGACGCCCGGCTGCAGCTTGCCCTTGAAGCGCACCAGCACGCTCTCGGGCATATCGAGCGGCATCACGCCGGTCGCCGCCGCGAACGCGACGAGGCCCGAGCCGGCCGGGAAGCTGATGCCGATCGGGAATCGCGTGTGGCTGTCGCCGCCGGTGCCGACGGTGTCGGGCAGCAGCAGGCGATTCAGCCACGAATGGATCACGCCGTCGCCGGGGCGCAGGCTGACGCCGCCGCGGGTGCTGATGAAGGCCGGCAACTCGTGGTGCATCTTCACGTCGACCGGCTTCGGGTAGGCCGCGGTGTGGCAGAAGCTCTGCATCACGAGGTCGGCGCTGAAGCCGAGGCAGGCGAGGTCCTTCAGCTCGTCGCGCGTCATCGGGCCGGTCGTATCCTGGCTGCCGACCGAGGTCATGCGCGGCTCGCAATAGGTGCCGGGGCGAACGCCCTTCTGCTTCCCGTCCACTTCGGGCAGGCCGCAGGCGCGGCCGACCATCTTTTGCGCCAGCGTATAGCCGCGGCCGGTGTCAAGCGGGTCGTGCGGCAGGCGAAACAGCGTCGAGGGTGCGAGACCCAGCGCCTCGCGCGCCTTGGCCGTCAAGCCGCGGCCGATGATGAGCGGAATGCGCCCGCCGGCGCGCACCTCGTCGAACAGCACCTCGCTCTTGACCTTGAATTCGGCGATCACCTTGCCGTCCTTCAGCGCCTTGCCCTCGTACGGACGCAGCTCGACCGTATCGCCCATATTCATCTGGCTCACGTCGAGCTCGATCGGCAGCGCGCCGGCGTCTTCCATCGTGTTGTAGAAGATCGGCGCGATCTTGCCGCCCAGGCAGACGCCGCCGAAGCGCTTGTTCGGCACGAA
>JACSRM010000462.1 GCA_014879745.1 Burkholderiaceae bacterium | reverse complement strand
GGCGCCTCGCCGCATTCGCTCGCTTCGATCCCCGCTGCGCGGGGCCCCTCTTTCGCGGCTCATGCGGCGCCTCCAACCGTCATGCCGTCGATGCGCAGCGTGGGCTGGCCGACGCCGACCGGCACGCTCTGGCCGTCCTTGCCGCAGACGCCGACGCCGGTGTCCAGGCGCATATCGTTGCCGATCATGCTCACGCGCGTCAGCGCGTCGGGGCCATTGCCGATCAGCGTCGCACCCTTCACCGGGTACTGGATGCGGCCGTTCTCGACCCAGAACGCCTCGCTCGCCGAGAAGACGAATTTGCCGCTCGTGATATCGACCTGGCCGCCGCCGAAGTTGGTCGCGTACAGGCCGCGCTTCAGGCCGGCGATGATCTCCTCCTTCGTGCGGTCGCCGCCGAGCATGAAGGTATTGGTCATGCGCGGCATCGGCAGCGCGGCGTAGCTTTCGCGCCGGCCGTTGCCGGTCGAGGTGCCGCCCATCAGGCGGCCGTTGAGCGAGTCGTGCAGATAGCCCTTCAGGATGCCGTCCTCGATCAGCACGTTGCGCTGCGTCAGGTTGCCCTCGTCGTCGATATTGAGCGAGCCGCGGCGGTCGGCGATCGTGCCGTCGTCGAGCACCGTCACGCCTTTCGCGGCAACACGCTGGCCGATGCGGCCGGAAAACGCGCTCGACCCCTTGCGGTTGAAGTCGCCCTCCAGGCCGTGGCCGATCGCCTCGTGCAGCAGCACGCCGGGCCAGCCGGGGCCGAGCACGACGCTCATCAATCCCGCCTTCAACGGCCGCGATTCGAGGTTGGTGAGCGCGGCGTTCACCGCGTCGTGCACATAGCCCTCGATCACGCCGTCCTGGAAGTAGCCCAGGCCGAAGCGGCCGCCGCCGCCGCCGTTGCCCGATTCGCGGCGCATCGTGCCGTCGACCATCTGCTCGGCGATCACCGTCACCGACAGGCGCACGAGCGGGCGCACGTCGGCGGCGAGCGTACCGTCGGCGCGCGCGACGAGAACGACGTCGTATTCGCTCGCCAGACCCGCCATCACCTGCTTGATGCGCGGATCCTTGGCACGGGCGAGGCGCTCGACCTTCTCGAGCAGCGCGACTTTTTGCGCGCTGTCGAGCGTCGCGATCGGGTCGGTCGGCGCGTAGAGGTTGCGGCTGCCGGCGATCGCGCGCTTGCGCCCGGCGATCCGCACGCTGCGGCTCTGGCCGGCAGCGGCTATCGTTCGCACCGTCTGCGCGGCATCCATCAGTGCCGCCTCGGAGATATCGTCGGAATAGGCGAATGCCGTCTTCTCGCCGGCCACGGCGCGCACGCCGACGCCCTGGTCGATGCCGAAGCTGCCCGACTTGACGATGCCCTCCTCCAGCCCCCAGCCTTCCGAGCGGGTGAACTGGAAATACAGATCGGCGTCGTCGATGCGGTGCGTCGCGATCGTCTGCAACGCCTTCGCAAGCGTCGTCTCGGTCAGCCCGAAGGGTTCGAGCAGCAGCGCGCGGGCGGTGGCAAGGCGTTCGAGCGTGGGTTCGCGAGGGATCATGTCGGGGTCCTCGAAGGGTTCACGGCGATTGTAGAAGTTGGGCCCGTTTCGGCCCGGCACAAGGGCATCGGCCTTCAGGCGCTGCCGCCCGGGCGCGCCGGGTTCAATCGTGGACCCTGAGCGCGAGCGCACGCTCGTACAACGCGTTGCGCGGCGCCCCGGTGAGTTGCACCGCGAGCGCGACGGCCTGCTTGAGCGGCAGCGCCGCCAGCAGCGTGCGCAGCGTTGCATCGTGCAACTCGGCATCTGCTTTGACGCCGGCCTCCCGGCCGTGGATGACGAGCACGAATTCGCCGCGCGCGCGATTCGCATCCTCGGCAAGCCAGCCGCCGAGAGCCGATGTCGGCAGCGTGACGATGGTTTCGAACTGCTTCGTCAGTTCGCGGCACAGCGTGACGCGCCGCGCCGGCGCGGCGGCCGCCAGCGCGCGGCACAGCGCCTCGATGCGGTGCGGCGCCTCGAAGACGATCTGCGCGTCGGGACTGGCTAGCAGCCCCGCGAGCGCCGCCGCGCGCTCGCCGGCCTTCGCCGGCAGGAAGCCGGCGAAGCGAAATGCGCCGGCGCGCGTATCGCCGGCGACGCTGAGCGCGGCGAGCGCCGCGCTCGGCCCCGGGACCGGCAGCACGCGCCAGCCTGCCTCGTGCACCGCGGCGACGAGCGCCGCGCCCGGGTCGCTCAGCCCCGGCGTGCCGGCATCGCTGACGTAGGCGACGCGCTCGCCGCGCGAAAGACGCTCGAGCACGGCCGGCGCCGCTTCGCGCTCGTTGTGCTCGTGCACCGCGACAAGCGGCTTGGAAAGGCCCAGGTGGCGCAGCAGCGGCGCACTGTGGCGGGTGTCCTCGCAGGCGATCGCGTCGGCCAGCGCAAGCACATGGATCGCGCGCAGGCTCAGGTCGGCCAGGTTGCCGATCGGCGTCGCGACGACATAGAGCGCGGCTGCGGGATACTGCTGGGCGCCGGCCGCATCGGCCGCCGCACGCAGCAGCAACGAGGCATCGATGGTCACGACGAAAGGCCTGGGCGATGACGCCGAAGACCGCGCGCTCGCGCATCTGCTGGCGCACGGCCTGAAGCTGGTGGAGCGCAATTATCGGATCGCTCTCGGTCCGCGGCGGCGCGGCGGCGAGATCGACCTCATCCTGCGCGAGCGAGACGGCACGCTCGTCTTCGTCGAAGTGCGCAAGCGCGCCAGCATCGCGCACGGCGGCGCCGCGGCGAGCGTCGGCGCCGCCAAGCGGCGCAGCCTGGTGCTCGCCGCGCAACACTATCTGTCGCGCCTGGGCACGGCGCCGCCGTGCCGCTTCGACGTCGTCGCGATCGACGGCGATACGCTCGACTGGCTGCGCGCGGCGTTCGACGCCGGTTGACGGCCGGGGTTGGCGGCCGAGAACGACGAAGCGCCCCGCGGGGCGCTTCGCTGCAGCCGGCCCGCCGCAAGCGGGCCGTGCGGTGCCGGATCAGTTCAGGTCGGCATCCTTCCAGGCCTTGGAACCGCCGATCGCGATACCGGCCTGCACGCCGTTCTTGGTCAGCGTGAAGGTATCGATATCGTTCATCACGCTCGAACCCATCGTGCCGCCGGCCGACTTGTTGTCGGCGCCCGCACCGGCGCCGGCCTCGCCGCTCGCACCCCAGCCCTTCTCGATGAAGTTGTTCATTGCCTTGTCGGTCTTGAAGACGAGCAACAGGTCGTTCTGCGACGCGCCGAGCTGGAAGCCCGCGCTCGCGCCGGCGATCGACATGTAGGTGACCTTCTTGGTCTTGTTGTCGTGCACGACGCCGGCACCGCCCGAGCCGCCGACGATGAAGCTCAGCCCGTAGGTCGTGAACACGGCATAGCCGGGCGCCTTGGCGACGGCCGCCTTCAGATCGGGCTGGGCGGCGTAGAACTTCTCGAGCGCCGCGTTGGTGTTCTTCATGATCTCGGCCTGCTTGGCCGCCTTGTCGGCGGCGAACGCGCCACCGACCGCGAACGACAGCATCAGCGCACCGATCCCCAATGTCTTCAGAAATTTCATCGAATCACTCCTAGGTTCGTGCTTGTGAGCACTGGTTGAAGGTCTTGGCACTTGGCTCGTGGCAACCGGCGAGACCGTGAGGCGAAACGCGGATATCCGTTGCGCCTGGGTCGACCGTCCCTGTCGTCTACCCACCGGCGCGGCAGGATCGAAACTCGGGAAGCCGGCCGGAACTCGGTAGAAACCATGAGTCAACGCAAGGCCGCGATTGTGACAGGTTCTGCCGTCGATGTCGGCGACCCCCGGGCGGCTGCAAAACCTCCCGCCCGAGAGCGGTGTCTTATGATGCGCTCCCATGCTCGAGCAACGAATCCAGCAGCAGTTCTTCGACAGCGCAGATCTCAAGTACGCCGCCGCCGCGATCCTGTCGCGGCCGATTGCCGATGCGGTGCAGGCGCTCGTCGCCTGCATCACCGCCGGCGGCAAGGTGCTCACCTGCGGCAACGGTGGATCGGCGGCCGACGCTCAGCATTTCGCGGCCGAGTTCGTCGGGCGCTTCGAGCGCGAGCGCCCCGGCCTCGCGGCCGTCGCATTGACGACCGATACGTCGATCCTGACCGCGATCGGCAACGACTACGACTTCAACTCGATCTTCGCCAAGCAGGTGCAGGCGCTCGGCGCGCCGGGCGACCTCCTGCTGGCCATCTCGACGAGCGGCAATTCCGCCAATGTGCTGGCCGCGGTGGAAGCGGCGCACGCGAAGGACATGACCGTGATAGCGCTCACCGGTCGCGACGGCGGCCGGATGCGCGAGGCACTCGACGAAACCGATGTCCACATCTGCGTTCCGCACGAACGCACGGCGCGCATCCAGGAAGTGCACCTGCTCGTCATTCACTGCCTCTGCGACGCGGTCGATCAGCAGTTGCTGGGCGAACAGGACAACGCATGACGAACAAGATCTCCCCGCTACGACTTGCCGCGCTGTGCGCCGCGCTCGCACTGACCCAGGGGCTCTCGGGCTGCGCGCCGCTCGTCGTCGGCGGCGCGATGGCGGCGACGACGCTGATGGCAACCGACCGCCGCAGCGCTGGAACGCAGCTCGACGACCAGAGCAACGAGCTGAAGGCGGCGACCGCGATCCAGGGCGCGATCGGCGATCGCGGCCACGTGAATGCGACGAGCTACAACCGCGTCGTGCTGCTCACCGGCGAAGTGCCGACCGAGGCCGACAAACAGGCGGTGGCGGGTGCGGTATCGAAGATCGACACGGTGCGCTACCTCGTCGACGAGCTGGCGGTGATGCCCAACAGTTCGATCAACACCCGCACCAACGACACCATCATCACCGGCAAGGTGAAGGCGGCATTCATCGACGGCAAGACCGCGTTCAACAGCATCAAGGTCGTGACCGAGCGCGGCATCGTCTACCTGATGGGCCTCGTGACCGAACCCGAGGCGGCGCGCGCGGTCGAGATCGCGCGCACCACCGGCGGCGTCGTCAAGGTCGTGCGCGTATTCCAGATCATCACCCAGGCCGAGCTCGACGCGATAGAATTCAAGGCCAGCACGCCGGGCGGCGCGGCAAGCGCGCCGGCCGCGACGGCGCCCGCGCCAGCCGCGAGCGCACCGAGCACCGCGCCGGCCGCGGCGACGACGCAGCCGGCAGGCGCCACGACGACGCCCGTCAAGCCGTGATGGCGCGCGGCGCGCTCAGCGCAGCCGGGTGATCAGGCTCGAAGTGTCCCAGCGCCGGCCGCCCGCGGCCTGCACGTCGGCGTAGAACTGATCGACGAGCGCCGCGACCGGCACGCGCGCGCCGTTGCGCCGCGCCTCGTCGAGCACGAGCGAAAGATCCTTGCGCATCCAGTCGACGGCAAAGCCGAAGTCGAAGCGGCCCTCGATCATCGTCGATCCGCGGTTGTCCATCTGCCAGCTCTGCGCCGCGCCCTTGCCGATCACCTCGAGCACCGCCTTCATGTCGAGCCCGGCGCGTTCGCCGAAGGCGATCGCCTCGGCCAGCCCCTGCACGAGGCCGGCGATCGCCGTCTGGTTGACCATCTTCGCGAGCTGCCCGGCGCCGCTTGCGCCGAGCAGCGTCATCGCCCGCGCATAGGCCATCGCGATCGGGCGTGCCGATTCGAACGCCGCCGCCTCGCCACCGCACATCACGGTGAGCACGCCGTTGACCGCGCCCGCCTCGCCGCCCGAGACCGGCGCGTCGACGAACTCGAAGCCGCGCGCGCGGGCCGCCGCGCCCAGCTCGCGCGCGACCTGCGCCGACGCGGTCGTGTGATCGACGAAGATGCTGCCCGGCCGCATCGTGTGAAACGCGCCCTGCGGCCCGATCGTCACGGCGCGCAGATCGTCGTCGTTGCCGACGCAGGCGAAGACGAAATCGGCCCGGGCAACAGCCGCCTCGGGCGTCGGCTCGCACGCCCCGCCGTACTCGGCGACCCAGGCCTCGGCCTTGGACGCGGTCCGGTTGTAGACCGTCACCCGATGCCCGGCACGCGCCAGATGCCCTGCCATCGGGCCGCCCATCACGCCCAGGCCGAGAAAGGCGACGTTGCGCGCCGGGGTGGGTTCGTAGGTCTTGGCGGTCATGGCGGGCTCGGAGAAAAGGAAAGCGGGCGGCCCCGCAGAACCGCGGGGAGCCGCCCGCTGCGATGGGGGCGCTGCGCGGGCGGAGCGCCCGACTATACGAGCGACATGTGCTCGGTGCCGGCGGCGAGGTCGGAATTGCGGGCGCGGGCGCTGTTGAGCTTGATCTGCAGCCGCAGGTCGTTGAGCGAATCGGCGTTGCGCAGCGCGTCCTCGAAGGTCACGGCGTGGTTCTCGTAGAGGTCGAAGAGGCTCTGGTCGAAGGTCTGCATGCCGAGCTCGCGCGAGCGCTTCATGATCTCCTTGATCTCGGGCACGTCGCCCTTGAAGATCAGGTCCGAGATGAGCGGCGAGTTGATCATGATCTCGACCGCCGCGATCCGCCCCGCCCCCTCCTGGCGCGGCAGCAGGCGCTGCGAGACGAGGCCCTTGAGGTTGAGCGACAGATCCATCAGCAGCTGTGCGCGCCGCTCCTCGGGGAAGAAGTTGATGATGCGATCCAGCGCCTGATTCGTGCTGTTGGCGTGCAGCGTCGCCATGCACAGGTGGCCGGTCTCGGCGAAGGCGACGGCGTGCTCCATCGTCTCGCGGTCGCGGATCTCGCCCATCAGGATCACGTCCGGCGCCTGGCGCAGCGTATTCTTGAGCGCCGCCGCCCAGCCATCGGTGTCGATGCCGACCTCGCGCTGGGTGACGATGCAGTTCTTGTGCGGATGGACGAACTCGACCGGGTCCTCGATCGTGATGATGTGGCCGAACGAGTTCTCGTTGCGATGGTCGACCATCGCCGCGAGCGACGTGCTCTTGCCCGAGCCGGTCGCGCCGACGAAGATCACGAGCCCGCGCTTGGTCATCGCGATGTCCTTCAGGATCGGCGGCAGCCCGAGGCCGTCGATCGTCGGCAGCGTCGCCGGAATCGTGCGCAGCACGAGGCCGACGTTGCCCTGCTGGACGAAGGCGTTGACGCGAAAGCGCCCGATGCCCTGCGGCGAGATCGCGAAGTTGCACTCCTTGGTGCGCTCGAACTCGGCCGCCTGCTTGTCGTTCATCACCGC
>JACSRM010000389.1 GCA_014879745.1 Burkholderiaceae bacterium | reverse complement strand
CCGGCCGCGAAGCGCGGATCGGGCGCCGAATAGGCGACGTTGATGACGTTCGAATCGCGTGACGGCTGCACGCTCAGCTTCTTCGAGAACGTGTCGGCAAGCCAGACTTCGATACTGCCGTCACCACCCGTTTCGTCCAGCCATTGCTGGCGCACCTGCGGGCTGTCGGCCAGCTTCAGGTTGCGCACGACGCGATAGGCGACGCGATCGCTCTGGATGATGTCGGCCTGGGTCGCCATGAATGCCGGCGAGACCATGCCGGCGTACATCATCGCCGTGACCGGGTCCGGCTTCACGTCGAGCACGACACTCGCGGTCGCGGTGTACTGCTTGGGCAGCAGCAGGCTGACCGCGAGCGTGACGCCGACCGTGAGGACGAACATCAGCAACGCGATCTTCCAGCGCGCTCGCAGAATCGATAGAACTTGTCCGAAAGTCATCTCGAGGCTCCGTCAGAACAAGCTTTCCTTGACGTAGACGACGTCGCCGGCGCGCACCAGTTCGTCCATCGCCGGCTTGAGCACCTCGACCTTGCCGTCGGCGCCCTTGCGGTGCACGGTGATGCCCTTCTCGGTGCCGCGCAGCGTCAGGCCGCCACCGGCGGCGAGCGCCTGCAGGACCGTCATGTCGCGATCGATGCGCATCGCGCCGGGCCGCTGCACCTCGCCGTAGATATAGACGATGGGTGCGCGGTCGACCCAGATCACGTCGCCGTTCTGCAGCGAAATATCCTGTGCGCGGCCCTGCACGCCGAAGACGGTCGGCAGGTCGATCTCCTGGCGGAAGGGCTGGCCGTTGCGGGTGCCAACGACGGTGACGATATCGGCCCCGCTGGCGGCGATGCCGCCCGCGTTGGCCAGCATGTCGGTCAGGCGCATGTCGGCCACTTCGATCGGGAAGCGCCCGGGCCGATTGACCTGGCCGAGCACGCTCACCTGGTTGCCGCGCACCTGCGTCACGAGCACGCTGACCTGCGGCTGCTTGACGAAATTGCCGTCACGCAGCCCGTCGGCGATCACCTTCTCGGCCTGCCTCGGCGTCATGCCGCCGATCTTGACGGGCCCGAGCAGCGGGAAGCTGATCACGCCGGACTCGCTGACACGGGTCTCGAGCGCGAGGTCAGGGTTCTGGAAGACGGTGATGCGGATCACGTCGCCCGGGCCAAGCTGATAGTCCTTCGCATCCGCCGCGGCGGCGGTCGCCGTTCTGGGCGCCGCGGTTTGGGCCGCGGCCTGGGTGCCGGCGAAGGACAGCGTGAAGGCCGCGATGGCCAGACCGGTCAGGAACTTGTTTCGATTCATTTCTTCAACCCCATTCCTTTTGCAATTGCATCTGCACCCAGGCCGCTCGCGGCCGGTGCCGGCTCGGCCGCCGCAGCCGGAGGCGGCGGCGCCACGCTGTCGGCCGCACTCGCCGCCAGCGCCGGCTCGGCCGCAGCCGGCGCCGAGGCGGCCGCCTCGGCAAACTTGCCGACATACTCGATCGTCGCCGCTTCGCGCATCGATTTCATGTCAGCCTCGATCAGCTTGCGCTTGGCATCGTTCCACAGGAACTGCTCGATCGCCGGCCTGGCGCGTGCCTCGTCGACCGGTTCGGTGCGCGAGCCGGCGAGCACGATCACCTGCGCGCCGGTGGGCGTCGGCGCCAGGACGGCCTGGCCATCCTTCATCTTCGCGAAGGCGTCGAGCATATTCAGCGGCAACTGCTCCGCCGCCCGCACCGCCTGGTTGCCGGTGAACTTGAAATTGTTTGCCTTGAGGTACTCGACGAAGTCGCCGATCGACTTGGCATCCTGCAGATGCTGGCGCAGCGCGGGCAACTGATCGGGCGTCGCTTCGATCCCCACTTCCTGAATGCTGTAGATGCGGCGTTCCTTGAAGAGCGCGGGATGCTCGTCGTAGTACTTCTTGATGTCCTCGGGCGTCGGCTTGGTCGCTGCCTCGCCGGTCTTTTCGGCATAGGCGCGGGCGATGATCTCGCGCTTCGCGGCCTCGAGCTGCTGCACGACGCGAGGATCGCGGTCGAGCTTCAGATCCTCGGCCTTCTGCACCGCGAGTTCCTGGTCGATCAGCCGCTCGAGAATCCGCCGGCCCGCTGCATCGGCCTGCTCGGGCTTGAGCCCGCGCTGCTGCTGCATCACGAAATTGATCTGGTGGACGGTGATTTCTTCCTTGTTCACCTTGGCCGCGGTCTGCGATGCCTTGTCCTTCTTGTCGCCGCTGCAGCCGGCGAGCACGAACACTGCCGCCATTGCGGCGACCAGCACGGTCCTGCCGGGGCCGGCTCGAGACATTCGAGTCATTCGGGTTTCACTCCCATCGGGTCAAGACTCCATATCGGCCACCCAGCCGAAAAGTGCATGAGTGTAGCGGCGAAGCATGCCCCATCGGCAACCCCTAACCCGGGGCAAACCGCTGTAAGCAAGCGTTATTCCGTGCGCAAGTCACGTGCCACGTTGCAGGGCGTGGATCAGCACTTGATACCGACGTGCAGCGCGACGACGCCCGCGCTCAGGTTGTGCACGTCCACGTGACCGAAGCCGGCCTCTTTCATCATCTTCTTGAGCGTCTGCTGGTCGGGATGCATGCGGATCGACTCGGCCAGATAGCGGTAGCTGTCGCCGTCGCCGGTGACGATCTTGCCGATCAGCGGCAGGACGTTGAACGAATACCAGTCATAGGCCTTCGCGAGCGGTTTGGCAACGGTCGAGAATTCGAGCACGAGCAGCCGTCCGCCGGGTTTCAGGACGCGGTTCATCTCGGCCAGCGCCTTGTCCTTGTGCGTCATGTTGCGCAGGCCGAAGGCGACGCTCACGAGGTCGAAGCTGGCCGCGGCGAACGGCAGCGTCTCGGCGTCGCACAGCGCGGTGGGCAGCACGAGGCCTTCGTCGAGCAGCCGGTCGCGCCCCTGGCGCAGCATCGCCTCGTTGATATCGGTGTGGACGACGATGCCGCTGGCGCCGGTCTTGCGCGCGAAGGCGCGTGCCAGGTCGCCGGTGCCGCCGGCGATATCGAGTACCCGGTCGCCCTCGCGCGGCGCGGCGACGGCGATGGTGTAGGCCTTCCAGGCACGGTGCAGGCCAACCGACATCAGGTCGTTCATCACGTCGTAGCGCGACGCGACCGAGTCGAATACGCCGCGCACGCGTGCGACCTTCTCGCTCTCGTCGATCGTCTGATAGCCGAAATGGGTCTGCGCCATCGCAGGCATCCGTCAGTGCGAGCCGCAGCCGCCGCCGTGGGCAGGAGCCATCGGCGCATCCCGGCTCTTGCCGGCCGCGGCCAGGCGCTCCTCGTAGCGCTTTTGCAGCGACTCCTGCTGCGAGCCCAGATAGTGCAGGTATTCCCACGAGAAGATGCCGCTCGAGTGGCCGTCGGAGAAGGTCGGCTGCACCGCGTAGTTGCCGACCGCCTCGAGCGAGTCGATGCCGACGTTGCGCTTGCCGGTCTGCAGCACCTCCTGCCCCGGGCCGTGGCCCTGCACCTCGGCGGACGGCGAATAGACGCGCATCAGCTCGAACGGGATGCGAAACAGCTTGCCGTCGTCGAAACCGATTTCGAGCACGCGCGACTCCTGGTGCACGGTGATCGTCGTTGGTTGCGGAGAGTTCGATTTGGTTCCAGCCATGATGCCCTGCACACGCCATGTTCGACAAGGAACGGGCAGTGTAGTCTCCTGCAATGCCCTCATCGGCGCCGCTGGCAGGCCGGGCTACACCAGCACACGCTCGATGCCGCCGGCGTTCGCGCGCGCGACATACTCCGGCAGCCAGTTCTCGCCGAGGATGTGCCTGGCCATCTCGATCACGACATAGTCGGCTTCGAGCAGCCCGCCCTGCAGATCGTCGACATAGCGGCTCAGGCCCTGCAGGCAGCTCGGGCACGAGGTCAGCAGCTTCACAGGGCCCTGCTCGCCGATCGCGCCGGTCGCGCGCAGCGCCGCTTCGTTGGCGCGCAGCTCCTCCTCCTTGCGAAACCGCACCTGGGTCGCGATGTCGGGCCTTGTGACGCCGAGCGTGCCGCTTTCGCCGCAACAACGCTTGGCCTCGATGACGTTCTCGCCGACGAGCGCCTTGACCGTCTTCATCGGGTCCTGCAGCTTCATCGGGTCGTGGCACGGCACGTGAAACAGGTAGCCGCCTGCGCCTTCGAGCGTGATGCCCTTCTCGAGCAGGAACTCGTGGATATCGATCAGGCGGCTGCCGGGAAAGATCTTGTCGAACTGGTAGGTCGCGAGCTGGTCGTAGCAGGTGCCGCAGCTGACGACGACGGTCTTGATATCGAGGTAGTTCAGCGTCGTCGCGACGCGGTGGAAGAGCACCCGGTTGTCGGTGATCATCTTCTCGGCGCGGTCGTACTGGCCGCTGCCGCGCTGCGGATAACCGCAGCAGAGATACCCCGGCGGCAGCACCGTCTGCACCCCGGCATGCCACAGCATCGCCTGTGTCGCGAGGCCGACCTGCGAAAAGAGCCGCTCCGACCCGCAGCCGGGGAAATAGAACACCGCCTCGCTGTCGGCGCTCGTAGCCGCAGGGTCGCGGATGATCGGCACGTAGTGCCGGTCCTCGATATCGAGCAGCGCGCGCGCCGTCTTCGTCGGCAGCCCGCCGGGCAGCTTCTTGTTGACGAAGTGGATCACCTGCTCCTTGATCGGCGCCGCACCGACCGTCGCCGGTGGCTTCGCCGTCTGGCGCCGGCCGATGCCGCGCAGCAGCGTCACCGCCAGGCGCTGTGCCTTGAAGCCGACATTGATCATGCCGGCGCGGATCGCCTTGATCGCGCGCGGATCGGTCGCGTTCAGCATCAGCATCGCCGCCGCGTTGCCGGGGCGAAAGCTCTTCTGCCCCATCTTGCGCAGCAGGTTGCGCATATTCATCGTCACGTCGCCGAAGTCGATATCGACCGGGCACGGCGCGAGGCATTTGTGGCAGACGGTGCAATGGTCGGCCACGTCCTCGAACTCGCGCCAGTGCTCGAGCGAGACGCCGCGCCGCGTCTGCTCCTCGTACAGGAAGGCCTCGACGAGCAGCGAGGTCGCGAGGATCTTGTTGCGCGGGCTGTACAGCAGGTTGGCGCGCGGCACGTGCGTCGCGCAGACCGGCTTGCACTTGCCGCAGCGCAGGCAGTCCTTCACCGAATCGGCGATCGCGCCGATGTCGCTTTGCTGCATGATCAGCGACTCGTGGCCCATCAGGCCGAAGCTCGGCGTATACGCATTCGTCAGGTCGGCGGGCAGCGCCGGCTGGCGCAGCAGCTTGCCCTGGTTGAAGCGGCCTTCGGGGTCGACGCGCCGCTTGTAGTCGGCGAAGCCGGCGATCTCGTTGTCGCTCAGGAATTGCAGCTTCGTGATGCCGATGCCGTGCTCGCCGGAGATCACGCCGCCGAGCGAGCGCGCGAGCGCCATGATGCGCGCGACCGCCTCGTGCGCCGTCTGCAGCATCTCGTAGTCGTCGCTGTTGACGGGGATGTTGGTATGGACGTTGCCGTCGCCGGCGTGCATGTGCAGTGCGACCCAGACGCGGCCGTGCAGCACCTCCTTGTGGATCGCGGTGCAGGCCTGCTCGACCGGCGCGAATGCCTGGCCGACGAAGATCGCCGCGAGCGGCGCGCGCAGTTGCGTCTTCCACGATGCGCGCAGGCTGTGCTCCTGCAGGCGGGTGAAGAAGCTGCGGCCGCCGGCGTCGGGCGCCGGGTCGGTCGCGTCGAGGTGGGCGAGCCAATGCCGCCATTGCCCGCGGACACCCTTCACGAGTTCGAGCGCCTGCTGCACGCGTTCCTCGAGCAGCCCGGCGGAGACGATCTCGCCGCTGTCGTCGGCCTTGCCCAGCGGCAGGTTGCCGGCGGCGAAGAAGGCTTCGAGCGCGTCGGCCAGCGCGATCTTGTTGCGCAGACTCAGCTCGATATTGATGCGCTCGATGCCCTCGGTGTACTCGCCCATCCGCGGCAGCGGGATGACGACATCCTCGTTGATCTTGAAGGCGTTGGTGTGCTTGCTGATCGCGGCGGTGCGCTTGCGGTCGAGCCAGAATTTCTTGCGCGCTTCGGCGCTCACCGCGGTGAAGCCTTCGCCACTGCGCGAATTGGCGATGCGCACGACTTCGCTCGCCGCGCGCGCGACGGCATCGGCATCGTCGCCGACGATATCGCCGATCAGCACCATCTTGGGCAGGCCGCCGCGCTTGCTCTTGGTCGCATAGCCGACCGCCTTCAGATAGCGGTCGTCGAGGTGTTCGAGCCCGGCGAGCAGCACCGGCTGCGCGCCGCGTTCGGTATTCGTGCCGCTGCGCGCGAGCGAAAACATGTAGTCCTTGATCTCGACGATAGACGGCACGGCGTCCTTCGCATTGCCGAAGAATTCGAGGCAGACGGTGCGCACCTGCTGCGGCATGCGGTGCACGACCCAGCGCGCGCTCGTGATCAGGCCGTCGCAGCCTTCCTTCTGGATGCCCGGCAGGCCGGCGAGAAACTTGTCGGTCACGTCCTTGCCCAGGCCCTCCTTGCGAAAGACCCGGCCCGGAATATCGAGCCGCTCGGTGCGCGCCGGGCGCGACCAGTCGACGACACCGCGGCCGTTCGCCTCGAAGTGGCGCAGCTCGAAAGTCGCGACCTCGACATCGTGGATCTTGCCGAGGTTGTGATTCAGGCGAACGACCTCGAGCCACTTCGCGTCCGGCGTCACCATCCGCCACGACGCGAGGTTGTCGAGCGCCGTGCCCCACAGCACCGCCTTCTTGCCGCCGGCATTCATCGCGACATTGCCGCCGACGCACGACGCGTCGGCCGAGGTCGGATCGACGGCGAAGACGAAGCCCGCGCGCTCGGCGGCGTCGGCGACGCGCTGGGTGACGACGCCGGCCTCGCTCCAGACCGTCGCGACGCTGCCTTGCACGCCCGGCAGCGCGACGCGCTCGACCTCGCTCATCGCCTCGAGCTTCTCGGTGTTGATGACCGCGCTCTTCGAGGTCAGCGGGATCGCGCCGCCTGTATAGCCGGTGCCGCCGCCGCGCGGGATGATGGTCAGGCCGAGTTCGATGCAGGCGGCGACGACGGCCGCCATCTCGGCCTCGGTATCGGGGGTGAGGACGACGAACGGATACTCGACCCGCCAGTCGGTCGCATCGGTGACGTGCGAGACGCGCGACAGGCCGTCGAACTTGATATTGTCG
>JACSRM010000387.1 GCA_014879745.1 Burkholderiaceae bacterium | reverse complement strand
GTAGTCCTCGCGCGGAAACTTGGCGTCGATCGGCAGCCACAGCGGCGCGCCGTCGTCGCGCCGGCCCGGAAGCTTGATCGCGAATTCGACCCGCGCGCCGGTGTGCGGGATGGTCTCGACATTGGTTGCGTACTGCTCGGGCGTGAGCACCTGCTCGAGAAGGCCGGCGAGCTGCACCTCGCCGAATACGCCGCGCGTCTTCACGTTCGTCAGCACGCGGTTGAGCGAGCCTACGTCGCGCGCCAGATCGCGCATGTCGCCAAGACCCTTGTGGACCTGCTCGAGCCGCTCGGCGACCTGCTGGAAGCTCGCCGCGAGGCGCGTCTCGAGCGTCGCCTGCAGCTTCTCGTCGACCGTCGCGCGCATCTGCTCGAGCTTCTTCTCGTTGTCCGCCTGCAGCGCACCGAGGCGCTGCTCGACGGTGTTGCGCACTTCGAGCAGACGGCGCTCGTTGGCGTCGGAGAGCGTTCGCAACTGCTCGCCGATCGCATCGCCGAAGCGCCTGAACGCCGCATCCTGCGCGTCGCGCGACGCCTGCGCCTGTGCCGACTGGGCGTTCACCACACCCTGCAGAGAATGGCTGACGGCCTGCTGCGTCGCCGCGAGCTGGGTGCGAAAGCTGTCGATCTGCTCGTTCTGGGTGCGCGCCACGTCGCCCGCCTGCGCGAGCAGCGTCTGCTGGAACGCGGCGAGCGTCTGCCCGATCTCCTGGCGCGTGCCGCTGCTGCTGCGGCCAACCTCGTCGCGCATCTCGCGCTCGAGCCGTTCGGAATCGGCGCGCGCCGATTGCGAGATCGCCTCCACCGCACGCTGCAACGCCGCGTCGTCGTTGCGCCGCACGAGCAGCCACACGACGAGCAGGAGCGTCGCGCCGCACAGCGCAACCACGAGCCATTCGATCATCCCGCGATTGTCGCAGCGCGGATAAAGACCGCCCTGACTCAGCCCTGACAGACGATGCTCATCTGCGCCTGCGGTCGTGCGATGTCGTAGCTGATGGCCCAGGCCATCTCGTTCGCCGCAACCGAATCGGCGTTCACGCCGGCGAGCTGGCCGCTCGAATGCCACTCGCGCAGCACGGCGTGCCCGCGCGGGCAAAGCCGCGCCGCCTCGGCCGACAGCGTGCGCGGATCGGTGCCGCTCAGGTCGTAGGCGCTCTGCCCGGTATCGGTCGCGAGCGCACGCACCTGCGTCCCGGCACAGCCGCAAAGCGCGAGCGCAGCCCACGCGGCGAGAATCGCGGGTCCAGCCCGCCCGAGCATCGATTTCACATTCGCTCCCGTATCGGCAACGCCGCCGGCGGCGATCGCCGGCCACCGCCTCGCGTCAGCGGATTATTGCGGCGCGCGAGCGCGCCAGATGCCGTGAAGTGCGCGCGAAGGGCCCGCCAGTTCGGCGGCTTCAGCGCTTTGCGAGTACGCCCGGATTGACCGGCGTCGGCGGCCGCCCGGCGTTCGGGCCGCAGCCGAGGGCGGCGATCAGGTTGTCGGCCGCCAGATCGGCCATCGCCTGGCGCGTCGCGACCGTCGCGCTCGCGATATGCGGCGTCAGCACGACATTCGACAGCGCGAGCAGATCGGGATGCACCTGCGGCTCGCCCTCGAACACGTCGAGCCCGGCGGCGGCGAGCCGTCCTTCGCGCAGCGCGGCGGCGAGCGCGGCGTCGTCGACGATGCCGCCGCGCGCGATGTTGGTCAGCGTCGCACCCGGCTTCATCAGCGCGAGTTCGGCGGCGCCGACCGCGTGGTGCGACGCCGCCGAGTACGGCAGCACGAGGACGAGGTGGTCGGTCTCGCGCAGCAGCGTCTCCTTGTCGACGTAGCGCGCGCCGAGCCCGTCTTCGATCGCGGCGTCGAGCCGCGAGCGGTTGTGATAGATCACCTTCATGCCGAAGCCGTGCGCGCCGCGCTTCGCGATCGCCTGGCCAATCCGGCCCATGCCGAGCACGCCGAGCGTCGTGCCGTGGACGTCGCATCCGGTCAGCATGTCGTAGCGCCACATCCGCCACGCGCCGCGGCGCAGGAAGTGCTCGCCCTCGGTCATGCGCCGGGCGGCGGCGAGCACGAGCGCGAAGCCGAAATCGGCCGTCGTCTCGGTCAGCACGTCGGGCGTATTGGTGACGACGACGCCGCGCGCGGTGCAGGCGTCGACGTCGACGTTGTTGTAGCCGACCGCCATGATGCAGACCGCGCGCAGCTGCGGGCAGGCGTCGAGCAGCGCGGCGTCGATCCGCTCGCCGGTCGCGAACAGGCCCTGCTTGCCCTGCAGCCGGCGTATCAGTTCGGCGGCGCTCCAGAGTGCGTCGGCGTCGTTGCTTTCGACGTCGAAATGCTCGCGCAAGCGGTCGAGGACGGCGGGGAAGATGGCGCGTGCCACGAGGATGGAATGCTTCATTCGATGAACTTCGCGAAATCGGCCACCGGCGTGCGTTCGGTGACCAGTGAATTGACGATCGCCGATCGGTCTTCGAAGCCCATCGACATGCCGCAGACCAGCATCTCGTTGGGCGGCGCACCGATCTGCTCCATGACGACTCGGTGAAAGCGCAGGAACGCGGCCTGCGGGCAGGTGTGCAGCCCGCGCGCGCGCGCCGCGATCATCACGCTCTGCACGAACATGCCGTAGTCGAGCCAGCTGCCCTGGCGCATGACGCGATCGATCGTGAACATCAGGCCCACCGGGGCGTCGAAGAAGACGTGGTTGCGGCCGAACTGGGCGTGCATCCGCGCCTTGTCGCCCTTGTCGATGCCGAGCAGCCCGTACATGTCCCAGCCGATCTTGCGCCGCCGGTCGATGTAAGGCGGCACCCATTTTTCAGGGTAGTACGCATACTCCTCGCTGTGCGCGGCGAGCGCCGCCGGGTCGTCGAAGATGCGCGCGATCGTGTCCGACAGCGCCGACTTGGCCGCCCCGGCCAGCACGTAGACCTTCCACGGCTGCGTATTGGTGCCCGAAGGCGCGCGCGATGCGACGCGCAGGATGTCCTGCACCGTCTCACGCGGCACGGGCGTCGGCAGGAATGCGCGCACCGCGCGGCGTGTCGTGATCGCGGCGTCGACGGCGGCAATCGATTCGGGGCTCGGCGGCACGTCGGGTTCCTGCGGCTTGCGCGGTGTCGATCGCAAGTCCGAAGATCGAGTCGGGGCGAGTTCAGGCTGCTGCATTGTTCGTTGTTCCTCTCGAGAAAGCGCCGGGCCGCCCCAAGTTGTCTTGCGCCCCCGCGGGGGGCCGGGACGGGCAAGGCCCGGCCCTTGGGGGTGCTCTCCGCCTCTCATGCCAGCTCTCGAGCGCAAGCCCAAGCGTGGTGCGCTGAACGGCGATCGTATCGGCGATATCGCGGCCATAGCCGCCCGCCATCGAAAGCGCGACGCCGATGCCGCGCTCGCACGCTGCCCTCAGCACGCGGCGGTCACGCTCGGCAAGACCGGCGGCACTCAGCTTCAGGCGGCCGAGGCGGTCGCCCTCGTGCGGGTCGGCGCCGGCGAGGTAGAAGACAAGGCGCGGGGTGGCACCGGCGGTGCGCCTCCAGAGGGCCTCGAGCGCACGATCGAGCGCGTCGAGATACTGCGCATCGCCGCAACCGTCGGGTAGCGCGACGTCCAGATCGCTCGCCTCCTTGCGAAACGGGAAGTTGCGCTCGGCGTGCATCGACAGCGTGAAGACCGTCGGGTCGCCGCGAAAGATCGCCGCGCTGCCGTTGCCCTGATGCACATCGAGATCGACGATGGCGACGTGCAACGGATCGCGGTGCGTGCGAAGCCATTCAGCCTGCATCAGCCGCGCGGCGACGGCGGCGTCGTTGAAGACGCAGTAGCCGCTGCCGCGGTCGGCGAACGCATGGTGGGTGCCGCCGGCCAGGTTCGCGGCGACGCCTTCGGCGAGCGCGGCGCGCGCGGCGGCGATCGTCGCGCCGACCGAGCGGCGCGAACGCTCGACCATCTGCGGCGACCACGGAAATCCGATCTCGCGCTGCTGCAGCGCGTCGAGCCGCCCCTCGACGACCCGGCGCACATAGTCCGGCGTGTGGGCAAGCGCGAGTTCGCCGTCGCTCGCGGCCGGCGGCTCGAGGATGCGGATCGCCGGCAACTGCGCCTGAACACACTCGTGCAGCAGACGGTAGCGCTGCATCGGAAACCGGTGCCCATCGGGCAGCGGCAGGACGAAATGCGCGGATGAATAGGCTTGCAAACGCTGGTCCCGGCGTCAGCCACGCTCGAAATCCGGCCCTTCGCGGCGCTG
Source organism: Burkholderiaceae bacterium (assembly GCA_014879745.1). Classification (GTDB taxonomy): domain Bacteria; phylum Pseudomonadota; class Gammaproteobacteria; order Burkholderiales; family Burkholderiaceae_C; genus CAIKUF01. The sequence continues at coordinate 2,977 of JACSRM010000387.1, read as the reverse complement.
CACAGGCACGCCGGGCGACCTGCCGTCACCGTCCGCCAGCCGGCGCCAGTAGAACGCTGGCTCTAAATTGCGGCAGTGCAGCAAAAAACTCTTGCTTTCCCTCTTTGCGGCGCTATACTTCATTTCATGTTGCAGTGCAGCAATCAAGCACTCCAACCGATTGTCCCTGAACCCACCCACTGGAGATCCACCATGCTGACCGCTGAACAAATTGTCGCCGCCCAGAAGGCCAACTTCGAAGTCGTCTTCGGCCTGACCAACAAGGCCTTCGAAGGCGTCGAGAAGCTCGTCGAGCTGAACCTGCAAGTCGCCAAGGCGTCGCTCGCCGAAGCCGCCGAAGGCATCAACGCCGCGCTGTCGGTGAAGGACGCGCAGGAACTGCTGGCGCTGCAGGCCGGCCTGCTGCAACCGGCCGCCGAGAAGGCCGCCGCCTACAGCCGCCACGTGTATGACATCGCCGCGAGCACGAACGCCGACATCGGCAAGCTCGTCGAAGCGCAGAGCGCCGATATCCAGGCGAAGTACATGTCGGTCGTGGACGCCGCCGCGAAGAACGCCCCGGCCGGCTCCGAGAACGCCGTCGCGCTCGTCCGCACCGCCGTCGCTGCCGCGAACAACGCCTTCGAAACCGTCCAGAAGGCCGCCAAGCAGGCCGCCAATGTCGCCGAGTCGAACTTCCAGGCGATGGCCGCCACCGCCGAAAAGGCGACCGCGAGCACGACCAAGTCGCGCCGCGCTGCCTGAGGCAGGACCCGAAAGATCGCGCCGCGGCAAAAAATCCGCCGCGGCGTTGAACTTTCCGACCGCAGGCTGACTCATACAACTGCTGCGGGGCAGAGCTCGCAGCCCTCCTGAACGTGAGTCTCCTCGGTGCCTCCTGAAGCAGGGCTTCAAGGTACCTTCGGCCCGGTGTCCCCACCGGGCCCTTTCTTTTGCGGGACGCGCATTCGCCGCGCCGCCCGACCGCTCGTTCATCGGCCGTTCATCCGCCTCGGCCGAGAATCGAGTCATGACGGCAATCGTCACATCGGCACGCCGGCTGAGGCAGCGCGCCCGCCGTGGCGGAATCAGCGGTACGCCCGCAGGTACTTCCACTCGAACGCCCGCTTCGCGAGGTGCAGCAGGTGCAGGTTGGGCACCAGCATGTTGCGATCCGGCGAGCGGTAGACGAGCGAGCCCTGGTCGATCGCATCGACGATGCAGACGAGTTCGGTCTTGAAGGTCGCCGTTGCCGGCCGCCCCGCCAGCTCGGCGAGCAGGTTGGCGGCTGCGGCGCCGGCCTGCAGATCGGCCATGTGCGCCTGCTTGGGCATCCAGTCGGGACCGGGGAAGCTGCCCGAATCGCCGGCGACGTAGACGCGCTCGCTGCCGGCGACGCGGCAATGCGCGTCGGCCTGCAGCAGGCCGCCCGGCGAGCGCGCGAGCTTGGTCTGGTCGAACCAGAGGTTACCCGTCATGCCCGGCATGAAGAGGATGAGGTCGGCCTTGAACTCGCCGCCTTCGGTCACGACCCGATCCGCGTCGAAGCGCTTCATCTTGTGGCCGAGGTGGGTGCGGATGCCGCGGCGCTGCATCTCGGCCAGCAGGTGCGTGACGGCCTTGCCGCCGAGGCGCTTGCCGGGCTCCGCGGCGGGGCTGAAGAAGACGATCTCGAAACGCTCGCGCCGGCCCTCGCGGCGCAGCTGGCGGTCGATGCCGAACAGGAACTCGAACATCGGCCCGCCGCGCATCGCCTGCGGTTCGTTCGGATTGCCGGCGAAGCCGATCGCGATCGTGCCGCCTTGCATTTCGCGCAGCCGGTCGCGGATGCGCTCGGCGGCGGCGATGCCTTCGCACGGCGTGATCGCGTGCTCGATGCCGGGCAGCTTCTTGATGAAGCGCCCGCCGCTGGCGATGACGAGGGCGTCGTTCGCCACGTCCCCGGCGCTCGTCTGCAGGGTGCGCCCATCGTCCGACAGGCCGGTCGCCTCGGCGGCGTGAAAGCGCACGTCGTTGCGCTTCAGGAAGGCGTCGAGCGGGACGATCAATTGCTCGCGCTTTCGCAGCCCGCAGGGGATCCAGATGATGCCCGGCAGATAGTGCAGCTCGGCGCGCGGCGCGACGAGCGTGATGCGCGCCGCCTTGTCGCGCTTGCGCAGTTCGCGGATCGTCGACAGCCCGCCGAAGCCGGCGCCGATGACGGTGATTTCGTGGTTTCGGGTCATGTCGGCCTCGGGCGGCTGCGCGCTACAGCCATTGCGCAATTTGCTCGATATCTTCTGGGAAGAGCTGCCCCGCCTCGGCCATCACGACCCGGCCGTCGCGGCCGCGCACGACCGTCACCGGCAGGCCCTTGGGCTTGGCGAGCACACGCGCCACGGCAGGCGTGAACCAGGCGGCGGGAAAGGTATAGCCGCGCTTTGCCAGATACGTGGTCGCATCCTCGGGCTTCTTGTCGATCGATAGCGCCAGCATCTGCAGGCCGCGGCGCTGCTGCGTCTGCCACAGCGTCTCCATGTGCGGACTCTGCAGCGCGCAAAACGGACACCAGCTCGCCCACCAGTAGACGACGAGCAGCTTGCCCTGCGCCTGCGCCGGCTCGAAGCGCCGGCCGTCGAAGAGTTCGACCGGCGGCAGTGCAAGCGCGCTGCCGATCGCCGGCAGGGCATCGGGCGCGGCTGCAGCCCGCGCACCGGCCATGATCGACGCCAGCGCGGCGCCGCGCGCGATGAGATCCCGCCGTTTCATGCATCGCCCTCCCTTCGTCCAGCCGCGGCAGGCCGCTCCACGCCCTGCCCCGCCGGCATCATACGAAGCCCGCGCGCGAGGCCGATGCGAAATCGCAATTCGCCCCATAGATGGTCCGGCTCGCTAGACTTGCACTCATCGCTCGCTCCAACGCCCTGCCCGCGTCATCATCATGCCCACCATCATCAAGCACGCCGACCTCGTCGAAAGCATCGCCGCCGCGCTGCAGTACATCAGCTACTACCACCCG
>JACSRM010000268.1 GCA_014879745.1 Burkholderiaceae bacterium | reverse complement strand
CAACAGCGCGATCTTCCCCGGCATCCAGGGCGGGCCGCTGATGCACGTCATCGCCGCCAAGGCGGTCGCGTTCCAGGAGGCGCTGCAGCCGGCGTTCAAGGCCTACCAGCAGCAGGTCGCGAAGAACGCGATCGTGCTCGCCCAAACACTGATCGAGCGCGGCCTGCGGATCGTGAGCTCCCGCACCGAAAGCCACCTGATGCTTGTCGACCTGCGGCCCAAGGGCCTGACCGGCAAGGAGGCCGAGGCGGCGCTCGGCCTCGCGCACATGACGTGCAACAAGAACGGCATCCCGAACGACCCGCAGAAGCCGATGGTGACGAGCGGCATCCGCCTCGGCACCCCGGCGCTGACGACGCGCGGCTTCGGCGAAGGCGAGACGCGGCGCACGGCGAACCTGATCGCCGATGTGCTCGACAAGCCGCACGACGAGGCCAATCTTGCCGCGGTGCGCGCCAAGGTCGCCGCGCTGACGCGCGACTTCCCGGTCTACCGGTGACGACGGGCTCGGCCTCCGCCCGGCGGCGCCGCGCTCACGCGACGCGCCCGGCGCCGAGCGCGGGCGGCGGCTGAATCCGGTCGAACGATGCGCTGCCCGTTCTGCAGTCACGACGAGACGCAGGTCGTCGAAACGCGCGAGTCCGACGAGGGCGACGTCGTGCGCCGCCGGCGCCGCTGCCAGAAGTGCGACAAGCGATTCACGACCTACGAACGGGCCGAGATCGCGCTGCCGTCGGTCGTCAAGAAGGACGGCTCGCGCGAGGATTTCGCGCTTGCCAAGCTGCGCGGCTCGATGCAGCTTGCGCTGCGCAAGCGCCCGGTGAGCATCGAGCAGATCGATGCCGCCGTCGATCGCATCCAGGACAAGCTGCTCACGAGCGGTGCGCGCGAGGTGGCGACCGCGCGCCTGGGCGAACTCGTGATGCGCGAGTTGAAGCGCATCGACAAGGTCGCCTACGTGCGCTTCGCGTCGGTCTACCGCAGCTTCGAGGATGTCGACGAGTTCAGGAAGCTGATCCGCGATATCTGACCCGGCCGGGTCCGCGCCGCAGCCACGCACGACTCCTTCCCCCGGACGGGGGGACCCCCTACGCGGCCGCGCCGATTCCCACCTCAAGGGGACGCGCCGGCGCGTCGCATTTCCTACAGTGTGCGCAACGTTCGAGACGACGAGGCGCACATGCAGACCACCCGACTTCCGAGACCGCAGCGCGGTGTGACGCTGATCGAATCGGCGGTCACGGCGACGGTCGCCGTGATCGCGCTGTCGACCGTCGCGCCGGGCCTGCGCGGCCTGATCGATCGCCAGCGGCTCGAAGGCGTCGCGACCCAGCTCGCGACCGACCTGCAATATGTCCGCACCGAAGCGGTCGCCCGCAACGCGCCGCTGCGCCTGAGCTTCTACGCCGACGGCGCGGGAAGCTGCTACGTGATTCATACCGGTTCGCGCTCGCAGTGCGCCTGCAGCGGCCCGCAGCCGGCCGCCTGCAGCGGCGGCGCGATGCAGATCAAGACGGTCTACCTCCCGGCCGGCGAGCGCGTCGCGGTTCAGGCGAGCGCCGCCTCGATCCTCTTCGACCCGCTGCACGGCACCAGCACACCGGCCGGCACGGCACGCGTGACGGGGACGCCGGGTGCGATCCACCACATCGTCAACGTCATGGGCCGGGTTCGTTCCTGCTCGCCGGCGCCCTCGCTGCCGGGCTGGCGCGCCTGCTGAACGCGGCGCTGCATCACCCCTTCCCTTTCAACCATCAGGAGCTTCACGATGAAAAGCACGCCGCGCCACCGTCAAGCCGGTTTCTCGCTCGTCGAGCTGACGATCGCGACCGCCGTCGCGGGCGTTCTCGCTTCGGTCGCCTACCCCGGCTACAGCGCCGTGGCGCAGAAGATGCGCCGCACCGAGGCGCTGGTCTCGATGATCCAGTTGCAGCAGGCGCAGGAGCGCTGGCGCTCGGGCAATGGCCGCTACGGGACGATCGCCGAGATCGGCGCCGCGGCTGCCGTCGCCGGCCGCAGCTATGACTTCAGCGTCGGCGCGCTCTCGGCCTCGGGCTACGAAGTGCTCGCCGTCGCGACCGGGTCGCAGGTGCGCGATATCGGTTGCCGCTACCTGCGGCTCGTCGTCGACGGCGGCAACGTCAGCACGCGCTCGGGGTCGGACGATGCGACCGACAACCCGCCGCAGGCCGATCGCAAGTGCTGGAACGTGTGATGAGCGCAATCCGCCAGCCGCTCGCCGCGCGGCGCGGCTTCACGCTCGTCGAACTGCTCGTCGGCCTCGCCCTCGCACTGCTCGTCGTCGCCGGCGGCGGTGCGCTGCTCACGAGCCAGATCCGCGACCATCGCGCCCTCGTCCTCGAGGCGCGCCTGATGCAGGATCTGCGCACCGCCGCCGACCTCGTCGCGCGCGACCTGCGGCGCGCGGGCTACTGGGGCGACGCCGGCGCCGGCGTCTGGTCCGCGGACGCGGCGCCGCGCGACAACCCCTACGCCGCGCTCGCGCCGGACGATGCCGCGTCGGACGCCGCAAGCCTGCGCTATTCGCGCGACACGGCCGAGAACCACGTCGTCGACAGCAACGAGCAGTTCGGCTTCCGGCTGCGCAACCGGGCGATCGAGATTCAGCTCGGCAGCGGCAACTGGCAGGCGCTGACCGATGCGACGCTGCTCGCGGTGACCGAATTCGTCATCACGCCGCAGACCGAAGTGATGGCGCTCGGCGCCGACTGCCCGACGCCGTGTCCGGACGAAAGCGAAAGCTGCCCGCGCCAGCGGCTCGCAAGTTTCGCGCTCGATATCCGCGCGCACGCGCTGGCCGATGCCGCAGTGAGCCGCACCGTGCGTGCGCTGGTGCGGGTGCGCAACGATGCCACCGCCGGCACCTGCCCGGCTTGAACGATCCCGCCCGGAGTCCAGCGATGAACCTCGTCACCCGCCAGCGCGGCGCCGCAACGCTCGGCATCACCCTGCTGCTGCTCTTCGTCGTCATGCTCGTCGCCGCCGTCGCGAGCCGCAATCTGATCTTCGAGCAGCGCGCATCGGCCAACCAGTGGCGCTCGACGCAGGCCTTCGAGGCGGCCGAAGCCGGGCTCGAGTGGGCGCAGGCGATGCTGGCGAGCGACGCCCTGATCGGCGCCGACTGCAAGCCGATTGCGACGCCCGGCGCGACGACATTTCGCGACCGGCTGCTCGAGGTCGATCCCGCTACCCGCATGTTCAGCGTGCGCACCTGGAGCGACGCCGGCAACCTTGTGCCGCTGCAGGCGGCGTGCGTCCGCGATGGCGATGCCTGGCATTGCAGCTGCCCGCACGAAGGCCACCCGGTGCTCGACGCGCCTGGCGCCGGCGGCTCGCATCCGGCGTTCACGATCCGCTTCGCGGCATCGGCTCGCAGCGGCCAGATCCAGCTCGCCGCAACCGGTTGCGACCGGCTCGCGGCCGACTGCCTGCCGGGCGCGGCGACGGGCGGCTCGACGGCGCAGGTGCAGGTCGCGCTCGGCCTGCTGCCGGCGCTGGCAGCGATGCCGACCGCGGCCCTGACGGCTGCCGGCGCGATCGACGCGAGCGGGGCGCTGCTGCTTGCCAATACCGACGCGCGGGCCGGCGGCGTGACGGCGCATGCCGGCGGCACGATCGCACTCGCCGCCGCGACGCTCGAGACCTTGCCGGACCTCCCCGCCGAATCCTCGCTGGCCGACCGCGACGCCCTGCTCGAAACGCTCGATACCGAGCGTGCGACAGCGCTCTTTCTCGGCCTGCATGCCGCGCGCTGGCAACGCCTGCCCGGCCTGCAGACCCTCGCCTGCGCAGACGATTGCGGCGCGGCACTCCAAGTCTTGCTCGGCGCCGGCGAGCGGCGCATCCGCATCACGCAAGGCTTGCAGATCGACGGCCCGGTGACGCTCGGTTCGCCCGAACGGCCGATCCTGCTCGTCGTCGAGGGACCGATGCAGCTTGCCGGCGGCGTGCAGATCCACGGCGCCGTCGTCCATCTCGCGGCGCAGTGGGATACGAGCGGAACGCACGACGCGCGCATCGACGGCGCCGTGGTCGCCGCCGGCAGCGTGATCGGCGACGGTACGCCGACGATCGTCTACGACCGCGCCGTGCTCGACCGGCTGCACGGCGAGGCCGGCGTCCTGGTCCGCGTCGCCGGAAGCTGGCGCGATTTCTGATCGCCCGGCCACGGCCATCATCGAGAGGAGACCGAATATGCATGCGCGTCGCCATCGCCGCTGCCGCGAACAGGGTTTTGCCCTGCTCGAAGCCTTGATCGCCGCCCTGCTCGTCGCCGCCGGCGCCACCGCGCTGCTGTGGCTGCAAGGCGAACTGCGCTTCAACGCCGACGTCGCACGCCAGCGCACCGAAGCGGCGCGCCTGGCGCAGGCCGATATCGAGCGGCTGCGCGCGTTCGTCGCGGTAGACGGCGGTTCGCCGGGCTGGAGCGAGATCGACGACGACGTGCAGGACGTGACGCCGACCGCGAGCCCGACCCGCTACACGCTGACGCGCCTCGTGCAGACCGATTCCGCGCTCGCCTTGAAGACGATCGACGTCACGCTGCGCTGGACCGACCGGCGCGGGCAGGCGCAGCAGCTGAGCCTCGCGACGACGATCGCGGGCCACGACCCCGCCCTCGCGGGCGCATTGAGCCTGCCGCGTCCCGCGATCGAGCGGCGTTGAAGCGCCGCCTTGGCCGCCGCCGGTGCCGGCGCTGCCGCAGAATCGAGGGATGCTCGAATATTCCGCGGGCGGCGCGCTATGCCGATGACATCCCGCACCGATCCGCCCTTCACCCCCGCCGACGCCGCCGCGATGCGCGACGCGCTGGCGCTGGCGCAACGCTCGGTCGGACTGTCCGACCCGAACCCGCGCGTCGGCTGCGTGATCGCCGCCGCCGACGGCCGCATCCTCGGCCGCGGTCATACGCAGGCGGCCGGCGCGGCACACGCCGAAGTGATGGCACTCGCCGACGCCGCATCGCAAGGCGCCGAGGTGCGCGGCGCGACGGCGTATGTCAGCCTCGAGCCCTGCTCGCATCACGGCCGCACGCCACCGTGCTGCGACGCGCTGATCGGCGCCGGCGTCAAGCGCGTCGTCGTCGCCGTCGAAGACCCGAATCCGCTCGTCGCCGGCCAGGGCATCGCGCGGCTGCGCGCGGCCGGCATCGAGGTCGCCGTCGGCCTGCAGGGCGACGCTGCGCGCGAGCTCAATATCGGCTTCTTCACGCGCATGACGCGCGGCCGGCCGTGGGTGCGAATGAAGGCCGCGATCTCGCTCGACGGCCGCACCGCGCTCGCCGACGGGCAGAGCCAGTGGATCACCGGCAGCGCGGCGCGTACCGACGGCCATGCCTGGCGCAAGCGCGCCGGGGCGGTGCTGACGGGCGTCGGCACGGTGCGCGACGACGACCCGCGGCTGGACGTGCGGCTCGTCGAGACGGCGCGCCAGCCGCAGCGCGTGATCGTCGATTCGAAGCTCGATACGCCCGCCACCGCGCGCATCCTCGATGCGCCGGGCCACGCGCTGATCTATGCCGCAACGCCGGCCGCCGAGCGCGCCGCCGCGTTACGGGCGCGCGGCGCCGAGATCGTCGTGCTGCCGGACGCCGATGCCAGGGTCGACCTTCGCGCGCTGCTCGCCGACCTCGCCGCGCGCGGCATCAACGAACTGCATATCGAGGCCGGCAGCAAGCTCAACGGCGCCTTCGTGCGCGAAGACCTGATCGACGAATGGCTGGTCTACGTCGCGCCGCGCCTGCTCGGCGCCGGCCGCGATCTGGCGAATTTCGGACCCCTGGCGTCGCTCGCCGACGCCGTCGCGCTGCGCTTTTGCAGCGCCCTGCGCATCGGCGACGATCTCCGGCTGCTGCTGCGCAAGGCGGGCGATGCGCCGCCTTGAATCCGGATTCGGAGCGCCTGTATCGTCTCTGTCCTCTGCGAGAATCGGCCCATGTTCACCGGCATCATCAGCGGCATCGGCCGCATCGTCGCGGCCGAGGCGCTCGGCGCCGATGCCGCGCACGGCAAGCGCCTCACGCTCGCCGCGCCGCGCGGCTATCTGGACGATGCGGGGCTCGGCGACAGCATCGCGCTGAACGGCGCGTGCATGACGGTCACCTCGCTCGACGCCGCGGCGGATCGCTTCACGATCGATATCTCGGCCGAAAGCCTGGCCAAGACCGCGGGGCTCGCCGAACCCGGCGAGGTAAACCTGGAGAAGGCCTTGCGCGCGAACGATCGGCTCGGCGGCCATCTCGTCAGCGGCCACGTCGACGGCGTCGGCACGGTCGCGCGCTTCGCGCCGGTCGGCGAATCGTGGGAGCTGCGCGTCCTCGCGCCGCGCGAATTGGCGCGCTTCCTCGCCGTCAAGGGCTCGATCACGGTGAACGGCGTGAGCCTGACGGTGAACGACGTGCGCGATATCGATGGCGGCTGCGTGTTCGGCATCAACCTGATCCCGCACACGGTACAGAATACGACCCTCGGCGGCCTCGCCGCCGGCCACCGCGTGAATCTCGAGATCGATCTGATCGCGCGCTATGTCGAGCGCATGCTTGGCGCGGGAGTGTCGGTCCACGGGCCGGCGAGCGCGTAGATCGCCACTTCGCTCGCGCGTCCCTTGACGCGCGTTGCCGGCAGCGGCGACAGGTTCGATGACTCGGTCAGCAATGCCTGCGTCGCCGCGCTGACGAGCACCGTCGTGCCGAGCGTCTTGTTCAGCGCCTGGATGCGCGAGGCGACATTCACGGCGTCACCGACGAGCGCATACGACAGCCGCTCGCTGCTGCCGATATTGCCCGCGATCACGGTGCCGCTGTGGATGCCGATGCCGTGGCGCAGCGCCGGCTTGCCCTGCGCCTGGCGCGCCGCATTGAAGGCGACCAGCCGCTCGCCCATCGAGCGCGCCGCTGCCAGCGCGGCATCCGCGTGTCCGGCGCTCGCGACCGGCGCGCCGAAGACGGCCTCGATCTCGTCGCCGATGAACTGCAGCACGAGGCCGCCGTGGGTGCGGATCGCAGCGTCCATCTCGGCGAAATAGGCATTCAGATCGGCGACCACCTCGGCCGCGGGATGCGACTCGACCCACGGCGTGAAATCACGCAGGTCGGCAAACAGGATCGTCACGTCGCGCGTCGCCCCGCTATCGGCCGCGCGACCGGCAAGGATCTCGTCGCGCACCTGCGGGCTGACGTATTTGCCGAAAGTCTCGCGGATGCGCTCGCGTTCGCGC
>JACSRM010000520.1 GCA_014879745.1 Burkholderiaceae bacterium | reverse complement strand
CGCAGCCGCGCCGACAGTTCGTAGAGCACGAAGCCCGGCAGCGGCGCGAGGATCGCCGCGCCCGGCACGTTGCACGCGACCGAGAGCAGGTCGATCAGTTCGTCCGAACCGTTGCCGACCATCACGCCGCAGCCCGCGGGCACCTCGAAGTGGCGCGCGAGCGCCGCCGCGAGTCCGGGTTTGCCGACCGGATAGCGGTTGATCGCGACCCGCGCCAGCCGCTCGCCGAGCGCGTGCTGCAGTTCGGGCGGCAACGCGAAGGGGTTCTCCATCGCGTCGAGCTTGACCATGCCCGCGCTCGGCTGGATCGCGTACGCGGCGCTGCTCTGCACGTCCTGGCGGATCGTGCGCGCGATGCGTTGTGCGAGGCCGGTCGCCGTCATGTGTCTTCCTTCAATCGCAGCACCATCTCGCGCTCGCAGTCGTCGATCTTGCCGGTGTGGCGAAAGCCGAAGCGGGCGTAGAACGCATCGACCGTGTTGTCCGCCACATGCGACAGACCGACCTGCGCGACGCCCATGCGGCGCGCCTCTTCGATCACCCAGCGCATCGCCGCGCCGCCGTGGCCGCGGCCCTGGTGCCTGGCATCGATCATCAGGCGCCAGACGTACAGCTCGTCGGCCGGCTCCTCGTCGTCCTGACGCGAGTCGTATAGCAGCAGGAAGCCGACCGCTTCGCCGTCGGCGTACAGGCCGAACGGCCGGCCGGCGACGCTGTAGGCGGCCTGTGCGAGCGAGACCGCGTTGGACGCAACAAACGCCTTCTGCTGCGGCGTGGTTTCGAGCTTGATCAGCGGCATCACGTCGGCTTCGCGCACGGGCCGCACCTCGAACGACGCCGAAGAAGGCGCCACGGCTTCGCCCGTCGCGCCCAGGCGCATCCGCGCCGCCCGTGCATGCGCGGGAAGCCCCTCGCCATCGGCAAGCTCGGCGGCGATCGCCCCCAGAGTCTGCGCACCCGCGGCGCTGACCTCGATCAGGCTGCTGCGCTTCTGGAAGTCGGTGACCGAAAGCGGCGAAGAAAAACGTGCCGTGCCCGATGTCGGCAGCACGTGGTTCGGCCCGGCGCAATAGTCGCCCAGGCTCTCGCTCGTATACGCGCCGAGGAAGATCGCGCCCGCATGGCGCAGCAGCGGCTCCCAGCGCCAGGGCTCGCGGCTCGAGATCTCGAGGTGCTCGGGCGCGATGCGATTCGCGATCTCGCACGCCTCCTGCATCGAGCGCGTCAGCACGAGCGCGCCACGGCCTTCGAGCGAGGCGCGGATCACATCCTGGCGCGGCATCTCGGGCAGCAGCCGGTCGATCGCGGCGTGCACCGCGTCGCGGTAGGCAGCGTCGGGGGTGAGCAGGATGCTTTGTGCGAGTTCGTCATGCTCGGCCTGGCTGAACAAATCCATCGCGACCCAGTCGGCCGGCGTGCTGCCATCGGCGAGGACCAGGATTTCGCTCGGCCCGGCGATCATGTCGATGCCGACCTGGCCGAAAACGCGCCGCTTCGCACTCGCGACGTAGGCGTTGCCGGGGCCGGTGATCTTGTCGACGCGCGGCACGCTGGCCGTGCCGAAGGCGAGCGCGGCGACCGCCTGCGCGCCGCCGACGGTGAAGCCGCGCGTGACGCCGGCCAGGTGCGCCGCGGCCAGCACGAGCGGGTTGCGCTCGCCGGGACCGGGCGCGGCATCGGCGTTGCGGGATGCCGGTGTCGGCACGACCATCACGATCTCGCCGACACCGGCGACGGCGGCCGGCAGCGCATTCATCAGCACGCTGGACGGATAGGCGGCCTTGCCGCCGGGCACGTAGATGCCGACCCGGTCGAGCGGCGTGACCTTCTGCCCGAGCAGCGTGCCGTCCGCATCGCGGTAGCGCCACGATCGTCCGCAGGCTTCTAGCTGACGCTGGTGGTAGCTTCGGATGCGGTCGGCAGCGGCCCGCAGCGCGTCGCGCTGGGCAGGCGGCAGGCTCGCGTGGGCGGCGGCGAAATCGGCACGCGAGAGTTCCAGCGCGGCGATCGACTCGGCCGCCAGCCGGTCGAAGCGGCGCGTGGTCTCGAGCAGCGCGGCGTCGCCGCGCGCGCGCACGTCGGCGATGATCTCGCCGACCCGCTCCTCGATCGCGGCGTCGGTCTGCTCCGACCAATGCTGCAGGCGCGCGAGTTCGGCGTCGAAGCTGGCGGCGCGGGTATCGAGGCGGCGGATCGGGGTGCGCATCGTCGTTCAGGGCCTGGGCGTCGGCGCGCATGCCCGCTCGAAGGCATCGATCAGTTCGCGCAGCGGTTCCCGCTTGAGTTTGAGCGCCGCCTGATTGACGATCAGACGCGCCGAGATCGGCATGATGGTCTCGACCTCGACGAGGCCGTTGGCCTTCAAGGTGCCACCGGTCGAGACGAGATCGACGATCGCATCTGCGAGTCCGGTGAGCGGCGCGAGTTCCATCGAGCCGTAGAGCTTGATCATGTCGACGTGCACGCCCTTGTCGGCGAAATGTTCGCGCGCGCACTGCGTATATTTGCTCGCGACGCGGATCCGCGAGCCCTGCTTCACGGCCGCCGCGTAGTCGAAATCGGCGCGCACCGCGACGCTCAGCCGGCAGCGCGCGATGCCCAGGTCGAGCGGCTGGTACAGCCCCTGGCCGCCGTGCTCGAGCAGGATGTCGTGGCCGGCGACGCCGAGGTCGGCGCCGCCGTACTGCACATAGGTCGGCACGTCGCTCGCGCGCACGAGGACGACGCGCACGTCGGGCCGGCTGGTGCCGATGATCAGCTTTCTCGACTGCTCCGGGTCCTCGAGCACCTCGATGCCGGCGGCGCGCAGCAGCGGCGTCGTATCGTCGAAGATGCGGCCTTTCGACAGCGCGAGCGTGATCATCATGCCTTGACGCGCTCGATATCGGCGCCGAGCGCGCGCAGCTTGTCCTCGATGCGGTCGTAGCCGCGGTCGAGGTGGTAGATGCGGTCGACGGCCGTCTGCCCGTCGGCGACAAGGCCGGCGATGACGAGACTGGCCGAAGCCCGCAGGTCGGTCGCCATCACCGTCGCGCCCGACAGCTTGCGCACGCCTTCGACGACGGCGACGTGGCCGTCGATCGCGATATTCGCGCCCAGGCGCTTCAACTCGTTGACGTGCATCAGCCGGTTCTCGAAGATCGTCTCGAGCACGCGCGACGTGCCTTCGGCGATGCAGTCGAGCGCCATGAACTGCGCCTGCATGTCGGTCGGGAACGCCGGGTACTCGGCGGTGCGGAAGCTCACCGCCTTGAGCCGGCCGTCGCTGCCGATGCGGATCCAGCCGCTGCCGTCGGCGCTGCCCGCTTCGATCTTCGCGCCCGCCTCGCGCAGCTTGTCGATCACCGCCTCGAGATGGTCGGCGCGCGCGTCGCGCAGCAGCACGTCACCGCCCGTCGCCGCGGCGGCGCACAGGAACGTGCCGGCCTCGATCCGGTCCGGGACGATGCGGTGCGTCACGCCGTGCAGCCGATCGACGCCTTGGACGGCGATCCGGCTCGTGCCATGGCCCTCGATCTTCGCGCCCATCGCGATCAGCATCTCGGCAAGGTCGGCGACCTCGGGCTCCTGCGCCGCGTTCTCGATCACCGATTCGCCTCTAGCAAGCGTCGCCGCCATCAGCAGGTTCTCGGTGCCGGTGACGGTGATCATGTCGGTCACGATTCGCGCGCCCTTCAGCCGTTCGGCTCTCGCGAGGATGTAGCCGTGCTCGACGCTGATCTTCGCGCCCATCGCCTGCAGGCCGAGGATGTGCTGATCGACCGGCCGCGAGCCGATCGCGCAGCCGCCGGGCAGCGAGACCGTCGCCTCGCCGAAGCGCGCGAGCAGCGGGCCGAGGGCAAGGATCGATGCCCGCATCGTCTTCACGAGCTCGTACGGCGCCTCGGGCGACGTGACGCGGCTCGCGTCGAGCGTCAGCTCCTCGGGCTGCGCGGCCGGGCGCTCGACCGCAACGCCCATGTTGCGCAGCAGCGCGAGCATCGTATTCACGTCCTGCAGCCGCGGCACGTTCGCGAGGCGCACCGGCTCGGCCGTCAGCAGCGCGGCGCACAGTTCGGGAAGCGCGGCATTCTTCGCGCCCGAAATCGTGACCTCGCCGTTCAGGCGGCGGCCACCGCGGATGAGGAGTCGGTCCATGTCACGGATTGCCGCAGCGCTGCATCGGCGGGGTCGGGCACGGCCCGCCACGGCCGCAGGCAGGCTGCGGCGCGGCCTTCAGTGGTGGTGCGTTCCTTGCGCCGCCGACTGCGCCCACTCGGCGGGGGTCAGCGTCTTCATCGACAGCGCGTGAATCTGCTCGTGCATGCGGTCGCCGAGCGCGTCGTAGACCTGCTGATGGCGCCGCACGCGCAGTTTGCCCTCGAAGGCCGTCGAAACGATGGTGGCAAAGAAGTGCCGCCCATCGCCCTCGACCTCAATGTGATCGCAGGGCAGCGCCTCGGCGATATAGCGCTCGACGTCGGACGGGGTGGGATCGGCCATGGTGGCGCGATTTTAGTCGAGCCGGCGCGGGCGGGCGCGGCGCCGCATTTCAGTGCCTGATCTTGTATCCGCTACGCAGCAGCTCGAGGCACAGGGCGCACACCAGCGCCAGGCTCGCGAGGACGACCGCGAGCGCGGTCCAAGGCGACACGTCGCTCACGCCGAAGAAGCCGCGCCGGAACCCGTCGACGATATAGAAGAACGGGTTCAGGTGGCTGAAGAGCTGCCACGCGGCCGGCAGCGAGCCGACCGAATAGAACACGCCCGACAGGAAAGTCATCGGCACGACGATGAAATTCTGGAACGCCGCGATCTGGTCGAACTTGTCGGCCCACAGCCCGGCGACGAGGCCGAGGGCGCCCATGATCGCGGCACCCGTGGCGGCAAAGACGACGATCCACCAGGGCTCGGCAGCCTGCAGCGGCGCGAACCACAGCGTGACAGCCAGCACCCCGGCGCCGACCGCCAGCCCGCGCAGCACCGACGCGCCGACGTAGGCGACGAACCATGCCCAGTGCGAAAGCGGCGTGACGAGCAGCAGCACGAGGTTGCCGGTGATCTTGCTCTGCACGATCGACGACGAGCTGTTGGCGAAGGCGTTTTGCAGCACGCTCATCATCACGAGGCCGGGGATCAGGAAGCTCGTATAGCCGAGGCTGCCGAAGACCTTGACGCGGCCTTCGAGCACGTGGCCGAAGATCAGCAGGTAGAGCATCGCCGTCAGGACCGGCGCGGCGATCGTCTGGAAGCCGACCTTCCAGAAGCGCAGCACTTCCTTGTAGAACAGCGCGCCGGCGCCGGCGAGCGCGGCCTCCATCAGGCGGCGGCGCGATCGGATTCGACCGGCGACGGCGGTGCGGACTGCATGATCTCCATGAAGACGTCCTCGAGATCGGCACGGCCGATCTCCAGGTCTTCGACCGGCACATGAGCGGCGCGCAGCGCGGCGAGCAGCGTCTCGACCTCGGCGGCGTCGCGCGCCGTCAGCTGCACGATGCGCCCGGTGACGCGTGCCTGCGCCGCGAGCGCCGGCGGCAGCGGCGCATCGGTCTTGAAGCGCAGCATCGTGCTCGCGGTGCCGGCGAGCAGCGCCGAGGTGCGATCCAGCGCGACGACGCGGCCCTGCTTGAGCATCGCGATGCGCCCGCACAGCGCCTCGGCCTCCTCGAGATAGTGGGTCGTCAACAGCACGGTGCGGCCTTCGCGGTTCAGGCGCGCGATGAAGCTCCACAGCGTCTGGCGCAGCTCGACATCGACGCCCGCGGTCGGCTCGTCGAGCACGATCACCGCAGGCCGGTGCACGAGCGCCTGGGCGACGAGGACGCGCCGCTTCATCCCGCCCGACAACTGGCGCATGTTGGCATCGGCCTTGTCGGCCAGGCCGAGGTGATGCAGCAGCTCGTCGATCCAGGCGTCGTTGTGCTTCACGCCGAAATAGCCGCTTTGCAGCGCGAGCGCCTCGCGCACCGAGAAGAACGGGTCGAACACCAGTTCCTGCGGCACGATGCCGAGCTGGCGGCGCGCCGCCGCAAAATCGGCGACGACATCGTGGCCGTGCACGCGGACCTGCCCGCTCGTCGCGCGCGCGAGCCCGGCGAGGATGCTGATCAGCGTCGTCTTGCCAGCGCCGTTCGGTCCCAGCAGGCCGAAGAACTCGCCCTCGTCGATATCGAAGCTCACGCCGTCGAGTGCGCGCAGCGCCTGCCCTGGCCTGGCGCCCGGATAGACCTTGGCGACGGCTTGGAACGAGACGGCGGGCATGGGAGCGCGATTGTAGGCAGTCGCGCACGCCCGGGCACTGCCGGGGATACTTCTCGCGCCGGCTTGTGCCGGGCGCAAGAAGCGGCGCCTCGCGGCGGCGGTGCGGCCCTGCGGAGATGCTAGATTGCGGCCATGCCAGCCAAGAAGCCGCGCCGCACCGCCGAACGCATCCTCGAAGTCACGCTCGAGCTTTTCAACCGCCACGGCGAGCCCAATGTATCGACGACGCTGATCTCAGCCGAACTCGATATCAGCCCGGGAAACCTGTATTACCACTACCCGGCGAAGGACGAGCTGATCAACTCGCTCTACGACCGCTACGAGCGTGCGCTCGACGAACTGCTGCGCGCCGCCGACGGCGTGCGCAATGTCGAGGACGCGTGGCTGTTCTTTCACATGATGTTCGAGCTGATCTGGCAGTACCGCTTCCTGTACCGCGACCTGAACGATCTCGTCTCGACCAACCGGCGCCTCGAGACGCACTTCCAGTTCGTGCTGAAGAACAAGACCCGGGCGGTGCGCGAACTGCTCGACGGGCTGGCGCAGGGCGGCGCGATCCGCATCGCGGCCAACGAGGCGGAGACGATCTCGACCGCGATGGTGGTCGTGCTCACCTACTGGCTGAGCTACGAATATGTGCGCGAGCCGCGCAAGGCGCTCGAGCCCGAGACGGCGGGCGCGTCGATGATGCGCGGCGCGCTGCACGTGCTCGGACTGCTCGCGCCCTATCTCGAAGACGCGCAGCGCGTACACCTGCAGACGCTCGCCGCGAGCTACGGGAAGCCGTGACGGACGCCGAGCCCGCGACGACAACGGAGACTCAGCGATGGCCGGATGGATCGCCTTCCCGTACGACAGCGCCGCCTACACCTACGACGCGGCGGCGCTGAAGAAGAAGTGGGCCGCGCTGCACGCCGGCGACGCCGAGCCGCTGCCGAAGGACGGCAAAGTGCTCGCCGCGTGGGCGCTGTTTCACGCCGGGGAGTTCCGCAAGGCGTTCGACGCCGGGCTCGAG
>JACSRM010000381.1 GCA_014879745.1 Burkholderiaceae bacterium | reverse complement strand
GCCGCCGGCGCCAAGGTCGGCATCCTGATGGGCAGCGCCTACCTGTTCACGAAGGAGATCGTTGCCAGCGGGGCCATCGTGCCGCAGTTCCAGCAGGAGGTGCTGACCTGCGAGCACACGGTCAACCTCGAGTCGGGGCCCGGGCACGCAAGCCGGTGTGCCTACACACCGTTCGCGCACGACTTCTTCGGCCAGCGCGCCGCGCACAAGCGTGATGGCGTCGCACCCGACGAGAGCCGCCGGTTGCTCGACGACCTGATCCTCGGGCGGCTGCGCACCGCATCGAAGGGTCGCAAGCGCGATGGCCTGGGCGGCAAGCTCGAATCGCTCCCGCCCGAGCAGCAGCGCGCCGAAGGCATGTACATGCTGGGCCAGGTCGCGACCTTGCGCGATGCGGTGACCGACATCGATGCGCTGCACAAGGAAGTCAGCGCAGGCGCCGCGGCAATACTGTCGCGCCATCTCGAAGCGCCCGATGCCACGATGCGGCGCCTGCCGGGCACGCCGGCCGACATCGCCGTCGTCGGCATCGCCGCCGTGCTGCCCAAGGCCAACAGCACGAGCGAGTACTGGGAGAACATCCTCGCCAAGGTCGATGCCATCACCGAGATTCCTTCGCACCGCTGGGACTGGCGGCTCTATTTCGACGCCGACCGCACGGTGAAGGACAAGGTCTATTCGAAGTGGGGCGGCTTCCTTGACGACATGGCGTTCGATCCGACGCGCTTCGGCATGCCGCCGAAGTCGATCGAATCGGTCGACCCGATGCAGCTGATGGCGCTCGAGGTCGCGCGTCGCACGCTGGCCGACGCCGGCTATGCCGAGCGCACGTTCGATCGCGAACGCGCGTCGGTGATCCTCGGTGCCAGCGGCGGCACCGGCGACTTCGGCATGCAGTACGGCCTGCGCTCCGAACTGCCGCGCTTCAGCGGCAGCCTGCCGGCCGAGGTTGCCGGGCGCCTGCCCGAATGGACCGAGGATTCGTTCGCCGGCATCCTGCCCAACGTCGCTGCCGGCCGCATCGCGAACCGGCTCAATTTCGGCGGCATGAACCTGACGACCGACGCCGCGTGCGCGTCTTCGCTCGCGGCCGTCTACCAGGGCGTCGGGGAGTTGATGGCCGGTCGCAGCGACTTCGTGATCGCCGGCGGTATCGATACCGTCCAGGGCCCGTTCGGCTACCTGTGCTTCAGCAAGACGCAGGCGCTGTCGCCGCGCGGACGCTGCTCGACGTTCGACACCGGTGGCGACGGCATCGTCATCAGCGAAGGCATCGCGATGGTCGCGATGAAGCGTCTGGCCGACGCCGAACGCGACGGCGACCGCATCTACGCCGTGATCAAGGGCGTCGGCGCAAGCAGCGACGGCAGCGCCAAGGGCATGACCGCGCCGCTGCCGGCCGGCCAGTTGCGCGCGATGCGCCGCGCCTACGAGATGGCCGGCTTCGGCCCGTCGACGGTCGGCCTGTTCGAGGCGCACGGCACCGGCACCGTGGCCGGCGATACCGCCGAACTCGAGAGCACGACCCGCCTGATCCAGGAGGAGGGCGCGGCGCCGCGCTCGGCGGTGATCGGATCGGTCAAGACGAATATCGGCCACACCAAGGCGACGGCAGGCGTCGCCGGTCTCGTCAAGGCGCTGCTCGCGGTGCATCACCGCGTGCTGCCGCCGCACCGCAACGTCAGCACCCCGAATCCGGTGCTTGCCGATCCGTCGGCGCCGCTCTACCTCGTCGATGAGCCCGCGCCCTGGCTCGATGCGACCGACATGCCGCGCCGCGCGGCGTGCAGCGCATTCGGCTTCGGCGGCACCAACTTCCACATCGTGATGGAGGAGTACGGCGGCGAGTACCGCGAGTGGATGCGCCCGCCGGCGAGCGAGAACCGGTCCGCCGAGTTGCTCGTCTGGAGCGACGACGATCGCGCGGCGCTGCAGGCCCGGGTGGCCGAGCTTGCCGGCCGGCTGTCCGCACCGGACGCGCCGCTGCTGCGCGATCTGGCCGCGAGCCTCGCCGCGCGCTGGCGGCGTCGCGGCCTGGTGCTCGCGATCGTCGCGCGCAGCGTCGACGACCTTCGCACCAAACTCGCCGCCGCGGCGCGGCATCTGGGTGGCGAAGCCAAGACCTTGCCTCCCGGTGTGTTCGTCGGCAGTCCGGACGGCGCACCCGGCAAGCTCGCCGTCCTGTTCCCCGGCCAGGGTTCGCAATACCCGGGCATGGCACGCGAGGCAGCGCTTCATTTCGAGCCGGTCGGCGAGACGCTGGCTGCCGCCGATGCCGCGCTGCGCGAGCCCTTCGAGTCGCGTTTCGGCGCGGCGACGCGGCTGTCGCAGTTCATCCTGCCGCGCGGCGCCTACGGCGACGAAGGCAAGGCGATCGCACGCGACAAGCTCACCCGCACCGACGTCGCGCAACCCGCGCTCGGCGCGGTCGAGTCCGGCCTCTTGCGCCTGATGCAGGCCTTCGGGCTCCAGGCCGACATGTTTGCCGGCCACAGCTACGGCGAGTTCGTCGCGCTGCACGCAGCAGGTGCGATCGACTTCGACGCCCTGATGCAGCTTTCGGCGGCACGCGGGCGCTTCATCGTCGATGCCGCGTCGGCCGCGGGCGCCGAACTCGGCACGATGGCGGCCGTCAGCGCGCGGCGCGAGGTGGTCGAAGAGGCGATCGCCGATATCGACGACGTCCTGATCGCCAATCACAATGCGCCGCTGCAGAGCATCATCTCGGGCACCCATGCGGCGGTGAAGGCAGCGGCCGAGAAGCTGCGCAAGCAGGGCGTCGAGGTGACCGAGATCGCGGTTGCCGCCGCCTTCCATTCGAGCCTCGTGAGGCCGGCGCAGCAGGCGCTGTCCGAGATGATCGACGCGATGGCATGGGCGCCGCTGCGCACGCCGGTCTATTCGAACAGTTCGGCACGCCCGCATGCCGCCGATGTCGCGCGCGTCAGGCGCCAGATGGCCGAACACCTCGTCAGTCCGGTCGAGTTCGTCGCCGAGATCGAGGCCATGCACAACGACGGCGCCCGCATCTTCGTCGAGGTCGGGCCGAAGAACGTGCTGACGCGGCTTGCGTCGCGCATCCTCGAAGGAAAGCCGCATGTCGCGGTGGCGATCGACGACGGCAGCGGGTTGAACGGGCTGCTGGGCGGCATCGGACAGTTGCTGTGCGCCGGGGTCGAGCTCGACCTCGCGCCGCTGTATGCGCGGCGCGACTGCCGCATCGGCGACCCGGCCGATCCGGCGTCGTTGCTGCGCATCGAACCCGTGCCCAAGCACGCCTGGATGCTCAACGGCAGCGGGCCGCGCCGGGCGTCGGAGCCGGTGCGCCAGATCGGCATGACGCTCGAACAGGTGCAGGCTGCGCCAACCGCCGTGCCGGTCACGGCGGCGCCGGTCTCGGAAACCGCGGTACCGTCGCCGGTCGCGGTGCCGGCGCCACCGATGCGCATGTCCACCCCACAACCTTGGAGAAGGAGTCGAACGATGGATGAACGACGATTGGTGTCGGGCATGGCGGATTCGTCCGTCATGTCCGAATATTTCGCGACGATGCGCCAGTTCCTGGAGACCCAGGAGCGCGTGATGTCGACCTTCCTCGGTGACGGCGCGCCGTCCCGGCCGATGCTGCGCGGACGTCCGCTGCCGGCGCTGCGGCAGATCGCCGAACTGCCTGCGGTGCCCGCGCCTGCGGTGCCCGCGGCTGCGGTGCAGGTTGCGGCCCCGGTGGCCGCGCCGGCGGTCCCGGCCACGCCCGTGCCAGCGGCCAGGGCCGCCGAGCCGGCGCCGGTCGTGAAGGCGCCTGTCTCGCCGGCGCAGGCGAGCGCACCGGCGGCCGCTGCGCCGGCAGCGGCGAGCACGGAGCTGTCGCGCGAGAAGCTCCTCGACATGCTGCTTGGCATCGTCGAAGAGAAGACCGGCTATCCGCGCGACATGGTCGGGCTCGATCAGAACCTCGAGGCCGACCTCGGTATCGATTCGATCAAGCGCGTCGAAGTCGTCGGAGCGATGTTGCAACTGCTGCCGGCCGCGCACCGCGAGGCGCTCACCGACAGCCGCAGCAAGCTCAATACACAGCCGACGCTCAACGGCATGCTCGACTTGATTGCCAAGGCCAAGACCGGAGGCACGACCGTCCCTTTTGAGTTGGCCGGGGTGGGGCAGCAAGCTGGTGCTACCAGCCTCCCACCCCGGCTGGTGATGCGTCCGCGGCAGGAGCCGCTGACGCCAGGGATGGCCCGGCGCCTGACGCCGGGGCGATTCGTTTTGACGCGCGACCGTGAGGGCGTCGCCACCGCGCTCGCCGCGGCGCTCGGCGCGCGTGGCGTGGATGTGGTGATCGTCGAGCCCGAGGTGCTGTCGTCCGAGCCGGCGCTGCTCGCATTCTGCGAGACGCTCGGTGCGGTGCCGGTCGCGGGGCTCGTGCACCTGGCGGCGCTCGGTGCGCCGGCGCTCGACGGTCGCGAGACGCCGGCGCAGTGGCGCGAAGTCCTGCAGCTGAACGAGAAGTGCTTTTTCATATTGCTGCGCGAGCTTTCCGATCGGCTGGTCGACGCTGCACATGCGGTCGCCGCGTCCGGACTCGGCGGGCTGTTCGGCCGCGAGGGATCGGCGGGTGCGGGATTGCAATTGCAGGCCGGCGCGGTCGGCGCCCTGAAGTCGCTGCTCGAGGAGCGGCCCGAACTGCGCGTCAAGGCGGTCGACCTGGATCCACGGCGCAGCGCGCTGCAGCGCGCGGACGATCTTCTGGGCGAGATCGAGCTCGACGGAGGGCGCCAGGAAGTGGGCTATCCCGGCGGCGAGCGCACCGTCTTCGCCACGGTCGCCGAGGAACTTGCCGTCGATCCGTCACGCGATGCCGCACTGAAGAATCTGGTCGTGCTCGCGACCGGCGGCGCGCGAGGCATCACGGCCGAGGTGCTGCGCGAGCTGGCGCAGCCGGGGACGACGCTCGTGCTCACCGGGCGCAGCCAACTCGTGCCCGTCGAAGCCCCCGAAACCGCGACCCTGCCGGACGCGGACGCCCTGCGCGCGCATTTCGTTGCCCAGGTGCGCACCGGCGCGCTGAAGGCGACACCGGCCGAAATCCAGCGCCGGGTCCGGGCGCTGCTCGACCAGCGCGAGATGCGTGCCAATGTCGCCGATTTCGAAGCGGCGGGCGCGACGGTCGAATATCACGTCGTCGATGTCACCGACGAGGATGCGCTGCGCACCCTGCTGGGCGACGCCAGCGCGCGCCTCGGGCGCATCGATGGCGTCGTGCACGGCGCCGGCGTGATCGAGGACAAGCTCTTGGCCGACAAGACGAGCGACAGCTGGTCGCGCGTGGTCGAGACCAAGGTCATCGGCGCGCTGTTGCTGCAAAAGCATCTCGACCCGGCGGCGCTGAAGTTTTTCACCGTCTTCAGTTCGGTCGCCGGGCGCTACGGCAACAGCGGCCAGTCCGACTATGCGACGGCCAACGAATTGATGAACCGGCTGTGCACCGCGCTGCAGGTACGCTGGGGCGCCCGCGTCGCGGTGAGCGCGCTTTGCTGGGGGCCGTGGGGCGCGACGAAGTTCGGTGCCGGCATGGTCACGGCCGAAACCGAGGCGAAGTTCGCCGAGAAGGGCGTGCACCTGGTGTCGGCGGCGCTCGGGCGGCGACTGTTTCGTCAGGAGCTGGCGCGCGCCGAAGGGACGCCGGTCGAGGTGATCTGCGGCGAGGCGCCTTGGGAGAGCCGCGAGGCGGCGCTCGGCGCGATCCGTGCCGCGCCGCAGGCGCCCGAACTCGGGCCCTTGATCGGAAGCGCGGAACCCGTCGCCCGAGCGACCGGCGAGCGGGTGTTGCCGCTGCGTCTGGATCCGGCGCATCACCTCTATCTGCAGGAACACGCGCTCGACGGCAAGCTGGTGCTGCCCGCGGCGGCCGCGCTCGAGCTGATGGCCGAAAGCGTTCAGGCGCTCTGGCCGAAATGGCAGGTCGTCGAAGTTCGGGAACTGAAGCTGCTCAAGGGCGTGGATATGGACCTGTCCGGCCGCGATCTTCGGCTCCTCGTGAGTCCTCCACCCTATGGCAGCGCGGAAGGCTTCGATGTGAGCGTGGCGCTGCAGACCGACCTCGGTAACGGCCGTGCACTGTCGCACTATCGCTGCGATGTGCGTCTCGAGCAGGTGTTGCCGGCTGCCCTTGCGGTGCGGCGCGGCGTGCACGACGACAAGTCGCTCACGGTGGCCAAGGCCTACGGCGAATGGCTGTTTCACGGGCCGCGCTTTCAGGTCATCGAGCAGATTGCCGGCCTGTCGTCGACAGGTTCCGGTGCTGCGGTGCGCGCCAGCCATCCGCGGGAGTGGCTCGCCCACCGTGCGGCGGACGCGCCCGGCTGGCTGTTCGACCCCGCGCTGCTCGACGCGGCGGCGCAGATGGCGTGGCTCTGGGCGCGCGCTTACCGCGACGAATCGGCGCTGCCGACACGCTTCGGCCGGGTCGTGCGCTACCGCAACACGCTGCCGCCGCGCATGCATATGGAGTACGAGCGCGTGGAGACCGCTGACCCGGCCCTGGTGCGGGGCAACGTGACCTTCGTCGATGATCAGGGCGAGCCGGTTCTTGCGATCGAAGAACTCGACAGCATCGCCAGCGCGGCGTTGAACCGGCTCGGCGGCACCGCGCGTGCAGCGGAGGGCAGTGCGGCATGAAGGCACTCGCAACCGACCCGCCGGCGCCGATTGCGATCATCGGCATGGCCTGCATGTTCGCGCAGGCGCCGAACCTGCAGGCGTTCTGGAACAACATCCTCGGCCGCGTCGACGCGATCGGCGAGCCGGTCGAGAACTGGGATGCGCAGCGTTACCTCGACGCCGGCCGCATCAAGACGCAGTTCGGCGGCTTCCTGAAGGATTTGTACCGCTTCGACCCGCGTGAGTTCGGCATCATGCCGAACTCGCTGGACGGCGGCGAGCCGGACCAGTTTCTCGCGCTGCGCATCGCGAGCGACGCGCTGGCCGACGCCGGCTACCTCGGCACCGGATTCGACCACGCCGAGACCGGCGTCATCCTCGGCCACAGCACCTATCTGCATCGCGGCCAGGTGACGGTGATCCAGACCGACATCGTGCTCGACCAGACGATCGAACTCGTCAAGGCGGCCATGCCGCAACTCGACGCCGCAGCGCTCGCGCAGATGCGTGAGTTGCTGGCGAGCAAGCTGCCGCCGATGAACGCCGACACCGCGCCCGGCCTCGTGCCCAACGTGATGACCGGGCGCATCGCGAACCGGCTCAACCTGCACGGGCCGAA
>JACSRM010000328.1 GCA_014879745.1 Burkholderiaceae bacterium | reverse complement strand
GCGTTCTCGGCCGGCAGGCCGAACGCGTCCCAGCCCATCGGCATCAGCACGTTCATGCCCTTCATGCGCAGCTGGCGCGCGAGCATGTCGTTGATCGTGTAGTTGCGCACATGGCCCATGTGCAGCTTGCCGCTCGGGTAGGGCAGCATCGAGCAGGCGTAGAACTTGGGTCGCTTCGGGTCTTCCGTGACACGGTAGGCGTCACGCGCCTGCCAGTGCGCCTGGGCGGCCTGCTCGACGGCACGGGCGTCGTAGCGCTTGATCTCGGGGGTGCTCATGGGGATCGCCTGCGCGCCGCCTGGGCCGCCTTGGCGCCGGTTGAAAAGTGGATTCGATTATAGAAAGCGCACCCGCTGCCGCCGGCCGCGCCGCGCGGCGCTGCGGCCCGCTTCAGCGCGGCCCGGCCGGGTCCGGCAGGGCCGCCTGCACGGGTTCGGTCACGAATGCGATCCGGTTCAGCCCGGCCTTTTGCACCCGGCCGATGAGTGCGGCGACGTCGCCGTACGGCGTGCGCCGGTCGGCGCGCAGCTGCACCTCGGTGTCGGGCGATCGGCTCGCGGCCTGCGCGAGGCGGGCGTCGAACGCCGCCGCGTCGAGCTTCTCCTCGTCGAGATAGAGGTCGCCCTCGGGCGTGATCGCGACGGCGATGAACTTCGGCGACTCGTTCGGCTGCGCGGCGTCGCTTGCCGGCAGGTCGAGCTTGAGGCTGCTCGCCATCAGCGGCGCGGTGACCATGAAGATGACGAGCAGCACGAGCATGACGTCGATCAGCGGCGTCATGTTGATGTCGCTCATCGGCTGCGAGCCGGCGCTGCGCTCGAGGCGGCCGAAGGCCATGCTCAGGCCTGCGCCGCGGCGCGCGCGTCCGGTTCGGCGCCGGTGACCATCTCGCGCAGATCGAGCGCGAAGCCCTCGAGCTCGGCCTCGCTGGCCGCCGCCCACTTGCCGAAGACGTTGTAGGCGAGCACCGCCGGCACCGCGACCGCGATGCCGGCGGCCGTCATCACGAGCGCCTCCCCGACCGGGCCGGCGACCTTCTCGATCGTGATCCCGCCGCCGGCCGAAATGGCAAGCAGCGCGTGGTAGATGCCCCAGACCGTGCCGAACAGGCCGACGAAGGGCGAGGTCGCGCCGATCGACGCCAGCAGCACCTGGCCCGACTGCAGGTGCGCGAGCGAGCCGTGCAGCGCACCGCGCAGGCGCCGCGTGAGTTGCGACTGCAGCTGGCCCTGGCCTTCGAGCGCGCGCGAATCGGCGCTCTCGGTGGCGGCCGCCAGCAGCGGCTGCAGCATGCCTTCGCGATCGAACAGCGCGAGCTGTGCGCGGCCCTCGGCGAGCGTCGGCGCGCCCCAGAACGCCGGTATCGCGCGCTCGATGCCGATTCTTGCGCGGCGCAGCAGCCAGCCCTTCCAGAGAATCGTGACCCAGGCGCCGACCGACATCGCCAGCAGCAGCAGCGCGACGGCGCGCGTGATCAGGTCGCCCTGCTCCCAGAAGACGCCGAGACCGGTCACTGGCCGTGCCCCGCGAGGCCGAGCACGTCGCTCATGTCGAACAGGCCGTTTTGGCGGGACGCCAGGAAGCGCGCCGCGCGCAGGCTGCCCTGCGCGTAGGTGGCGCGGCTGCTCGACTTGTGGCTGATCTCGATGCGCTCGCCGGTACCCGCGAAGAGCACCGTGTGGTCGCCGACGATATCGCCGCCGCGAATCGTCGCAAAGCCGATCGTCCCCGCCTTGCGCTCGCCGGTCACGCCTTCGCGCGCGTAGACGGCGCAGTCCTTCAGGTGTCGGCCGGTCGCGGCGGCCGCGACCTCGCCCATCTGCAGCGCGGTGCCGCTCGGTGCATCGACCTTGTGGCGGTGGTGCGCCTCGACGATCTCGATATCGTAGCCGTCGGCGAGGGCGCGCGCGGCGAGGTCGACGAGACGCAGCACGACGTTGACGCCGACGCTCATGTTGGGCGCCATCACGATCGCCACGTCGCGCGCGATCGCCGCCACCTCGGCCTTCTGCACGGCGCTGAATCCGGTCGTCCCGACGACCGCCTTGACGCCCAGTTCGCGGCATACCGCGAGGTGGGCGAGCGTCCCCGCGGGTCGCGTGAAATCGATCAGCACCTCGGCACCGGCGAGACCGGCGCGCAGATCGGAGACGATCGTCACGCCGCTCGTGCGCCCGAGGAAGGCGGCTGCGTCCTGCCCGAGCGACGCGCTGCCGGCGACATCGAGCGCGCCGCTCAGGGTGAAGTCGTCGTCGCCGGCGACGGCTTCGATCAGCATGCGCCCCATGCGCCCCGAGGCGCCGGCGACGGCGACTTTCATCGGATGGCGCCGGCGCTGGCGGCCTGCAACCGGGCCGCGCCGCGTGCCGGCGCTGCTGAAAGCGACTTCATCCGCGCGGTTCGAGCGGCGGATAGTCCCGCGTCGGACCTTCCGGCGCCGACGCCGCGGTTTCCACCCGGGGCGGCACCGGCAGGGCCTTGATCTGCTCTTCGGTGAGGGCGAGCTTCGGCACGTCGCCGCGCTGCCGGTAGGGCTGGATCAGGTTCAGGAATTCGGCCTCGGTCGGCAGGTCGGGCGCCTCCAGGCGCGTCAGCGAGTCGCCCTCGAAGTAGGCGACGACGACGCGCAGCTGGGTCGGCGTGCCCGGCCGGTTGAGGAGGAAGGTGTAGTCCCAGCGGTCGGCGTGGAAGATATCGGTCAGCAGAGGCGTGCCGAGGATGTCGCGCACCTGGGCACGCGTCATGCCCGGCTCGACGCGCTCGGCGCGCTCCTTCGTGATGACGTTGCCCTGGACGATCTCGACCCGGTAGGGCCTGAAGACGTTCACCAGATTGAAGGGCTGGGTCACGCCGCAGCCGGCAAGCCCGGCCGCGAGCAGCGCCGCAGCGGGCCATGCCGTGGCGCGCCGGGGACCGCGGCGCAATGGCGCTGATCTGAGAGAGTGCATGCGGGAAAGCGTCGGGCCGCTGGCGGCCGACCTCGATATGATGCAGGATTCTAGCGGCCGCACCGGCGCCAGCGTTGCGCCGCCAACCGGGAATGTCGATGTCGAACAGCAATGCCGAGGAACTCAAGAGCTCGGGCCTGAAGGCCACGCTGCCGCGCATCCGCATCCTCGAGATCTTCCAGAAGTCGGGGCAGCGCCACATGTCGGCCGAGGACGTCTACAAGGCCCTGCTGCTCGACGGATCGGATATCGGCCTGGCGACGGTCTATCGCGTGCTGATGCAGTTCGAGCAGGCGGGGCTGCTCAAGCGCAACCACTTCGAGTCGGGCAAGTCGGTTTTCGAGCTCAACGAGGGGTCGCACCACGACCACCTGGTGTGCCTCGATTGCGGCTGGGTCGAGGAGTTCTACGACGCCGAGATCGAGCAGCGCCAGCGCGCCGTCGCGAAGGCGCACGGCTTCGAGCTGCAGGAGCACGCGCTGTCGCTCTACGCGACGTGCACGAAGAAGGACTGCCCGCACCGCAACCGATCGGACCGCTGACGGGCGCCGCGCCGCCGACTTGCGGCCGGCGCGTCACTCCCTGGGGTTGCTCATCGCCTTCTGGTGGCGGGCGATAAATTCGGCATAGGTGTCGATGCCGCGCAACTGCAGGATCGAGTTGCGCACCGCGGCCTCGACGAGCACCGCGAGGTTGCGCCCGGCATCGACCGCGATCACCGCCTTGCGGATCGGCACGTCGAGGATGTCCTCGTACAGCGGCTCGTACGGCAGGCGCTCGAAGTCGCGCTCCATCGTCTCCTTGCGCACGAGGTGCACGATCAGGTGCAGGCGCATCTTGCGGCGCACCGCCGTCTCGCCGAAGATCGCCTTGATATCGAGCAGGCCGATGCCGCGCACCTCGAGCAGGTTGAGCAGCAGTTCGGGGCAGCGCCCTTCGATCGCCGTCTGCGAGACGCGGTAGAGATCGACCGCATCGTCGGCGACCATGCCGTGCCCGCGCGAGATCAGTTCGAGCCCGAGTTCGCTCTTGCCCAGGCCCGACTCGCCCGTCAGCAGCACCCCGAGGCCGAGGATGTCCATGAAGACGCCGTGGCGCGTCGTGCGCTCGGCGAAGTGGCGGCTCAGATGATTGCGCACGACGTCGATCACGTGGCCGGCCGATTCGGCGGTGACGAATAGCGGAATCTCGGCCCGGTCGCACATGCTGACGAGCCGCTCGGGCGGCGTCTGGCCATCGGCGATGACGACGACCGGCGGATCCAGCGTCACGATGCGCTGGATGCGCCGCTCCTGATCCTCGGGCGAGGCAGCGAACAGGTACGCCACCTCGCGGACGCCGACGATCTGCACCCGGTAGGGGTGGATATAGTTCAGATAGCCGACGAGGTCGGCCGCCGACTGCGCGTCGCGCACCGCAGCTTCGTCGAAGCGGCGTTCGGGATGGGCGTGGCCGGCGAGCCATTCCCAGTGCAGCGCGACCCGGTGCTGCTCGAACAGCGCTTCGGCGCTGATGACGCTCGGCTTCATTCGACCCCTCGCTCGACGAACGGCGGCAGCGATGCCGGGACGGCGCGCCGCGACCGTGCGCGGCCCCCGGCGCGCGCTGCCGCTGGCATCAAGCGACGGACTTCAACGGCACCCAGTTGGCAATCAACTCGTGGATGTGGGCGGCGTCGCCTTCGGTCTTGAGCCGCTCGCGCAAGTCGCGGTCGGCGAGCATCTCGGCGATCTCGGACAGGATTTCGAGGTGACGCTGGGTCGCCGCTTCGGGCACGAGCAGGAAGATCAGCAGGCCGACCGGCTCTTCGTCCGGCGCATCGAACGGGATCGGCTGCTGCACCCGCAGTACCGCGGCGAGCGGATTCTTGAGCCCCTTGATGCGGCCGTGCGGAATCGCGACGCCGTGACCGAGGCCGGTCGAGCCCAGCCGCTCGCGGGCGAACAGGTTGTCGGTCACCGTCGCGCGGGAGATCGAATGCTGGTTCTCGAACAGCAGGCCGGCGTGCTCGAATGCGCGCTTCTTGCTGGTGGCGTCCACGTTGACCAGCACGTTGCCGGTCGGGAGGATGGCGGCGAGACGGTTCATCGGTTTGCGGCGCGGAATTTCGGCCTTCGGACGTCGGTCTGCGCGGGCAAGAGGCTAGGCATCGGATTATAGGAATCGAACGCGATTGCGGCCGCTTGCCGGCAGCTTTCGGTGCTCATCTGTGAGATTGTTGGTGCAACGCAGCAACAAATCGTTCCGCGGCTGCCGTTTCGACCGCCCGAAAGCGTCGCCCGGACCCGCCGAACGGCCTGCCGCGGACCGCCGCCGCATTCAGCTTGCGGTGGCGTCCGGACGCTTCGGAAAGCGCCGGCTCTGGTCCTGCAGCATCTCCTTGTGACGGCAGACCTGGCGGTCGAGCCGGTCCATCAGCTGATCGATCGCGGCGTACAAGTCCTCGTGGCTGTTCTCGACGAAGATGTCCTTGCCCTTGACGTGCAGCGTCACTTCGGCCTTCTGGCGGCGTTCCTTCTCCTTCAGCTTCTCGACCGACAGCAGCACGTTGACGTCGACGACCTGGTCGAAATGGCGCGTCACGCGGTCCAGCTTGGTGAGCACGTACTCGCGCAGCGCAGGCGTGACTTCGAGATGGTGGCCGCTGATCGTCAGGTTCATGAGGCTTCCTTCGGAGAGTTGCAGAGGGGCTGAAGCGGTGGCTTGGCGGTGGCGTCGGCGGCAGCGAACGCGGCGGCCGGTGCGAGGCCAGTGTGCCCGCGAAACCGGGCGCTGACAACCGGCGGGCGTCGCGCCCGAATGCCATAATCCCAAATCATCTTCCCGAAGATCGAATTGGACCACTCACACCCTCTGTGACCGTCCGCTCCAGTGAACGTGGGGCGCGACGGTCGTGACCCGCCACCCCACCCGCGCCGCCGGCGATGCGCCGCCGGGCGCCGGAGAGTTCGATGCTGAACGTGTTCACGCTGGTCAACGGCCGGCTGTTCCAGGAGGAAATCTCTAGCGCCGATGCGCTGACCCACGTCGCGCCGATCTGGGTCGATATGGACGCACCGACGGCGCTCGAGAAGGGCTGGATCAGCG
The DNA here is from genome assembly GCA_014879745.1 of Burkholderiaceae bacterium. Classification (GTDB taxonomy): domain Bacteria; phylum Pseudomonadota; class Gammaproteobacteria; order Burkholderiales; family Burkholderiaceae_C; genus CAIKUF01. The sequence goes on along the minus strand of JACSRM010000328.1, from coordinate 1,255 downwards.
AGCGCTTCGGCGTCACGATCCCGGACGACATCGTCGACGACGACCTCGAGGAGTCGGCCCGCTTCTACGAGGAAGACAACGGCGAGCTGCACATCCGCTCCGACTTCCTGATCGACGACGAGGAGAATCCGCGCAACGTGCGCGTCGCCTTCGTGCTGCACCACAAGATGCTCTTTTCGGTGCACGCCGAGGATCTGCCGGTGTTTCGCCTGCTGCGGCTGCGCGCGCGGCGCATCCCGGCGCTGATCGAGGACGCGAAGGACGTCCTCCTGAAGCTCTACGACGCCGACGCCGAGTACTCCGCCGACTCGCTCGAGAGCATCTACGACGCGCTCGAGGCCGTCAGCAACAGCGTCCTCAAGCGCACCGTCAGCGACGAGATCGCGAGCGAGGCGCTGTCGGCGATCGCGAAGGAGGAGGACCTGAACGGCCGCATCCGCCGCAACGTGATGGATACGCGGCGCGCGGTGAGCTTCATGATGCGCAGCCGCATGCTCAACGCCGAGCAGTTCGAGGAGGCGCGCCAGATCCTGCGCGACATCGACTCGCTCGACAACCACACCACGTTCCTGTTCGACAAGATCAACTTCCTGATGAACGCGACGGTCGGCTTCATCAATATCAACCAGAACCGGATCATCAAGATCTTCTCGGTGGCGAGCGTCGCGCTGCTGCCGCCGACCCTGATCGCGAGCGTCTACGGCATGAATTTCAAGGTCATGCCCGAGATGAACTGGGACTACGGCTATCCGTTCGCGCTCGTCCTGATGGCGTCGAGCATGATCGCGCCGTTCTGGTATTTCCGCCGCAAGGGCTGGCTGTAGGCCCCGCGCCGGTGCCTGCGTATACCATCGGGCGAACTTCAAGGACACCTCATGCTGTTTCCCGAACTCTTCAAGCAACTCGAGGCAGTGCGCTGGAATATGGAGCGCGACATCCCGTGGTCGTCGTTCGACGCCAGCAAGCTCAGCGACGAGCAGGCGCAGACGATCAAGATGAACGCGATCACCGAATGGGCCGCGCTGCCGGCGACCGAGATGTTCCTGCGCGACAACCGCGACGACAGCGACTTCTCGGCCTTCATGAGCATCTGGTTCTTCGAGGAGCAGAAGCACTCGCTGGTGCTGATGGAATACCTGCGGCGCTTCCGGCCCGAACTCGTGCCGACCGAGGCCGAACTGCACGCCGTGCGCTTCGAGTTCGACCCGGCGCCCGCGCTCGAGACGCTGATGCTGCACTTCTGCGGCGAGATCCG
>JACSRM010000205.1 GCA_014879745.1 Burkholderiaceae bacterium | reverse complement strand
GCGCTGACGATGCCGACCATCACGATGTCGAAGTAGCTCTGCTTGTGCGTCGCGCCGCAGACGGCGAGCAGCGTGACGACGGCGCCGTTGTGCGGCAGGCTGTCGAGCGAGCCGGCGCCGATCGCGGCGACGCGGTGCATCAGCGCCGGGTCGATGCCGTACTGCGCGGCAAGCGCCAGATAGGTCTCGCCGAGCGCGCCGAGCGCGATCGTGAGGCCGCCCGACGCCGAGCCGGTGAGCGCCGACAGCACGTTGGTCGACAGCGCGAGGCCGACGAGCGGGCCGCCTTCGATGCCGAGCACCCAGTCGCTCACCACCTGGAACGCCGGCAGCGCGGCGACGACGGCACCGAAGCCGACGAGGCTCGCGACGCTGAGCACCGGCAGCGCCGACGCATTCAGCCCGGCGTCGACCGTCTCGCGCAGCGTCTTCAGCCGGCCGCGGTTGACGATGTAGAGGACGACGATCGCCGCGATCAGCGCGACGATCACCGACCACACGCCGCCGACGGCGACGAGCGAGGTCTCGCCCCACTGCACATCGGCGAGGAAGCTCGTGTCCATGCGCGGCAGGATGACGAACGACATGACGAGGTTGACGACCATCACGACGACGAGCGGCAGCATCGCCACCGTGATGCTCGGCAACTGCTGGCTGCGCTTGCCGTGCTCGGCCTCGGCCGGGTCGAACGATCCGGCCGTCGTCGCGCGTTCGCGCACGACGGCGTCGGCGGCGGCTTCCTCGGCGGTCGTGATCGGCCCGCCGAAGCCTTCACCGGCGCGCCGTGCGGCGCGCTCGGCGCGGCCGAGCCACCACAGGCCGAAGCCGAGCATCACGGCCGAGGCGATGATGCCGAGGCCGGGCGCGGCAAACGGCGTCGTGCCGAAGAACGGCATCGGAATCGCGTTCTGGATCGCCGGCGTGCCGGGCATCGCGGTCATCGTGAACGTCGTCGTGCCCAGGGCAACCGCAGCCGGCAACAGCCGGTTCGGGATGTCGGCGGCGCGAAACAGCGCCTGGCCCATCGGCGCGATGACGAACATCGCGACAAAGAGGCTCACGCCGCCGTAGGTGACGAGCGCGCCGGCCAGCACGACCGACAGCACGGCGCGCGCCGGGCCGAGCTTGTCGGTCATGAACTGGGCGATCGCGGTCACCGAGCCGCTGTCGTCCATCAGCTTGCCGAAGAGCGCGCCGAGCAGGAAGAGCGGAAAGAACTGCGCGATGAAGCCGGCCGCCGAACCCATGAAGGTCTGCGTCCAGTGCGCGAGCAGCGGCTCGCCGGCGAACGCCGCCGCGACGAGCGCCGCGAGCGGCGCAAGCCCGAGCACGCTCCAGCCACGATACGCGAGCCAGACTAGCAGCCCGAGGCCGGCGAAGATGCCCAGGAGCCCCATGTCAGTGCCGTCCGGCCGCCCGAAGGCACTGACGCTCCCCTCGGGGGGCGCGAACGCAGTGAGCTTGGGGTCGTTTCATGTCAGCGCCGCCCGGCCGCCCGAAGGCACTGACGCTCCCCGCGGGGGACGCGAACGCAGAGAGTCCGGGGTCGATTCACTTCAGTTGTCCATGATGCCAAAGCACCACCCCCGGCGCATGAACCGGCTCTTCCCAAGCGACCGCCGCGGATCCGGCTTTGCCGGGCCGCTGGCGGTGCCCCCTCGAGGGGGCGCGCGAAGCGCGTAGGGGGTGGTTCACGTCAGACCGTCTCGAGGTAGGTGTCGAGATCGAGCGTCGAGCGCTTGCCGAGGTCGTCGCCGTGCTCCTCCAGGAAGCGCTGCGTGACGCGCCGGCCCTCGTCGCGCAGCGCGATCAGGAAGGGCCATTCGGTAATCAGCTTGGACGACGAATCGAGTTCGGTGACGCGCTCGGTCGCGATGCGGTGGATGCGCATCTTCGCCCACTTGCGGCCCTCTACGCTTCCGGCATCGGCCGCCTTGCGCAGCAGCGCGATCATGCGCAATTCCTTGAGCAGCGGCGAGTTGAACGAGACCTCGTTCAGGCGGTTCAGGATATCGCGCGCCGACTTGGGCACGCCCGGGCGCTCGATCGGGTTGATCTTGACGATGATGGTGTCGCTCGAGCTGCACTCGCGCACCAGCGGCGTGATCGTCGGGTTGCCGATGAAGCCGCCGTCCCAATAGTGCTCGCCGTCGATCTCGACCGCCTGGAACATCGTCGGCAGGCAGCCCGAGGCGAGCAGCACGTCGGGCGTGATCTCGGCGTTGCGAAAGACGCGGCCGGCGCCGGTCGTGACGTTGGTCGCGGTGATGAAGAGCTTGATCGGCGCATCGGCGAGGCAGGCGAAATCGACCGTCTCGGCGAGGATGCCGCGCAGCGGGTGCGTGCCCAGCGGGTTCAGTTCGTAGGGCGAGAAGATGCGCGACATCATCTCGGTCGCCAGATACATCGGCGAATTCTCCAGCGTCCACTTGCCGGTCAGCATCTCGAGCGGGCCGCGCTGGATCGGGCTGAAGCGCGCGGCATCCGACATGCTCTTCCAGAATGTCGCGAGCGCCGCCTTCGCGCCTTCGGGGCCGCCGTGAACATAGCCGCTCGCCATCACCGCGGCGTTCATCGCGCCGGCCGATGTGCCAGAGATGCCGTCGAACTGGAGCCAGGGTTCGTCGAGCAGGCGGTCAAGCACGCCCCAGGTAAAGGCGCCATGCGCGCCGCCGCCCTGCAGGCCGAGGTCGATCGGCACCGGTTTGCGACGCGAGACGAGTGGCTTGGTGCCGGTTGTTTTGTGCATTGCAGCATTCTAGCTGCGAATCCGACGCCTTCGAGGCTGCGTCCGGCACTGCGGGGGCCCGATGCCAAGGGGCATTGCCGGGGCCGGCCCTCTGGAGGCAAGCCGTGCGGCCCGGCCGCGATCGTCAGTTCAGGTTCTGGTGCTTCAGCAGCCGCACGCACTGCGGATGCTTGGCGTTGCCGCGCTTGGCGCACTGCGTCTGCATGCACTGGTACAGCGCGTAGCCGCTCTTGCCGGTGCAGGCTGCGCGCGGCGCGGGCCGCGGACGCGCCTTGGCGACGACCGGCGGCTTGGCGGCGGGGACCGGCGCGATGGTCTCGGCGGGCTCGGTTGCGACCGCGGCCGATTCCGGCGCGCGCGTTTCGGGTGCCGCGCTGTCCAGGGCGGCCGCGGCGACCGCCGGCGCCGGCAGCGGGCGCGGTGGCTGCGCGGGCGGCGACGGCGGCGCCGGCGTCGCTGAACTCGGAGCGGCCAGTGGCACGTCCCCGGCGACGCGTTCGGCAGACGGACGATCGTCGCGCACGAACAGCAGCACGACCGCCAGTACCGCGACGACCGCCGCCGCCGCGAGCCAGGCGGCGGGATTGCGCTGCCAGACCGCGCGCAACTCGCGTTGCCAGGCGGGCGGTGCGGATGGCGGCGCGGGGCGCTGCTCGGCCACGGCGGGCGGCGCCGCTGCGGCCTCGGAAGCTGCGGCGGGCGCGGCGGGCGCGGTCTGCTGTGCATCGGCCTCCGCGCCGGCCATCGCCGAGACGCGCGCCAGGGTTTGGTCGAGGTCGGCCAGCATGTGGGCGATCGCCGCATCGGTCGCGGCCGGGGCGTGGGCGGACGCCGGCTCGGCATTCGGGGCCGCAGCAGCTTCGGCGGCGGCCGGCGCTGGCGCGGCTGGGGCGGCTGGGGCGGCCGGCATGGCCGGCGTGGCTTGCGTGGCTGGTGCCGCGGATTCGAGCGCGCTGCCGGCCGGCGCGGCTGGTTCGGGCGGTGCGAGCGGCGCGGGTGCGGCGCTGTCATCGCGCTCCGGCATGGCATCGGCGTCGTTCGACGGGGGCGCGTCGATGCGCGGCGCGGGCCACGCTGGCAGGGTCGAAGCGAATAGCGCTTCGTCGATCATGTGGCGCAGCTCGGCAACGCTTTGCGGCCGATCCTGCGGCGCCTCGGCAAGGCAGGCATCGACCGCGCGCAGCCAGGCCGCGTCGGCCGCGACCGCATGCGGCGTGCGCCGCCACGCTTCGCTCGGCAGGCGCGCCGGCTGCGCGGCGGCAAGCCCGGTCGCGGGCGGCGGCAGTTCACCGTCGATGCAAAAGCGCAGCGTCGTCGCCAGCGCGTAGAGGTCGGTCCACGGGCCCGGAGCCTGCCCGGACGATGGGTTGCGCAGTTCGGGCGCGGCAAAGCTCGGCTCGATCGCGGCCATCATGTCCTGCGTGCGGCCGCTGATCAGCTTGGCGCGCACCGCATCGAAGCCGAGCAGCAGCAGATGGCCGTCGTCGCGCAGCAGGATGCGGCCCGGCGCGAGCGCGCCATGCACGCAGCCTTCGGCGTGCAGTGCGGCCAGCGCACCGAGCAGATCCTCGAGCCAGCGCTGCAGCGTCGCCGCATCGGGCGGCTCGGCGAGCGCACGCCGATGGTCGAGCAGCGTCGGCCCGGTGCACAGCCGCATCGCGCGATAGACCGTGCCGTTGCGCTGAAGCACGCGGTCGATGCGCAGCAGCGACGGATGCTCGCAACGCGCCAGCGTCTGCGCCTCGCCGACGAAGGCCTGACGCCCGGCCTCGAAGGCGTGGCCCTGGATGCGGGTGCGCAGCACGACGCGGCCGTCGGTGCTGCGCAGCGCCATCGCCTCGGGCATGTACTCCTCGAGCCCGATCTGCATCCCGAGCGCGTGGTCGAAGGCGCGATAGACGATCGCGATGCCGCCCTCGACGAGCGTCTGCTCGATCTCGTAGTCGTCGATTCGGGTGCCGGGAGGAAGGGCCCGGTCCGGCGCCGCGGCGGCCGCCGACCAGTTCGCCGGCTTCGTCATCTCGCGATCGGCATGTGGCATGGCAGGCGCATTATTTCCCCATAAGCTTGACGCTGCACAGGAAGTGTTGGTCGCGGACCACGCAACGGGCGCGAAGCGCAGCGCCGGCGAGCAGCGCTACGGCAACCGCAGTCGCCGCGCGCGCAGCCGCTCGTAGGCCGGGCGGCAGGCCTCGGCAACGGCCGAAGCGGCAGCGTCGAGGCGCGGGTGACGCTCGCGCCACGGCTCGAAACCGGTCGAGCGCCAGACCGCGGCGTACCAGTGCGGCGCCCAGATGCCGTCGCTCGCGCGCGCGCCGGCCGGCCAGTGCAGCATGCGCTCGAAGAAGGCGATGCCGAGGCTCGCGCACAGCGCGCGCAGATGGGCCGACGGATCGCGCAGGAAGTCGTCGGCGTCGATCACGATCGGCGGCGCTGCCGCGCGGCGCGCGACCGCGTCGTAGAGCGCTGCCTGCTGCAGCAGGCCGATATCCTCGGGCGCGACGACGGCGCGCGACTTCAGGTAGGACTCGACGACCTGCGCCGGATCGCGGATCAGGAAGATGTTCGAGAGCGTGTGCACCCAGGCGAGGTCCATGCCCGGCAGCAGATGGTGCGTCATGTGCTTCTGGTACCAGATCGGCTTGCCATCGGGCACTGGTCCGGTGAGGCGCTGCGCGACGCGCCGCCAGTCGGTATCGCCGGCAGCGATGATCTCGTCGCGCGCCGGGTGGTCGAGGCCGGTTGCCGCGAGGTAGGCGGCGTAGAGCGGCTCGTCGACGACGGCGCAGTCGGGCCGGTTCTCCCAGGCGCGCATCAGCGCGGTGCTGATATTGCGCGGGCCGCTCCACATCGCGATGCGCAGCGGCCGCGCGACCTCCGGGTGCTGCGGCATCGGCCGGTTCGTCATGCCGGGGCCGCGCCGCGCGCCGCGACGTCGCGCGCGACGAGCCCGCGATAGAGACCCTGCAGCCGCGCGACCATGTTCCCGGGCAGCGCGCTGCCGCCGTCGCCGATCGTGCGGCCGTCGATCGCGCGCACCGGCGCGAGCCCGGCGAAGGTGCCGGTGACGAAGGCTTCGTCCGCGCTGTAGACCTCGGTCAGGCTGAAATTCTTCTCGCGCGCCGGGATGCCCGCCTCGGCGCAGACGCGAAGCACGTTGGCGCGCGTGATGCCGCCGAGGCAATAGTCGCCGCTCGAGGTCCACACCTCGCCGCGGCGGACGATGAAGAAATGCGTCGAGTTGCACGTCGCGACGAAGCCGTGCGGATCGAGCATCAGCGCCTCGTCGGCGCCCGCTGCCGTCGCCTGGATGCAGGCGGTGATGCAGTTCAATTTGCTGTGGCTGTTGAGCTTCGGGTCCTGCACGTCGGGGAAGCCGCGCCGGACGTGGACCGTGAAGAGCGTGAGGCCCGCCGCGAGCGTCTCGGGCTTGGCGATCTTCCACTCGGGGATGATGACGACGGTTGCCGGGCCGATGCTCGCGCGCGGATCCTGGTACGGCGTGCGCTTCACGCCGCGCGTCACCATCAGCCGGATATGCACGCCGTCGCCGCGCATGCCGTTCGCGGCGAGCGTCGCATAGAGCGCGTCGGTCAGCGCGGCGCGGCTCATGCCGATATCGAGCGCGATCGCCTTCGCGCCCTCGTACAGGCGGTCGAGATGCGCGTCGAGGAAGACCGGATGGCCCTGGAAGACGCGCAGCCCCTCCCACACGCCATCGCCGAGCACGAAGCCGCTGTCGAAGACCGAAACGACCGCTTCGTCGCGCGCTTTCAGCGCGCCGTTGACCCAGATGCGTATCCGCGCGTTGCGCGGGTCGTCGTGGAAGTCGTGGATGCTTTGCGACATATCTCGTGCGGGCCGCCGGGTCGCACCGCTTCAGCCCGGCAGCAGCATATTGACGTGAACCACGCCTTCCCCGCGCTGCAGCGTCGTCGGCAAGCCGCTGCGCTCGAAGACGGCGAGCATCGGGTGGTTTTCGGGCAGCACCTCGGCGACGAAGTGCCGGATGCCGCGCGCGCGGGCGATGCGCGCCAGATGCGCGAGCAGCTTGCCGCCGAGCCCCTGGCCCTGGAAGTCTTCCTCGATCGTGAACGAGACTTCGGCGCCGGCGGCCGGATTGCCGGGCTCGAGCATCGCGAACGACGCGCCGCCGATGATCTGCTCGTCTGCACCGGGCCGTGGCAGGCAGACGACGAGGCGCACGAGCTTGTCGAAGTCGACCTCGGTCCACTCGCGCAGCGTCTGCTCGCTCGGTTCGCCATGCGCGGTAAAGAGCCGCAGGTAGATCGTCTGCGCCTCGAGACCGTGAAAGGCGTCGAGCATCGCCTGCTTGTCGCTCGCGCGGATCGCGCGGATCGTCACCGCGCGGCCGTCGCGCAGCGTCTCGGGGGCGCTGTATGTGCTCGCGTCCATCGCCGGCTCTACTTCGCGGTCGGCATCGCGAACTCGGCGCCTTTGGCGGTACTCTCGGGCCAGCGCTGCATGATCGACTTCTGCTTGGTGTAGAAGCGCACGCCCTCCTCGCCGTAGGCGTGCATGTCGCCGAACAGGCT
>JACSRM010000428.1 GCA_014879745.1 Burkholderiaceae bacterium | reverse complement strand
GCCTGGAATCGCCACGATGTCGACGCGCTGATGTCGTTCATGACCGACGACTGCGTGTTCGAAGCGTCGGCGGGGCCCGATGTGTGCGGCGCCCGGTTCGTCGGCCGGGACGCGGTTCGGGCGGCCTTCGCCGAGGTCTGGACAACGTTCGCGGATGCGCACTGGGGCGATGCACGCCACTTCGTCGCCGGCGAGCGAGGCGTGTCGGAATGGACCTTCACCGGAGCGCGTGCGGACGGCACGCGCGTCGAGGTTCACGGCTGCGATGTGTTCACCTTTCGCGGCGGAAAGATCGCGCTCAAGAATTCCTACCGCAAGAATCGCCCGCCGCTCGGCAACCCGCGGGCTCGCGTTCAGGGTGACGAGCGTGCCGAGCGCAACTGACCAGGCTCTCGCCATCGACGCGGCGACAGTGGCGAACGAATCCGCGGAGCGGCCATCATGCAGGGCGTCCTGACCGTCGACCGCCTCGAGGTGCTCGTCGTCGTCGACAACGCGACCGACAGCCTGTCGTCGAATCCGAAGAACGTGATACCGGAGTGGACCGGGCTGCTGACGGGCGGGCGCATGCGCATGGTTTCGGGCCACGGCATCTGCTGCGCGCACCACGGGCTGTCGCTGCTGCTCACCGCGCACCACGGCGGCGAGGCGCACACGCTTCTATTCGATGCCGGCCCGGAGGGCGCGACCTTCCTGCGCAATGCATCGATCCTCGGGATCGACTTCGGCGCGGTGGAGGCGGTCGTGCTCTCGCACGGGCACTGGGATCATGCCGGCGGGCTTCTCGCCGCCGTGCAGGCGGTCGCCGATGCGCGTGGAGCGGGGACGCCCTGCCACGTGCATCCTGGCATGTTCGTCGAGCGCGCGATGCAGTGGTCGGCGGGCCGCTACCTTCCGTTCGAATCCGTGCCGAGCCCGGAGGACCTGACCCGGGCAGGGGCCACGGTCGTCAGCACGCGGGAGGCGCAACTCGCGGCAGGCGGCGCGTTCTGCATCAGCGGCGAGGTGCCGCGCGTCACCGCCTACGAGACCGGCCTGCCCGGCCACATGCGCCGCAGTGCGGGCGGAAGTGCGGACGACTGGGAACCCGACCCGCTCATCATGGACGAGCGCTTCGTCTCGGTGCACGTGAAGGACAAGGGCCTGGTCGTTTTCTCGGCCTGCTCGCACGCCGGGCTGATCAACGTCCTGACGCACGCCCGCGAACTGTTTCCCGACGTGCCGCTCCACGGCGCGATCGGCGGCCTGCACCTGTCGGGCGCGACCGAGAAAATCATCCCGGAGACGATCCGCGACCTGCAGACGTTCGGACTCGGGCTCATCGCGCCCGGGCATTGCACCGGATGGCGGGCGCTGAGCGCCATGGCCGGCGTCTTCGGCGATGCGCTCGTGCCGTCGGCGGTCGGCAAGCGGTATCTGATTTGAAGGCCGCGTCGCGCCGCCGGGCGGCGGAAACGGACTATATTCGCTTGTGGCGCGGAATTTCGGCTCAGAACTGCGGATAGGTATTCGTGCGAAATACGTCGCGCGGCAGCGGCGGGGCGATATAAATCCGGGTCCTGGGCGTGATATGCATCGGCGCGTCGGGCGTCCAGTTTGCCTTGGCGCGGGATCCGGCGGCGGCGTGCGTCGCCCGTGCGGGCGCCTGTCCGGCGATATGAGCCCTGGCAAGGGCGTCGTTCGCAAAATAGCGCACGCGCTGCGACGCGGTCTTGGCGCGGACGATCTTGCCGGCCTTGACGAGGGCCTCGGCGGCACGCCGAACCTGTTCCGGCGAATATCCCGTCAGCTCGCTGGCGCCAAACCCGGCCGGATTCGCGGAGAGTTCGATGAGTTTGAGGTGGAAATTTGTCTGCAGATTCGAAATACTCATGCGGCGGATCATACATGAGTATGTATATCGGCACAGAATGAAAGGTAATTCGGCCGAGATGCGCAATCGATGTCTGCAAATAGCGTGAAGCGCGCGCCGACGTTCGCAGCGACCGTGCTGCGCGCCTTCGTTGCCTGGCTGCTGATCCTCGGTCTGGCGATCGTCAACGGCGTCCTGCGCGAAGCGGTGCTCGTTGCAGCGCTCGGCGCGGCGCCGGGGCTGGCGCTGAGCGGCGTGATCCTGATGGCCTGCGTGCTTGGGGTCGCGCTGCTGCTCGTTGCGCGTCTCGGGCCGGTGTCGAAGCGAACGCTTCTCGCCATCGGCATATTCTGGCTCGCGCTCACGCTGGGCTTCGAGTTCGGCTTCGGCCGCGCGGTGGCGCACAAGTCGTGGGCGCAGTTGGTCGATGCCTATGCGTTGCGGGACGGCAACCTGTGGCCGCTGGTGCTGCTGGTCGTCGTCGTCGCGCCGCTCTTCGCTGACTGGTTGCAGCGGCGCAGGCAGCGCTGACATCCGCCGCTGGCGCGGCGCGGATTCAGGCCGCGACGGCGCGGGCCTGCGAAGGCGGCCGGTCGGCCGGCGGGGCGGCCGGGGCTTCGCCCCATTCGCGCCATCCGTCGCCGAACAGTTCGACCGGATGCTGGGTGCGCTCCGAACCGTTGCCGCACAGCATCGCATTCGCGGCGCAATAGCGGTCGCAGCCCCAGCAGGTTCGCTCGGGGTGCGCGGGGGAATCGGGGAATTTCCTGGCCATCGCTCGCTGACGGATGCGCAAGCATAGCACATAACATGCAGATTGCATACTTCTTTGAGGCCGGGCGCCGGATCGGGGGATGGGCGCGGTGCCAAGGCTGGGGTGCGGGCAGGGTGGGCCGGCGCGCGGGCGATCGCGCCTCGAATCGTCTGCTATCTTCGTCCCGATGGGGCCATCCACTTCGCGCTGGAAGAAGCGGCTGATCGTCGCCGCGGCGGTGCTCGCGCTGCTGATCGGCGGCGGCTACGCGGCGCTCGTGGTCGCCTTCCCGCCGGAGCGGATCGCCGCATTGGCGGGCGATCAGGTCAGCGCACGCACCGGGCGCGATTTCCGGATCGACGGCAAACTGTCGTGGCGCGTGCTGCCGAGAATCGCCGTCGTCGCCGACCGCCTCGTGCTCGGCAATGCGCCCTGGGGCTCGCGCAAGGAGATGGCGCGGGTTCAGCGCGCGGCCTTCGAGCTCGAGCTGTGGCCGCTGCTGCAGGGCGATATCCGAGTCGGCAGCGTCGAGCTCGACGGCGTCGACCTGCTCCTCGAGGTCGACCGCAACGGCGAGGGCAACTGGGTCTTCTCGCGGCCTGCCCAGGGGGGCTCGGGCTCGTCCGGCGAGAGCCCGGATTCGCGCTCGTTCGAGCTCGATGTGCTGCGCCTGCGCGACGCGGTGATCGGCTATCGGGACGCGCGCAATCCCGGCGCGCAGCGCACGCTCGCGCTGAACAAGCTCGACCTCGATCGCGACGCGTCCGGCAGCCGCATCGATGCGCAGTGGACGCTGCGCAAGCAGGACTGGCGCGCCTCCGGGCAGCTCGGGACTATCGCCGCCTTGCTCGCCGACACCGGCGAGTGGCCGTTCGATCTCGAATTGACGACCAGCGGCGCGCGCATCGTGGCGAAGGGGCAGCTCCTGCGCGGCAGCACGCCGCCCGCCGCGCGGCTGAGTCTGGACGCCAGGGTCGACAAGCCGTCCGCGCTCGCACCCTGGCTCGACGCCGCCGATCGCGTGCCGCTGCCGCTCGAGCTGAAGTCGGCGATCGCTGCTTCCGGCGATTCGGTACGCGCCGATCCACTGACGCTGTCGGCCGCCGGGCAGGCGCTCGCCGGGCGTGCGACATGGCGCGGCGGCGACCCGTGGCGGCTCGACGCGAGCCTGAAGGCGGGCACGATCGACCTCGCCAACGTGCTGCCCGGGGGCGCGGCGGGCGGCTCGGGAGCGGCGACATCCGGTGCCGGCGCGGGCCCGCTGTTCGGCGACGACAAGCTGCCGTTCGACGATCTGCCGAAGGCGATCGCCAAGGTCGATCTGCGCATCGATCAATTGCGGCTGCCCGATCTGCCACCGCTGTCGGCGCTCACCGCAAAGCTCGTTCTCGAACCCGGCGTGCTGCGCGTCGACCCGCTTGCCTTCGGCGTCGCCGGCGGCAAGGCGCAGGGCGGCTTCACGCTGCGGGCCGGCGCGGTGCCGAAACTCGAATTGAAGGCCGACGCAAGCGGCATGTCGGCCGAGGTTCTGGCGCAGGCGGCAGGCCGCTCGCAGGTCGGCGGCGGCCGGGTGCAACTCGGCGCCGCGCTCGCGATGAGCGGCAGTACGCCGCGCGCGCTTGCGGCGGGCGCGAACGGCGATCTGCTGGTCTCGGTGAAGGACATGACGCTCGCCGAGGGGGCGCTGCCGATCGGCTCGAACCTGCTGCCGCGTCTGCTGCAGATCGTTCAGCCCGAGCGCGGTGCGGCGAAGACGACGACCGTCGAATGCGCGGTCGCCCGGCTGCCGCTGAAGAACGGTGTCGCGACGGTCGATCGCTCGATCGCGGCCGAGACGAGCGACCTGACCTTCTCCGCCTCCGGCCGCATCGACCTGCGCGATCAGACGCTGGAGCTCGCGATCCGCCCCGGCACGCGCAAGGCGCTTGGCGTCAATCCGGCGCAACTGGCTTCGCTCGTCGTCGCCAAGGGACCGATTCGCGACCCGAAGCTCACGCTCGACGCCAAGGGTGCGGCGAATCTGGCGCTCGCCATCGGCGCGGCGGCGGCCACCGGCGGCTGGTCTGCGCTTGCAAGCGGGCTGGCCGGTCCGGCGCCCGACCCGCACCCCTGCGTCTATGCGTTGACCGGGGTCGAAGCAAAGGCGCCGGCCACGCCCGCCGGTTCGAAGCCGGCTCCGAAGCAGCCCGCCGCCGGGCCCGAGGAACTGCGCAAGCTGCTGCGCGGCATCTTCAAGTAGGAGGCAGGCGCAGCGCCGCGGCGTCGATCGAGCGGCGCAGTTCGGCCAGATCGGCGTTCACCGGAAACTGCGGAAACTCGGCGACGACATTGGCCGGCGGGTGGATCAGAAAGCCGGCGTCGGCCGCCAGCAGCATGCCGGTATCGTTGTACGAATCGCCGGCCGCGATGACGCGGTAGTTCAGGCTCTTGAACGCCTCGACGGCGCGCCGCTTCTGGTCCGGCTGGCGCAGCCGGTAGCCGGCGACGAAGCCCTCGGCGTCGATCTCGAGGCGGTGGCACAGCAATGTCGGCCGCCCGAGCTGGCGCATCAGCGGGTCGGCGAATTCGTAGAAGGTATCCGACAGGATCACGACCTGGTAGTGCGCGCGCAGATCGTCGAGGAAGTCCTTCGCACCGTCCAGCGGCGCCATCGCGCCGATCACGGCCTGGATATCGGCAAGGCCGAGCCCGTGCTCGCGCAGCAGCGCGAGGCGATAGCGCATCAGCCGGTCGTAGTCGGGTTCGTCGCGCGTCGTGCGGGCGAACGCGGCGATGCCGGTGCGGTTGGCGAAGGCGATCCAGATCTCGGGGACGAGGACGCCTTCGAGATCGAGGCAGACGAGGTGCATGGGAGGGGCTCCGGACGGACGCGGTGATCGTAGCGCAGGGCCCGCGTGCGGCCCGTGATTTCCCGCTTGACAAGCTCCGATGTTTGTATACAGTGTCCAGTACGCATTCAGCGCACGTCTCGCCGGAGGCCCTCCTTGCCACCCTCGCTCAAGCCCGTCAAGCGCCAGGTCGCGCTCGGCGATCAGGTCTACCAGGCGTTGCAGACGCATCTGCGCAGCGGCGCGATCGTCGCCGGGCAGCCGCTGCAGGAGGTGCAGCTCGCCGAGCGGCTGGGCGTCTCGCGCACGCCGGTGCGCGAGGCGATGATGCGGCTGTCGAGCGAAGGCCTGCTGTCCACGGTCGGACGCAGCTATGTCGTTCCGGCACTCACGATCGACGACGTCGACGAGATCTACGAAATCCGCTTTCTCGTGGAGCCGGCGGCGCTGCGCCGCGTTGCCGCGCGAACGCGCGACGCCGCCGTGCGCGCGCCGATCGACGCCGCGCTGGCCGACGCGATCGCCGCCGACGCGGCGGGCGACGCGGCGCGCTTTCGCGACGCCGCGGCGCGCTTTCGCGGCGCCTGGCTCGCGCTGGTGCCGAATGCGCGGCTGGTGCGCGTCGTCGAGCAGTACGCCGACCACATGCAGCAGATCCGCATCCTGACGCTGGACGACGCCGGAGTACGCGCGATCGTGCTGCGCGGCCTGAAAGGCGTCGCCGCCGCGCTCGCCAGGGGCGACGGCGACCGCGCCGCCGCGGCGATGGAAGACAACCTGCGCGAAGCGCGCAAGGCATTCATCGCCGCCGCTGCGCTCGGCGACGATGCGCCATCGTCCGGCGCGTCGGCGCCGATCAAGGCGCAGGCCGACGGCAACGGCAGCGGCAAGCGCCATGCGCCGCGCACCACCCAGACTGCGCGTGCCGCGCGCAGAACGAAGCCGGGCCGACGCAGCGCAGCGTCGGCCTCCTCCCGGAGCAATGCATGAACTATCTCGCCGAAATTCCCTATGGCGCCTACTGGAGCACGCCATTCACGCGCTGGCAGGGCAGCTTCGCGAACCTGCACAGCGTCGAGTTCGCGGCCCACGTCGCCAAGCGCGAGCTGGCGCGGCGCAAGATCGACCCGTCGGGGTTCGACTACGCGGTGCTCGGCATCTCGGTGCCGCAGAAGCAATCGTTCTACGGCGCGCCGTGGCTTGCCGGCCTGATCGGCGCCGGCAAGGTCGGCGGTCCGACGCTGATGCAGGCCTGCGCGACCGGCGTTCGCACGCTGCTCGCCGCGGCGCAGGAGATTCAATGCGGCATGGCGCACACCGCGCTCGTCGTCAACTGCGACCGCACCTCGAACGGCCCGCACCTGTACTACCCGAACCCGCGCGGCCCGGGCGGCACCGGAGCCGCCGAGGACTGGGTGATGGACAGCTTCGGCTGCGACCCGCTCGGCGGCCATTCGATGCTGAAGACGGCCGAGAATGTCGCCGCCAAGCTCGGCATCGCGACCGCCGAGCAGCACGAGGTCGTGCTGCGCCGTGAGCAGCAGTATCGCGACGCACTGGCCGACAACAGTGCCTTCCTGCGCCGCTTCATGACGCTGCCGTTCGAGGTGCCGGCGCCCGGCTACAAGAAGACGGCGGCGACGATCGAGGGCGACGAAGGCATCAACCATTCGACGCCCGAGGGCCTCGCCAAGCTGCGCCCGGTGCTCGAAGGCGGCACCGTCACGTACGGCGGCCAGACGCATCCGGCCGACGGTAACGCAGCGATCGTCGTCACGACGCGCGAGCGCGCGCGCGAGCTTGCGGCGAATCCGAAGATCGCGGTGCGGCTGCACGGCTTCGGCCTCGCGCGCGCCGAACTCGCGCACATGC
>JACSRM010000378.1 GCA_014879745.1 Burkholderiaceae bacterium | reverse complement strand
CTGGCGTTGCGCCTCGATCGGGTGCTCGGTTTCGGCGTCGAAGCTGACGCGAACCGCGACGCCGTCGCTGCCGTCCGCGAACTCGACCGTGCCCTGGCGATCGCCGAACGCGTACTCGATCAACTGCTCGGGAACGATCCGGGTGTAGGTCCCCGCGAAGTCGAACCCGAAGCTGCCGTCCTTGGCCTCCATGCGCGAGCAGAACGCACCGCCTTCGCGCAGGTCCACGGTCGAGGCGGTGGTATGCCAGTCGTCCGATGCGGCATTCCACTGCTTGATGTCTTCGGGCGTCGTGTAGGCATGCCACACCTTCGCGAGTGGCGCGTCGATGCGTGTTTCAACGGTGATCTTCAAGGCCCTCTCCTCGTTTGACATGAGCGGCGAGCAACCGCGTGCATGCTCGGATGCGTTGCCTGCCCGTCGAATCGGCGAGGGTCGCGCGCCTACTCGACCGTGGCCGCGCTGCGCGCCCACTGCGCGATCGGCCGGCCGTTCTGCCACCACCACGATGAGGCGCTGTCGGGCTGGGGCCAGCCGGCGGGCGAGTCTTCCCAGCTCTCCTGCCGGCCGTAGAGCATGAGGTCGAGCAGTTGCAGGGTCGGCAGCATCGCCTCGACGCCGCGCGCGGTGGCATCGAAGGTCTGGTACACCGCGTCGCCTTCGCGCAGGTAGCAGCGCAGGTCGCCGCCGTTGCGGATCGCGGGCAGCGCGTCGCCGCTGTCGGCGGTCGAATACCAAGGCATCGTCCAGCCCATGAAGTCGCGGTACGCCGCGATCTCGGCAAAGGGGCCGGCGCAGAAGACGGCGTAGTTCACGTCGCGCGCCGCCAGATACGCGCGCACGGCGTCGTTCATCGCCGCCTGCGTGTGGGTGCAGCCCGGGCACTGCTTCTCGTGTGGCGCGCCGCGGTGCCACATGAAGTGGTAGACGAGCAGCATGCGTCGGCCGTCGAACACGTCGCGCAGTGCAATCGGCCCGTCGCGGCCGACGACCGTGACCGGCGCCATGCGCGTCATCGGCAATCGCCTGCGCGCCGCGGCGAGCGCATCGCCGGCGCGCGTGTGCGCCTTCTCGCGGGCGAGCAGTTCGGCGCGGGCGCGCTCCCACTCGGCGCGGTCGACGACCCGGGGTGTCGCTGCATTGTTCATGGCGTTGCTTCGCGTGCTGGCGCGTCGATCAACCGCGCCGTGCGGCCTCGATCGCCGCGATGTCGATCTTGCCCATCTCCATCATCGCGTCGAAGACGCGCTTGGCGACCGCGGGGTCGGGGTCGGCGATCCCTTCGATCAACGCGACGGGCGTGATCTGCCACGACAGGCCCCAGCGATCCTTGCACCAGCCGCACTCGCTTTCCTTGCCGCCGTTGGCGACGATCGCGTGCCAGTAGCGATCGGTCTCGGCCTGGTCGGCGGTCGCGACCTGGAACGAGAAGGCCTCGCAGTGCTTGAACGCCGGCCCGCCGTTGAGGCCCAGGCAGGGAATGCCCATGACGCTGAACTCGACCGTCAGCACGTCGCCCTGCTTGCCGGAGGGATAGTCGCTCGGCGCGCGATGGACCGCGCCGACGGATGAATCGGGGAATGTCGCGGCATAGAACCGCGCGGCCTCTTCGGCGTCGCCGTCGTACCAGGGACAGATCGTATTCGTCGCCGTCGTCATCGCTTCCTCCTGACGCTCAACCGGGAATCTCGGGCTCGACGAGCGCGGCGAGCTGCGCGAGCGACTCCTGCCAGCCGAGGGTGCACATCTCGAGCGGGATGAGTTCGGGGATGTTCGCCTGCGTGATGTCGAGCTCGGTGCCGCAGCTCACGGCGCGAAGACGCACCGTCACCTCGAGCACGCCGGGCAGGTTCGGGTCGTCGAACTGGTCGGTATAGCGCACGAGTTCGCCCGGGACGAGCGCGAGGTACTCGCCGTGGAACGAATGCGCGTTGCCGCTGCCGAAGTTGCGAAACGACATCCGGAACGTCCCGCCGACGCGGGCGTCGAGATGTTCGACCTCGGCGGTGAAGCCGTGCGGCGGCAGCCACTTCGCCAGCGCGCCGGGTTCGATGAAGGCGCGGTAGAGCTTCTTCGGTTCGCAGCGCAGCACGCGGTGCAGGCGGACGGTGCGGTCGGGCATGGGATGCTCCGGTAGGCGTTGGACCAAGCCGCGCTCAGGCGTGCGGCACGTTGACCATCCACGGCGTGCCGAAGCGGTCGCGCACCATGCCGAAGCCCGGCGACCAGAAGGTGGCCGCGAACGGCATCACGGTCGCGCCCCCGGTCGCCAGCGCGTCGAACAGGCGCTGGCCCTCGGCGACGCTGTCGGCCTGGATCGACACCCACAGGCCCTGCGCCGGCTGGTAGCCGCCGCTGCACACATCCGCGCCGGGCATCGCGTCGGAGCCCATCAGCGACCACTCCTTGACCTGCAGATGCACGTGCATGATGCGCTGCCGCGCCGACTCGGGTATCGGCGGCATGCCTTCGGAGGCCGGCATCTCGCCGAACGTGCCTTGAAAGGCGATCGTGCCGTCGAACCGCTTGGCGTAGAACGCGAACGCCTCGGCGCAGTTGCCGTCGAAGTTGAGGTAGGGGGTGAATTGCATCTGGGTCTCCTTCGGATGAAGAGCTTGGAGCGGGGTCAGAGCGATCGCCCGTTGAAGTGCTTGACGGCGAGCGCCGCCAGGTCGATGCCCTCGACACAGCGGACGTTGATCGCCGCCATGGCGTTGCCCTTGGGATCGGTGCCTTCGGCGTAGGGATGGATGCCGCATCGTGGGCAGAAGCGGTGCCGGATCAGGTGCTTGTTGAATTCGTAGGACGAAGCCGCTTGGTCGGGCGAAAGCAGCGTCAGCCGGTCGCGCGGCATGAACCACAGCAGCGAACCCTTGCGCTGGCAGATCGAGCAGTTGCACGACAGCACTTCTGCGATCTCGCCTTCAAACTCGACCGCGACGTTTCCGCAGTGGCAACTGGCGCGGTATTTCATCGCACGGACCTCGGCGCGGTGAGGGAGCGGACGGCCGGCATCACGCGCTCACGAGGACGCGAAAGCCGCCGAAGATCATCCGCTTGCCGTCGAACGGCATGTCCAGGTGCAGGCTCGGGTCCTCCATGAAGGCCTTCATGCCGGCGTCGCGCACCGCGCGCGAGGGCCAGACGACCCACGCGAAGACGACGCTTTCGCCCGCCTCGAGCTTGACCGCCATCGGCATCGAGGTGAGCCTGCCTTCGGGAACGTCCTCGCCCCAGCATTCGACGACTTCGGTCGCGCCGTGCCGCCTGAAGGCTTGCGCGGCCACGGTGGCGATCTCGCGGTAGCGCTCCTTGCTGGCATCGGGGACGGCGAGCAGGAAACCATCGACAAACGCATCGGGGTGCATCGCGACCTCCTTTTGTGGACACTGTACACTTGTCCCCGCGTCGGTTGTCGATGCGTGCCGCGATTAACCCAGTGATTTCGTCAACCAAGCGTACCGCACCGGCGCGGCGCACCTACCGCCACGGCGACCTGCGGCGCGCGCTGCTCGACGCCGGCATCGCGCTCGCGCGCGAAGGCGGCCCGCAGGCGATCGTGCTGCGCGAGGCGACGCGCCGCGCCGGCGTCGTGCCGAATGCCGCGTACCGCCACTTCGCCAGCCACCAGGCGCTGTTCGAGGCGGTTCGCGCCGAGGCGATCGCACGGCTGGCGCGCGCGATCGAGGCGCAGATTCATTCGACCCACCGCCGGCGCGATCCGCGGCAGCGCGCGCGGGCGGCGTTTCGCGGGGTGGGACTCGGGTATGTCGGATTCGCGCGCGCCGAGCCGGGCCTGTTTCGGACCGCGTTTACCGCGCGCGCATTCGGGCTGACCGAGTTCGCCCCCGAGGATATGGCACCGCGCGGCGTCGGCGGACTCGACCCGTTTCAACTTCTCGGCAGCACGCTCGACGACCTCGTCGCGACCGGGCTGCTCGCGCCCAAGCAGCGCGAAGGTGCCGAGTTCATGGCCTGGTCGGCGGTCCATGGCCTGGCCCTGCTGATGCTCGATGGCCCGCTGCGTGGCCAGGACGACGCGGCGTGCCGCAAATACACCGAGCGCCTCGTGACGATGGTCGAGCAGGGTCTGCTGGCCGCTGACGCAGGAGCTTGACGCACTCCGGCCAACGCACTCCGGCCAATCGCACAATCGCGACCGGGTGACTACACTGCGCGCTTGCAGATGCCAGGCCTGCGGCACGTGCCCGACGCGCCTGCAAACTGCCCGAAAGGCTGAAGATGGCTGCGGATGCTGATCGCCAGCCGCTGCGGGAGTTTCTTGCGGCGTCCACCGATCGGGTGCGCTTTGCCGGCGATCGAGAGAATCGCGAGCGCAACGTTTGCGAGGACTTCCGGCCACATGCGGGGACCGGCGCAAATGCCGCGGCCGGATGCGCCAGAAGCTGGCCTTGACGTCATCATGCTGAAAGGAGTGCCATGCCTGGACTCGGGCCGGTGATCGCGGTCTTCGCCGGCGGCGGGCTCGGTTGCCTGCTGCGCTGGTGGCTGGCCGCGCTTTTGAATCCCGTCTTCCCGACCGTTCCGCTCGGCACCGTGACGGCGAACCTCGCCGGCGGCATGCTGATCGGTCTGGCGAGTGCCTTCTTCGCCCACAACGCGAGCGTGCCGCCCGAAGTGAGGCTGGCGATCATCACCGGCTTTCTGGGCGGACTGACGACGTTTTCGACCTTCTCGCTCGAAGTCGTGACCCTGATCGGTCAACGCGAATATCTGTGGGCGCTCGGCCTGGCCGGCCTGCACCTGCTGGGCGCGCTCTTCATGACGGCGCTCGGCATCCTGATCGTGAACGCCCTATTCATGCGGGCGTGACGCGCGCGCAGCGCCACGATCGCAACCGGAGCGAAGCCATGCAAGGCGTCTATCTCAGGTTCTACGTCCAGGAGAGCGAGCGCCACCACGGCAGGCTCACCTACGAGTGGCTGCTCGAACACGCGAGAACGCTCGGCATCAAGGGTGGCACGGCGTTTCGCTCGATCGCCGGCTATGGCCGCCACGGCCGCTTGCACGAGCAGCACTACTTCGAGCTGGCCGGCGACCTGACGGTGCAGGTCGGATTCGCCGTCAAGCACGCGGATGCCGAACGCCTGCTGCAAAGCCTGGCGCAGGAAAAGCTCGCCCTCTTCTACCTCAGCCTGCCGGTGGAAATGGGCGTGACCGGCAAGATCCTGGGCGGGCCGCCCATGCCGGCGCTCTAGGCCCGACGCGCCGCCGCGGCGTCATGTCGCGACGCGATACACCCTACCGCGGCGCACGGCGGGCCGTCAGCGCTTCTGCCGGCCGAGCAGGATCCACAACCGCGCAAGGTCGGCCGCGCCGTCGTTGCCGGTGACGCCACGCAACACCCCGGTCGACTTCGGATTGTGCGCCAGCACCATCGCCTGGCCGAGCCGCAACTCGGCGTCCTCGGGGCGCCTGAGCTCACCCTTGGCGATGCCCTGCTCGATCAGCTTGACGCCCTGCGCTGCCTTGCCCGACAAGGCCAGATTGAAGCCGATATTGACGAGATCGTTGCCGTCCTTGGCCGCTTGCGCCTCGGCTTCCTTGGTCGCTGCCTGCGTGCGCGCCTCCTCGACCTTGCGCATCGTGAGGTCGCGCAGGCGCTTCTGGCGGTCCGCTTCGGGCCCGGTGCCCAGCATGCCCGATGCAAAACCCTTCTCGATCGCTTCCTTCGCCTCGGCGGTAAAGCCGGCCTGCAGCGCAAGCTGCGTCATCTCCATATAGTCGTTCGCCGTGCGCATGCCGCCGGTGGCGAGCATCAACCGGTAGATGTCGAGCGAGAAGCGATCCGAGAAGCCCGGCTTGCGCTGCACGCGGTCGATCAGCTCGACCCAGTATTCCTTCTTCGGGTAGTAGGTCACGAGCCGGTCGAGCGCGAGCATGTAGGCAGCGCCCTCGGGTTGCTTGGCGCTGACGCTCATCAGCATCTTCAGGCGGTCTTCCGACGGCGCCCGGCCGGCCTTCTCGTCGGCAGCGATACCCGCCATGAGCTCCTTCGTCACCGAGGCCGTATCGCCGGAGAGATACTGCGCCTGAAGCAGCAGCGTCTGCATCTGCGCGCTGTTGCCGCCCTCCTTCTCGTAGCGCTGCGCCCAGTCGATGGCCTTCGGGTAGTCCTTCGCCCGGTAATAGCCGCCGGCGATCGACTCGATGATGCGCAGCTTCTCGGCTCCACCGAGCTTGCCTGTCGCGTTGATGGCGTCGTAGGCCCTCGTGGCGGCCGCCATATCGCCGGCGCCCGATGCCGCGGCCAGACGCATGCGCTCGACCAGCAGCTTCTCGTTCGCCGTCTTGGAAGCCACATCGTCGGCTTCCTGCACCTTCTGCAGCGCCTCCCGGTATTTGCCCGCCTTGATCAGCTTCTGGGCCGCCTGCAGCGGGGTGCCCACCGCCGGACGCACAGCCTCCTGCGCGGCGGCCGACAGGCTGGTGAACGCGAGCGCGAGCGTGAATGCCGAGGCGAGGAGAAAGCGCAGTAGCTTGATCATGGGCCTACTTGATGAACTGCTCGTTGCCGATGATGCCGAGCTTGGTGATCCCGAGCCGTTGCGCGGAGGCCATCACCGCGGCGACGTTCTTGTAGGCGACGAGCTTGTTCGGGCGCAGATGAACCTCGGGCTGGTCGGGCTCGGCCGCGGCCTGGGCGAGCCTGGCGTCGAGCGCCTGCTGATTCGGCAGCGCCTCGCCATTCCAGAGCACCGTGCCGTCGAAATCGACGTCGATCGTCACGACGACCGGCGGCTTGGTCGGCGGCGGCGGGTTGCCGGCCGGCATGTTGAGGTTGACCGAATGCAGTTGCACCGGAATCGTGATGATGAGCATGATGATGAGCACAAGCATCACGTCGATCAACGGCGTGGTGTTGATGTCGATCATCACTTCGTCTTCGTGCGTGCCGATGTTCATTGACATGGTTTGTCCCTTCGCGGCCCGCGCGGGGCCGCCATGGTCAGCCCTTGGCCGGCGGCTCGGTGATAAAGCCGATCTTCAGGATGCCGGCGCGCTGGCACGCGAACACGACCCGGCCGACGGATTCGTAGCGCGCATCCTGATCTCCGCGGATGTGCACCTCGGGCTGCGGGTCGAGCACCGAGACCTTCTTCAGACGTTCGACCAGCGCGTTGTTGTCGGGAACGAGTTGGAGATTCCAGAACACGTCACCATCCTTGTTGACCGAGATGTCGATGTTCTCGGGCTTGGTCTGCATCGGCAGGTTGATCTCGTTCGGCAGCCTGACCGGGACGGTCTGCGTGACGACCGGAATCGTGATCAGGAAGATGATCAGCAGCACCAGCATCACGT
>JACSRM010000382.1 GCA_014879745.1 Burkholderiaceae bacterium | reverse complement strand
CGGTCTGCGCCAGCGCCTCGCGGTTCATCCAGGCGACCATCAGCACGTCGCCGCTGCCGGCCTCCTGCGCGACGACCGGCAGCAGGCCCTGCGCGTCCCATTTCACTTCGTCCAGCCAATCCATGCGGGCAGTGTAGCGGCGCGCTGTGGCCACTTCAGGGCTGCGCTTCGCCCGCCGCGACGTGGGTCGGCCCGCGGTGGCCGCGCTCGGCGGCGAACCAGCGCAGCACCGGCAGCGTGCCGGGCAGCACCGGCGAGACCTCGACCGGCAGCGTCTGCCACGCCATCTGCTGGCCCTCGCGCATCTCGAACGCGCCGCGCCAGGCAAAGACCTTGCAGAAGTGCAGCCGCACGCGGGCATGTTCGTAGTCGACGATCTCGACCTGCCAGGGTGTGGCCGGGCCGATCGTGATGCCGAGTTCCTCGTGCAGTTCGCGCCGCAGCGCCTGCTCGACGCTCTCGCCCGGCTCGAGCTTGCCGCCCGGAAACTCCCAGTACCCGGCGTAGACCTTGCCCGCCGGCCGGCTCGTCAGCAGGAAGCGGCCGTCGGCCTCGATCAGCACGCCCACCGCGACGTCCACCGGGCGGCGTGATCCGGAGCCCTCGACGTCGACCGGCCGCCTTGCGGGTTCGCGGTTCACGCCGCGCCGACGGCACCTCGGCCGCTGTAGTCGGCTGCGAACTGGTACGCGACGCGGCCCGATCGCGAGCCGCGCTCGAGCGCCCAGACGAGCGATTCCTGCCGGGCGTTGCGGATCGCATCCTCGGCGACGCCGAAATGGCGCAGCCACTGGGCGACGATCGCGAGGTACTCGTCCTGGCTGAACGGGTAGAAGCTGACCCACAGGCCGAAGCGTTCCGACAACGAAATCTTCTCCTCGACGACCTCGCCCGGATGCACCTCGCCGTCGTCGGTATGCTTGTACGTGAGGTTCTCCTTCATGTACTCGGGCAGCAGGTGGCGGCGGTTGCTGGTCGCGTAGATCAGCACGTTCTCGCTCGATTGCGCGACCGAGCCGTCGAGGATCGACTTCAGCGCCTTGTAGCCGGCCTCGCCCTCGTCGAAGCTCAGGTCGTCGCAGAAGATGACGAAGCGCTCCGGCCGCTCGCCGACCAGGTCGACGATATCGGGCAGGTCGACGAGGTCGGCCTTGTCGACCTCGATCAGGCGCAGCCCGCGCGGCGCGAATTCGTTCAGAACCGCCTTGATCAGCGAACTCTTGCCGGTACCGCGCGCGCCGGTCAACAGCACGTTGTTGGCGCGCTGGCCGGCGACGAACTGCGCGGTATTGCGCAGCAGGCGCTGCTTCTGCGGCTCGACCTCGACGAGCGAAGCGAGCCGGATCGTCGCCACGTGGCGCACCGGCTCGACGACGCCCGATGCGCCGCGCTTGCGGTAGCGAAACGCGATCGACGCCGACCAGTCGGGCGCGGCAAGCGGCCGCGGCAGCACGGCCTCGAGCCGCGTCAGCAACTGCTCGGCGCGCGCGATCAGGCCTTCGATGGAATGGGGCTGCGTCATCGGCTGCGAGTGTAGCCAGCCCCGAACAGGGCCGGCCCGCGCGTGGCTGTCGCGAGCCCGGCCGGCGTTCAGCCGAGCAGCAGACCCTGCGCGGCGTCGAGCTGTTCGGTCGGCAGCCGCTTGAAGCCGGAGCGCGCGAAGCGCTGCAGCCGGCCGACGCAGAATGCCGTCAGCACCGAAGCCCTGACGTTGGCGTCGACCGTCGGCGTCTGCGACCCCGCCGCCTCGGCGGCCGCGCGCAGGCTCTGTCGCAACTGCGATTCGAGACGGTCGAAGAACTGGTTCATCCGCGCCAGCAGCCGCTCGTGCTCGAAGACGAGCGCGTCGCCCGCCATCACGCGCGTCATGCCGGGGTTCTTCTCGCCGAACTGCAGCAGCACGGCGACGATGCGGCTTGCCTGCACGTGGCCGTCGGTCTCGCGCTCGGTGATCTGGTTGACGAGCGTGAAGACGCTTTGCTCGATGAAATCGATCAGGCCCTCGAACATCTGCGCCTTGCTCGCGAAGTGGCGGTACAGCGCCGCCTCCGACACCTCGATGCGCGCCGCAAGCGCCGCCGTCGTCACCCGCTCGGCACCCGGCGCCTCGAGCATCGCGGCCAGCGTCTGCAGGATCTGGATGCGCCGCTCGCCGGGCCTGGGCCGCTTGCGTGCCGGCGTTGCGGGCGCCGCCGCATCGGGATCGGCGGCGGGCGCATCGACCTCCTCGTCGGGCATCGCTTGCGGATTCGTATCGGACATCGTCGAGGTCGCGCGGCGGTTGGGCTGCGGAATTCTTGCATACGGGCGGACGCGCTTTCGGTGCAGGTAAACACCAACTTCCGCACTTGTTCACGCAATCCGCGCCGCGATCTTCAGCAGTTCGCGCAGCCGTATGACGCGGCGATCGACATATGGCGGGCGAACCGCATGCCGCGCCGCCACCGGCTGCGAACGCGCCGCCCTGCGCGCCCAGCGCTGCATCCAGACGGTGCGCATGCCGACGCTGCGTGCCGCCTTCTGGTGAGCGAGCGTGTCCTCGATCAGCACGCAGCGCGACGCCGGCACCCCCAGCTGCGCGGCGAGCCGGCGCAGCATGCGCGCGTCGGGCTTGGGGCGCAGCGCGCCGAACATGCGCATATCTTCGACCGCGATCACGGCGTCGAAGACGCGCTCGATGCCGAGCACGCGAAGCACGCGCTCGGCGTAGGCGCGCGGCGCATTGGTCAGGATGAGCTTGCGCCCGCGCAGCGCCTGCAGCGCGGCGAGGTCGCGCGCGTCGCCGTGCACCGCATCCTCGAGCCCCGGCAGCACGTGGGTGTGATGCAGGAAATGCTCGGCGCGCACGCCGTGGTGGCGCACCAGCCCGAGCAGCGTCGCGCCGTAGCGCAGCCAGTAGGTTCGGCGCAGCGCGTCGGCCTCGGGCGGCGTCATCGCCAGCTCGCGCACGATGTACTCGGTCATCGCGCCGTTGATGCCGCCGAAGGCGAAGTGCGACGCGTTGTGCAGCGTATTGTCCAGATCGAAGAGCCAGACGCGCGGGCCGCGATCGTTCACCTCAGCTCCTGGACGAAGAAGCGACCGGGCGCAGGCGACCCGGCCTCGATCTCGTGCACCGCCGCCAACCGGTGCGCAACGGCGTGCGCGAAGCGCGGCCCGTCGTAGACGAAGGTGTGGAACTCGCCGTTCTCGCCGCAGGCGTCCACCGCGGGCGGCAGGTCGGCCAGGAACGCGGCGTCGAACGTGCGCCCGCAAAAGCTCGCATCGAGCACGCGCGCATCGACGCAGACCACCCGCGCGCGATAGCCGAGCGCCAGCAGTTCGTCGACCAGCGCCCGCCGCGGCTCGTGCCACAGCGGCAACTCGGCGCGCAGCCCGGCGCGGGCGCAGACACCCTCTTCCCAGTCGCGGTGCGGCTGCAGGTCGATATCGCCGAACAGTCCGGTCGCGATGCCTTGGCGCGCGAACGCCTGCAGTTGCTCGACGAATACCGCCTCGTAGTCGGCCCAGCCGGCGCGGCGCATCACGAGCTCGATGCCCAGCGCGTCGGCCTGGGCCTGCATCAGGCGCGGCGCGATCGCATGCGAGCGCGAGCGCTCGCCGGTCTCGTCGAACATCGCGAGCAGCGCCCGCACTTCATGGCCGGCGTCGAGCGCACGGTGCAAGGCAAGCATCGAATCCTTGCCGCCGCTCCAGGAGAAGAAGGCGCTCACGCCCGACCGGCGCCGGACGCCCCCGAAGCCCGCTGCGTGCGAATCGCGTCTGCCGCCTTCATCAATGCGACCGGATCATCGTCCCGTACGCCTGGTCGGTCAGAATCTCGAGCAGCATCGCGTGCGGCACCCGGCCGTCGATGATGTGCACCGTATTGACGCCGCTCTTGGCGGCGTCGAGCGCCGAGCTGATCTTGGGCAGCATGCCGCCGCTGATCGTGCCGTCGGCAAACAGATCGTCGATCTCGCGCGCCGACAGGTTGGTGAGCAGCTTGCCGTCCTTGTCGAGCACGCCCGGCGTATTCGTCAGCAGCATCAGCTTCTCCGCCTTCAGCACCTCGGCGAGCTTGCCGGCGACGACATCGGCGTTGATGTTGTAGTTCTCGTTGTCCTTGCCGAAGCCGAGCGGCGAGATGACGGGGATGAACTGGTCATCCTGCAGCGCGCGCACCACGCTCGGGTCGATCGACTCGATCTCGCCGACCTGTCCGACATCGTGCTCGATGCTCGGATCCTTCAGATCGACCATCTTGAGCTTCCTGGCGCGGATCAGCCCGCCGTCGCGTCCGGTCAGGCCGACGGCCTTGCCGCCGGCGACATTGATGAGGCCGACGATATCCTGCTGCACCTGGCCGGCGAGCACCCACTCGACGACCTCCATCGTCTCGGCGTCGGTCACCCGCATGCCCTGGATGAAGCTGCCCTTCTTGCCGAGCCTGGCGAGCGCCTCCTCGATCTGCGGCCCGCCGCCGTGGACGACGACCGGGTTCATGCCGACGAGCTTCAGCAGCACGATGTCCTCGGCGAAATCCTGCTGCAGCTCCGGGTCGGTCATCGCGTTGCCGCCGTATTTGACGACGATCGTCTTGCCGTGAAACTTGCGGATATAGGGCAGCGCCTGCGACAGGATCTCGGCCTTGTCGGCCAGGGCCAGGTGGACCAGCGAATGGTCCTTGCTGCTGGATGCGGAAGTATTCATGGGCGGGCCTCGGCCGTTTCGCGTGCCGCCGATTGTAGGAAGCGGCTTGCTGCGGCGCCCCGACGCACTGCGCGGGCCCGGAGGCAACGGCGCCGTGCGGCAGCTCGACTGCGATCGTTCGGGGCTATGCGGTCGATCAGGCACTGCAGCGCCTCAATGCGGTCCGGCCCGGCGCCGTGGCGCGCGTCCAACTCGGCGAGCAAGAAGCGCTGCGGGCGAGCATCTGCGGCAGCGACGAAGGTATCGCTCATGGCCTGGACGTTGGATGGCGAAACGGCATCGGATCGCTCCAGCCTGCTTCGATCACTGCGGATTGCAAGGAACGGTTCGCCTGCGCGCCGCAGACGCCTGCGGCGCGCCGAAGAGTCGAATCGGGGTCCTCACCTCGATGCACCCTGCTGCCTCGAGACAATGCCCGAAGATCGGGCCTGCATCACGAACGAAGGCCACGACCGGCATGCACCATCGCGAGGTTCGCGCAGGACCCATGGAGCATCTCGGCGATGGTTCGGGTTTGCATTGCACCGGCCTGGCGAGTGGCGTCTTGTCTGTCGCGCCGCGACTTTCGCATAGCACCCAACCAGCCCGGCCGATTCGGGTACGGCCGATGAACCGGGCCGCCATGCCGGTGGTGTCGCAGGGTGACACCTCCAGCGCCTCGAATCGGCAAACAGGACTTCGATGCGGTGATTCGTGATCTTGATCCCTTCACGGTGCGACTATTGGCGTACCCTCGCCCACCATGATCCGTCAAGAATTCGACTTCATCGTCATCGGCGCCGGCATGGCGGGCATGTCGGTCGCCGCCGAGTTGTCGCGCGGCGCGCGCGTCGCCGTCGTCGAGCGTGAGTCGCAGCCCGGCTATCACGCGACGGGACGCTCGGCGGCGCTCTACAGCGAGATCTACGGCAACCGGACGATCCGCGCCCTGACGCGCGCGAGCAAGGGCTTCTACATGCAGCCGCCGCAAGGTTTCAGCGCGCACGCGCTCGTCGCGCCGCGCGGCACGCTCTATTTCGCGGCGCAGGCGGAGGAGGCGGCGCTCGACGCATTCGCGGCGACGCTGGCCGAGGAGTTCGCGCCGGCGCGGCTCGACGAAACGCAGGCACGTGCCCTGATTCCGGCCTTCAAGCGCGATTATCTGAGCCGCGCGCTGCTCGAGCCGGAGTCGTTCGATATCGATGTCGCAGCCGTGCTGCAAGGCTTTGCCGCGATCTGCCGCGGCAACGGCGTGCACTTCGCGTACGACAGCGCGGTCTCGGCGCTGACCCGCGACGGCGAGGCCTGGTGCGTCACGACGCCGGGCGCGACGCTTTGCGCGCCGGTCGTGATCAACGCCGCCGGCGCCTGGGGCGACGAGATCGCCGCGCTCGCCGGCGCGGCGCCTGTCGGTCTCGTCCCGAAGCGGCGCAGCGCACTGCTGATCGATGTGCCGGGCGGCGCGCCGGCCCGCGGCTGGCCGGCGGCGATCCACGTCGGCGAGACCTTCTACTTCAAGCCCGACGCCGGTCTGCTGCTGCTGTCGCCGGCCGACGAGACGCCCTGCGCGCCGTGCGATGCGCAGCCCGAGGAACTCGATATCGCGGTCGCGGTCGACCGCTTCGAGACGGCAACCGGCCAGGCCGTCGGCCGCGTGCGCAGCCGCTGGGCCGGGCTGCGCAGCTTCGTCGCCGACAAGTCGCCGGTCGTCGGCTTCGATCCGTCGGCAGCGGGCTTCTTCTGGCTCGTCGGCCAGGGCGGCTACGGCATCCAGACGGCGCCCGCGATGGCGCGCGCCGCGAGCGCGCTGGCGCAGCGCAGGCCATTGCCGGACGACCTGCTGGCGCATGGCGTGCGGGCCGAGGATCTCGCGCCCGGCCGGCCGACGCTGCGCGAGGCCTGAATGCCCCTCGGATTGACGCCGCGCCGCGCGATGCCTTCTACTTGACTTGCGCGCCACCCGCGGGTGGCGAATACCGACTTCAACAAGGAGACTCGAATGGGAACGATGATCGAATTCAAGCGCCCCGACGGCAAGCCGGTGAACGGCTACCTCGCCGAACCGACGGCGGGCGGCGGCCCGGGTGTGGTCGTGATCCAGGAGTGGTGGGGCCTGAACGATCAGATCCGCGGTGTCGCGAACCGGCTCGCCGACGCCGGCTTCGCCGCCCTCGTCCCCGACCTGTACCGCGGCAAGGCAACCGTGGAGCAGGAGGAGGCGAACCACCTGATGACGGGGCTCGATTTCGGCGACGCCGCGGCGCAGGACGTGCGCGGCGCGGTGCAGTTCCTGAAGGCCAGGGGCGCCAAGGGCGGCGCGAAGGTCGGGGTGAGCGGCTTTTGCATGGGTGGCGCGCTGACCTGGCTCGCGCTCGTGAACGTACCCGAGGCCGACGCCGGCGTCTCGTGGTACGGCATGCCGCCGCTGGAATATGTCGACGCCTCGAAGATCAAGGTGCCGGTGCTGTCGCACTGGGCGACGCAGGATGCCTTCTTTCCGATCGCGGGAGTCGATGCGCTGGAGGAGAAGCTCGCCGCCGCCGGCGTCGCCTACCAGGGGCACCGCTATCTGGCGCATCACGCCTTCGCCAACGAGACCGCTGTCGGCCGCGGACGCATCCCGAATACGCAGTTCGACCGCGTCTGGGCGCGCGTCGCGTGGGACCGCACGCTGCGCTTCTTCGGCCGCGAACTCGGCTGAGAGGCTGAGAGTCTCTCGGTCATACCCGCTCGACACGCCAGAACGCGCCCGCTCGGCGTTGCAAATGCTCGCCATAGCCCGAGCTATGGCTGC
>JACSRM010000377.1 GCA_014879745.1 Burkholderiaceae bacterium | reverse complement strand
CCTCGAATTTCCGACCAACAAGCGGATCACCGTCAACCTCGCGCCGGCCGACCTGCCGAAGGAGTCGGGCCGCTTCGACCTGCCGATTGCGCTGGGCATCCTCGCCGCGAGCGGCCAGCTCGACGCGGCGCAGATCGACCGCTTCGAGTTCGCCGGCGAACTGAGCCTCGCCGGCGATCTGCGTCCGGTGCGCGGCGCGCTCGCGATGGGCCTCGCGCTGAGCCGCGGGCACACGCCGCGTGCGCTCGTGCTGCCGGCCGACAGCGCCGAGGAGGCGGCGCTCGCCGGCGGCATCGCAATCCACGCCGCCGGCCACCTGCTCGACGTCGTGCGCGCGTTCCAGAGCGGCGACGCGGCGCAGCCCTTGCCGCTGGCGAAGCCCGTCGCTCCCGCCATGCCGGATGCGCTGCCCGACCTGCGCGACGTGAAGGGCCAGGCCGCGGCGCGGCGCGCGCTCGAGATCGCCGCCGCCGGCGGCCACAGCGTCTTGATGGTCGGCCCGCCGGGGACCGGCAAGTCGATGCTGGCGCAGCGCTTCGGCGGCCTGCTGCCGCCGATGACGCACGACGAGGCGCTCGAATCGGCCGCCGTGCTGAGCCTGAGCGGCGAGTTCCGCGCCGCGCGCTGGCGCCAGCGCGTGCTGCGCGCGCCGCACCACAGCGCGTCGCCGGTCGCCCTCGTCGGCGGCGGCTCGCCGCCGCGGCCGGGCGAGATCTCGCTCGCGCATCACGGCGTGCTCTTTCTCGACGAGCTGCCGGAGTTCCCGCACGCCGCGCTCGAAGCGCTGCGCGAGCCGCTCGAATCGGGCCGCATCACGATCTCGCGCGCCGCGCGCCAGGCCGAGTTCCCGGCGCGCTTCCAGTTGCTCGCGGCGATGAACCCCTGCCCCTGCGGCCACCTCGGCAGCGCGCTGCGCAGCTGCCGCTGCACGCCGGATGCGATCGCGCGCTACCAGGGGCGCATCAGCGGCCCGCTGCTCGACCGCATCGACCTCCAGGTCGAGGTGCCTGCCGTCGCGCCCGATGCGCTTAGGGCCACCGCGATGGGCGAGGCGAGCGCCGATGTCGCGGTGCGCGTCGCGCGGGCGCGCGAACGCCAGATCGCCCGCCAGGGCTGCCGCAACGCCGATCTTGCGGGCGACGCGCTCGACCGGCACTGCGCGCTCGACGCCGCGGCGTCGAAATTCGTGCAGGCCGCCGCCGCGCGCCTGGGCTGGTCAGCGCGCAGCTTTCACCGCGTGCTGCGCATCGCGCGCAGCGTCGCCGATGTCGAAGGCGCGCAATCGATCCAGACCGCGCATCTGGCCGAGGCGATCCAGTACCGGCGCGTGCTCGCGGTGTCGTGAGCGGCGCGCCGGCCCGGCCGGCTACGTCATGAAGCCGAGATCGCGCACGCCGGCGTTGAAGTTGAGCAGGTTCGGGAACAGCGCCGGCAACTCGGCGTCGGGCACGCCGAACCAGCGCGCCAGCGTAGCCGCATACTGGTCGACCGAGACCTCGGGCAGCAGCGTGCCGTTGCCGATCTGGTTCGGGCTCGCGAAGTTGCCCTTGTCGTCGGACTGGCTGTAGACGGGGAAGTTGCCGTACAAATCGCCGCCGCGCACCGCGCCGCCCATCACGAAATGGTGTGCACCCCAGCCGTGGTCGGTGCCGTCGCCGTTGCTCGTGAAGGTGCGGCCGAAGTCGGACGCGGTGAAGGTCGTGACGTCGTTGCCGACGCCCATCGCGGCGAGCGTATCGTTGAAATAGCGCAGGCCGTGCGACAGGCGCGCCATATTGTCGGCCTGCATCCGGCTCTGGTCACTGTGGGTGTCGAAGTTGCCCATGCTGACGAAGAAGACCTGGCGCTGCGCGCCGAGCGCACTTCGCGCGCCGATGATGCGGGCGACGATCTGCAGCTGCTGCGCGAGCGAATTGGTTGCCTTCTGGCCCGACAGCGGGTTGTCGTACTTCAGCACCGGATCCTGGTCGCCGGGCAGCCCGGGCGTGCCGTAGGGCGCCACGTCGCTCGCCGGCAGCGCCGCGCTCAGCCGCGTCTCGGCGTCGATCGAGCGGCCGACGACGGCGGCATGATCCTGCTCGAACAGATTCGACGAGCGGGCGCGGCGCATCACGTTGTGCATGCGCGTGAGCGCCTCGGCCGAGCCGTACAGCGTATTACCCCAGCTGCCGATGCGGATCGCGCCGCGGCCCGAGACCTGGTACTGCAGCACCGTATTGCCGGCGAGCCAGACCGCGTTGCCCGAGGTCGAGATGCTCGTGAAGACCGGATGGCGGTTGCTGTCGGCGAGCAGGTCGGCGGCGCGCCCGCCCCAGCCGGCGACCGCGCCTTCCGGCGATCCGGCCTGCCAGGTCGACGCCTGGTCGTTGTGCGAAAAGAGCTTCGCCGGCTTGGCGAACTTCTCGTCCAGGTACTGCGCCTTCGACGTCGGGCGCAGCAACGGGCCGACGTTGGCGACGACGGCCAGGCGCCGCGCTTCGAACAGGTCGCGCGCGCCGGTCATCACCGGATGCAGCGCGAAGCTGCGGCCCTGGGCGCGCGCCGGCGCGATCGCAAGCACGCCCCCGAGGCGGTCCGGCGAGCCGCCGCCGGCCGACAGCAGCGGCGGCGTTCCCGGCGCGCGCAGCGCGATCTCGTCGCGCACCGCGAGGTAGTGGTTCCACGATTCGGCGTCGGTCGCGAGCACCGTGTTGTAGGCGTCGTTGCCACCGTACAAGAAGATGCACACGAGCGCCTTGTAGCCGCCGGCCGCCTGCGCCGCCGCGCTGCCGATCGCGGCCAGGTTGGCGGCGAACGGCGCCGCGACGCCGCTCGCCGAAAGCGCGCCGAGCCGGCGCAGGAAGGCGCGCCGCGATGCATTGGAGGGTTGCTGGCTCATGCTGCGGCGCTCACTTCTGAATGAGGAATTCGGGCGAGACGAGCGCGATCGCAAGGGCGGCGCTGACGCGGTATTTCTTCGATGTCTCGACCCAGTCCTTGTTGCTGCCGTCGGCCTTCAGTTCGGGCAACGCGATCGAGTCGGCGGCGGCGACGATCTCGGACTCGAGCGCGTCGTATTTGCCGGGGCCGAGGAGCCGGGCGAGGACGAGGCCGGCCAGCGCCTCGCTGTCGTCGACGCTGGCGAGCAGCGAACGGGTATCGAGTTGCACGTCGCGCCGCTTGGCCTGCCAGTCGACGCCGTTCTGGCCGAAGCCGTACATCACGCCGCTGATCATGTAGTTGGCGTAGCCGGCGACGGTCGTCTCGTGCGTGATCTGCATCTCGGGCACCGTCAGGCCCTGCTTGCCGGCCTTCGTATTCGGCGGCACGTAGCCGGGGCGGTAGAAGTTGAAGACCGACGGCGAACGCAGCGGCGTCTGGCCGAGCTGGGTTCCGGCATCGTCGGTCGTGCCGATCAGGTACTTCGCGCTGTCGGACGTCGCGCCGAACGCGCGCAGCAAGGCGGTCAGCCGCAGCACCGGCTCGCGCAGCTTGCCGTAGGCCTTGCCGGCGGCGATCTTCGCATCGCGCGCCTCGGGGTCGAGCAGCACGGCGCGGATCATCGCCTTCATGTCGCCGCCCGCGCCGAACGCCGCTGCGACGCGGCCGACGTAGGCCGGGCTCGGGTTGCTCGTCACCAGCCGCTGGATCAGCTGCTTGCCGAGGAAGGGCCCGACATTCGGATGCGCGGCGAGCGTGTCCATCGCGACCTCGAGGCTCGCGTACGGGTCGGCGCGCGTCTGCGCCGGCACCTTGACGCCGAGGAAGCGCTTCTCCGAGATCGAATGGAACTGCGTATAGCCCTGCATCGATGTGTAGTAGCGCGCCGGATCGGCCCACTCCACGCCCCAGCCGTAGTAGCGGCCGTCGCCGGTGTCGGGGCCGTCCCAGCTCCAGCCGGTGAAGACCTTGGCCAGGCCGGCGATATCCTTCGGCCCGTAGGTCTCGATCGGCTTGCCGTCGAGCGCGAGCTTCACGCTGCCGTCCGGATTGAGCTGGTGCAGCCCGATCGAGAACAGCTGCATCACCTCGCGCGCAAAATTCTCGTCGGGCACGCGGCCCTTGGCCGGGTCTTCCTTCGCATTGCGCAGGTGCGACAGGTAGATGCCCATCATCGGATGGCGCGACACGTCCTCGATCAGCGTGCGGTAGTTGCCGAATGCGTTGCGGCCGAGCATGTCGAGGTAGCCGGCGACGCCCTGGCCCTTGTCGCCGCCGAGGCCGTCGGCGACCATCGAGACGACGAAGATCTCGGACAGCGCGAAGGCGACGCGCTGGCGCAACTGATCGTCGCCCTTCAACGCCTGCTGATAGAAGCTGTCGAGCACCTCGCGCGAGCCGGCCGAGCGATTCGCGTCGAGCTTCTTGATCGCCTTGTTCTCGGCGTCCCAGTAGCCGCGGTGCAGCTTCTGCGGTTTGGCGAACTGCTCGTCGATCCAGGCGCTGTAGCCGACCTTCATCAGGTGATCGACCTCGGGCTCGGTCGGCCCGAACGTCGCCTGCGTCAGGAAGCGGCGCGCGTCGGCGCGCGACGCCGGCAGCGCGGCGGCCGGGGTCTCGCTCGGCGCGGGGGCGCCCGTGCCGCCCGCGTCGCTGCCGGTGGAACCGGTGCCGCCGCCCGACCCCGAATCCACCGATGCCACCGGGCCGGCGTCGCCGCCGCCACCGCCGCAGGCTGCGAGCAAGGACACCAGCAGCGCCGTCGCGCCGGCACGCACGAGACGCTCGATGCGCGCCCCGTTCCAATGGATGGTATTCAAGTTCGGTCCCCCCGCTTGCGCTCGCCGCGGCCCGGCGTGCGCCGTGCACGTTGCGGGTCCGTCAGGCGGATGTTCGGCGCGCGCGGCCCGGCGCGGCGTGAACACTTGGCATTTCGGCAGCAACAGTCGCAAGCATGAGCGTGCGGGTGTGACGCGATGTTGCCGGCCCGGCCGGCAGATGCATCGCTTGCAACGGGATGTGCGAGGGCGCGGCCCCGGCGCCGAGGCAGCGGCGCGCGCGGCTACAGGATCGCGGCGAGCGCGCGCTCGGCCTGCGCCAGGTCGCGCCCGGTACGCTCCGCCCATGCGCGCAGCTGGTCGGGCCCGATCCGGCCGACATTGAAATAGCGCGACTCGGGGTGCGACAGATAGAAGCCGCTGACGCTCGCCGCCGGCTGCATCGCAAGGCTGTCGGTCAGTTCGATGCCGACCTCGGGCGCCGCGAGGACGCGAAACAGGTCGCGCTTGACGCCGTGATCGGGGCATGCCGGATAGCCCGGCGCGGGGCGGATGCCCACATATTTCTCGGCGACGAGCTGCTCGACGCTCAGCGTCTCGTCCGGCGCATAGCCCCAGAATTCGGTGCGCACGCGCTGGTGCAGCCGCTCGGCGAACGCTTCGGCAAGGCGGTCGGCGAGCGCCTTGAACATGATCGCGCTGTAGTCGTCGAGCTCGGCGAGAAACTGCTTCTCCTTCTTCTCGACGCCGATGCCGGCGGTGACGGCGAAGAGCCCGATGTGGTCGGCCAGCCCGCTCGCCTTCGGCGCGATGAAGTCGGCGAGGCTGCGGTTCGGGCGCGTCACCTGGCGGCCGTCGGCGGCGGTGATCACCGGCCGCACGCTTTGCGTGCGCAGCGGCGCCCAGTGCATCAGCACCTCGCTGCGCGTCTCGTCGGTATAGATCTCGATCACGTCGTCGTCCACCGTATTGGCCGGATACAGGCCGATCACGCCGGACGCCGTGAGCCAGCGGCCTTCGATGATCTTCTTCATCATCGCCTGCGCGTCGTCGAAGACGCGGCTGGCGGCGGCGCCGACGACTTCGTCGGTCAGGATCGCCGGGTAGCGCCCGGCCAGATCCCAGGTCTGGAAGAGCGGCCCCCAGTCGATGCAGGCGGCGAGTTCGGCGACGTCGTAGTTGCGGAACTCGCGCCGGCCGATGAATTTCGGCACCGGCGGCGTGTAGCCCTGCCACACGATCGGCGTCTTGTTGGCGCGCGCCTGCGCGTGCGAGACGAGCGGCGTGACCTTGCGGTTCGCGTGCAGGGTGCGAACCCGCTCGTAGTCGGCGGCGACGTCGGCGACGAAGGCGGCCGATCGCTCCTCGCTCAGCAGATCGCTGCAGACGCCGACGCTGCGGCTCGCGTCGGGCACGTAGACGACCGGCCCGTCGTAGTGCGGCGCGACCTTGACCGCCGTGTGCACGCGGCTCGTCGTCGCGCCGCCGATCAGAAGCGGCATGCGCCGCTCGGTGAAATACGGGTCGCGCTGCATCTCGGCGGCGACGTGCTGCATCTCCTCGAGGCTCGGGGTGATGAGACCGGACAGGCCGATCATGTCCGCCCCCTCCTCCTTCGCCTTGGCGAGAATGTCCTGGCACGGCACCATCACGCCCAAATTGACGACCTCGAAGTTGTTGCACTGGAGGACGACGGTGACGATATTCTTGCCGATATCGTGCACGTCGCCCTTGACGGTCGCGACGACGAGCTTGCCCTTGGCGCGCGCCTCGCCGCCGGCCTCGATGTGCAGGCGCTTCTCCTCCTCGATATAGGGCAGCAGGTGGGCGACGGCCTGCTTCATCACGCGCGCGCTCTTGACGACCTGCGGCAGGAACATCTTGCCCGCGCCAAAGAGGTCGCCGACGATATTCATGCCCGCCATCAGCGGGCCTTCGATGACGGCGAGCGGACGCCCGCCCTCGGCGCGCACGCGCTGGTAGACCTCTTCCGTATCTTCGACGATGAAATCGGTGATGCCGTGCACGAGGGCGTGGGCGAGCCGCTCGTCGACCGGCTTGGCGCGCCAGGCGAGGCGCGCGCCGTCGTCCTTCGCCGCACCCTTCGCGTTCTCGGCGATCTCGACGAGCCGCTCGCCGGC
The DNA here is from genome assembly GCA_014879745.1 of Burkholderiaceae bacterium. Classification (GTDB taxonomy): domain Bacteria; phylum Pseudomonadota; class Gammaproteobacteria; order Burkholderiales; family Burkholderiaceae_C; genus CAIKUF01. Next base: position 689 of record JACSRM010000377.1, on the reverse strand, counting down.
GTCGGAGCGGCGGTTGAGCACAACGTCCTCGACGCGCTCGCGCAGCACCGGATCCAGATCGTCGTAGACGCCGACCATGCCGGCGTTGACGATGCCCATATCCATCCCGGCCTTGATCGCGTGGTAGAGGAAGACGGTGTGGATCGCCTCGCGCACCGGGTCGTTGCCGCGAAACGAGAAGCTCACGTTGCTGACGCCGCCGCTGACCTTCGCGCCCGGAAGGTTGCGCTTGATCCAGCGCGTCGCCTCGATGAAGTCGACGGCGTAGTTGTTGTGCTCCTCGATGCCGGTCGCGATCGCGAAGATGTTGGGGTCGAAGATGATGTCCTCGGGCGCGAAGCCGACCTCGCCCGTGAGGATGCGGTAGGCGCGCTCGCAGATCTGCGTCTTGCGCTCGAAGCTGTCGGCCTGGCCCTGTTCGTCGAACGCCATCACGACCGCCGCCGCGCCGTAGCGCCGCACAAGGCGGGCCTGGTGCTTGAACGGCTCGACGCCCTCTTTCAGCGAGATCGAGTTGACGATGCCCTTGCCCTGGATGCACTTCAGGCCCGCCTCGATCACGCTCCACTTCGAGCTGTCGATCATGATCGGAACGCGCGCGATCTCGGGCTCGCCGGCGACGAGGTTCAGGAAGCGCACCATCGCCGCCTGCGAGTCGAGCATCGCCTCGTCCATATTGACGTCGATGA
>JACSRM010000253.1 GCA_014879745.1 Burkholderiaceae bacterium | reverse complement strand
TAGCTCAGTTGGTAGAGTCCAGGATTGTGATTCCTGTTGTCGTGGGTTCGAGCCCCATCAGCCACCCCACCGGATTCGACTTCGGCGACGCCCCTTCGGGGGCGTTGTCGTTTCAGGCCGCGAGCTTCGGCCCGATCTCAGGGTCCGCTCGAAAGCGCCGGAACGCGCACGCGGCAACGGATGCCGCGGGGCTCGACCTCGTCCCACTCGACGTCGCCGCCGAGCTGCTTGACGCGCTTGCGCACGCCGCCGAGCCCGAGGCCGTGCGACCAGCGTAGGGGGTCGCGCCCCCGGCCGTCGTCGGTGACTTCGAGTGCGAGGCGATCGCCGTCGAACTGCAGCGAGATGTCGACCCGGGTCGCCCCGGCATGCGCGATCGTATTGCTCACGAGCTCGCGCAGGATGCGGGTCAGCGCCGACCACTGCACGACATTGAGCGAGACGTCGCGCCCGGCATCGAAGGTCCAGCCGAATGCGATATCGGCCACCGTCAGGCGGTGCGTCAGGTCGGCCTTCCACTCGGCGGCGGCGTGACTCAGGCGGTGGTTGCCCTTGGCCAGCCCGCGCGTCAGCGTCTTCAGATCCTTCAGGGTGTGGCGAAGATACTCTTCCATCTCGGGCGACTGCGCCTGGTACATCAATGTCAGCAGCCTGGCGCCGATATCGTCGTGCAGGTCCTGCGCGATGCGGATGCGCTCCTCGTTGCGCCCCTGCTCGACGGCGCGGTCGAACAGCACCGCGCGCCGCAACTGCTCGACGATCCGATCCGCGAGCCGCGCGTCCTCGATCGTGAAGCGCCGGCGCCCGCGCTGCGCATGGCGCAGGCGGACCGATGTACCGGCGGCGGGCGCGACGGGATCGGGCGCGAGCACCGGGACCGGCGCCACGAGCGTCGCGCCGCGGTCCTCGATGCGCGTTGCGCCGAGCCGGTCATCGCCAAGGCCGGCCTGCATCGGCTCGAAGCACTCGCGCAGCAGCTTCAGCAGCAGGTCGGGCGTGCGCTCGGGATGCGACTCGACCTCGCGCACGCTGCGGTAAAGCTGCTCGAAGACGCGTTCGGTCGTGAGCCGGGTGCGGCTCAGCAGCTGGTTGAGTATCCACTGGCGCGCGCCCGCATAGACGGCCAGCGCGATGAAGAACGACAGCGTCAGCGATGCGAACGCACCGAACGAGAAGACCGCAACGAACAGCAGGTCGAGCGAGGTCGCGACCGTGCTGACCGCGGCGAGCAGCGAGAACTCGCGCAGGATCTGCTGTGAACGGGCAAAGAACGGGACCAGCAGCAGCAGCGAGGCCAGAAAGACGATCCAGATCGTCGATGCGACGCCCGTCAACGGGTGTGCCGCGCTGGCCATCCGCATCGCCGTCACGATCGCGAGCGTCAGCAGGATCCAGGTCCCGGCCACGAGCAGGCCGAAGCGCCGCAACTGCAGCACGAGCGGGTCGGCCTGCAACCGGTGCGCCGCACTCAGGATCGCGACGCCAAGCAGGCAAAGGGCGACTACGCCGAGCTGCGTCCACCACCAGGCATGCGTCAGCCAGCCGAACGCCTGGAGCGCGATCAGCACCGCGGCGAAGGCCCAGGCCGCCGCCGCAAGCCCCTGCGCGGCGCGAATGTGCGGCGCATGCAGGGCGCACAGCTGCACTGCCGCGGCCGCGGTGACGAAATCGAAGGCCATGCGCGCCGTCATGTCCCACTCGGCGATCGCTTGCGGCAGCCCCAGCCGCGGCGTCGACGCGGCCGCGATGAAGACCAGATTGCCGGACTGGCACAGTGCCATCAGCGCATACAGCAGGTTGTGCCTGGAAGGGTCGGCCAGCACCATCACCATCGCCGACAGATACAGCGCGAGCGCGATCGCCGACATCAGCCAGAACGTCCCGCCCAGGCCATCGAAACCAAGGTGGCGCAGCGGCACATCGACCTGCGCGCCATCGCTGAAGTGCATGCGTGGCGCGGGCTCGTGAAGCAGTTCGGACAGTGCGGCGTGCAGCGTGCGATGCCGCGCGCGCGCCTCGTCGTCGATCATCCAGCGCGGCGACCGCCGCAGCACGAGCGCGTCGGGCAGTTCCAGCCGGTGTGTTCCCGCGCTCAGGGCGACGAGTCGCTTGCCGGCGTGCGCCTCGAGCGCGTCGCCAGCGCCCGCGCCGAGCGCGATGCCTCCGGCCGCGCCGGCCTGCCACGGCCCGACGAGCTGCTCGGCATCGGCCAGCCCTCGCGCCAGCAGGAAGAGGCCGCCGCAGCCGAGCAGGGCGGCGCCGACGAGCAGGCGCAGCCGCCATCCCATCCATCGCAATGCGTGGTCGTCCTGCGGCGCAGCGCGGGCGGCCGGCGACAGCGCCTCGATCGGGGTCACGGCAGATCCTGCAGTCTCTGCCAGGCGGCCGTCGCGGCTTGCCGGCATGCGTCACCCGCCGCGCTAGACGAGCCCCTGCTTGCTCGCAAGCACCGCGGCTTCGGCGCGGCTCGAGACGTTGAGCTTCTTGTAGATCGACTTGATGTGGTCGTTCACCGTGAACCACTTGATGCCCATCAGGTTCGCGATCTCCTTGATCGTGAAGCCCTTGCTGAGATAGGTCAGCACTTCGCTCTCGCGCGGTGTGAGCCGCTCGTGATCGAGCGGCGCGCCGCGCCCGAGCGGCATCGGGCGGCTGCTCTGGAATCCAGACGGCGGCGCCGGCGGATTGCTGGTTCGGCCCGCGGCCGCGAAGGGCGCTGCCTGGCCGTGCCGGAAATGCGTCAGCAGCCGGCGCGCGATCGCCGGCGACAGCGGTGGCTGGCCGCGCACGATCTTCTGCAGCTCTTCGACCAGCACCTCGAAGCGGTCCTCCTTCAGCAGGTAGCCGTCGGCGCCGCACTGCAGCGCCGGAAAGAGATGATCGTCGTCGGAATAGAGCGTGGTGACGATCTTGGTCGCCGGGTAGTGCGCGAGCAACTGCAGCAACTCCATGCCGTTGCCGTCCGGCAGTTCGAGGTCGACCAGCACGAGCTTGAAGGGGTCGAGCGGCGCCTGGCCTTCGGTCAGCAACCCGACATGGCGGCGCGCCGTTTCCAGGTCACCTGCTTCGGTGATGAGGATCGTGTCGCTGAAACTCTCGCGCACGACCCGGCACAGGAAGCTGCGCGCGACCGGGTTGTCTTCGAGGATCAGCACCTTGACTGCCATGATTCGCGTCGTCTCCTCGCCGGATCGCGGCTGCGAATGTTGCGCCGGGGAATCCTAACGCACTCCGGGGGCACACGGTAACAGCATGTCCGCCGCAGCCGCGACGGCACGCCAGGGTACCGGTCCGGCGCTGCGCCACTCCCTACAATCGCGCCATGCGCATCCTGATCGCGAACGACGACGGCTATCTGGCACCCGGCCTCGAGGCCCTCGTGCGGGCCTGCGCGGGGCTAGGCGAGATCGATGTCGTCGCGCCGGAGCAAAATGCGAGCGGCACGTCGAATTCGCTCACGCTGAACCGCCCGTTGTCGGTCTTCAGTGCGCCCAACGGCTACCGCTACGTGAACGGCACGCCATCCGACTGCGTCCATGTAGCGCTCACCGGTGTGCTCCGGCAGCGGCCGGATCTGGTGCTTTCGGGCATCAACAACGGCGCCAATATGGGCGACGACACCTTGTATTCGGGCACCGTCGCGGCGGCGATGGAAGGCTATCTGTTCGGCGTTCCGGCAATCGCGTTCTCGCTCGTCGAGCGCGGCTGGGAGCACCTGGACGCGGCGGCGCGCGTCGCGCGGGCGATCCTCGAGCGCGTGCTGGCCGCGCCGCCGCGATCCGCCGCGCCGTGGCTGCTCAACGTGAATATCCCGAACCGCGCCGATGCCGATCGCCTGCCGCTCGCGGTGACCCGACTCGGGCGGCGCCATTCGAGCAAGCCCGCGATCCGCCAGACCAACCCGCGCGGCGAGCCGATCTACTGGATCGGTCCGGCCGGCGATGCGCGCGAGGCCGGCGACGGCACCGATTTCCATGCGACGGCGGTCGGCCGGATTTCGGTCACGCCGCTGCAGATCGATCTGACCGAACACCGCATGGTCGGCGCCTGGCGCGACGTGCTGGCCGCCGGTGCCGTCGAATGACGAGCGCGCAGCGCCCGGCGCCGAAGTTCCCGCTCCCGCTCGAGCGGATCGTCGGTGCCGGCGCGAAGCCGGCCGCGACCCGCACGGCTGCGAGCGGCGTGCTTCGCCCGCAGGCGCTGATGCAGCAGGCCGCGGCGGACGCCGCACGGCGCGTCGTGCCCTCCGGGCTCGGGCTTGATTCGGTCGAGGTCCGGCGCCGACTGGTGCAACGGCTGCAGTCCAAGGGCCTGCGCGATGCCGGCGTGATCGGCGCGATGCTCGCCGTGCCGCGCGATCGCTTCGTCGATACCGCGCTCGTCAATCAGGCGTACGAGGATACGAGCCTGCCGATCGGCCATGGTCAGACGATCTCCAAGCCGTCGGTCGTCGCGCGCATGCTCGAGCTGCTGATGCAGGGCGCGGCGGCGCGCCACGACGGCTCGCTCGGCCGCGTGCTCGAGGTCGGCACCGGCTGCGGCTATCAGGCGGCGGTGCTCGCGCAGCTTGCGCGCGATGTGATCTCGGTCGAGCGCGTGCGTGCGCTGCACGACAAGGCCCGGGCCCATCTGCTCGCGCTGCGCGAGATGCGGGTGCGGCTGGTGTATGGTGACGGCCGCATCGGTCACGCGCCGGGGGCGCCGTATCGGAGCATCATCGCCGCCGCCGGCGGCGACGCCATGCCGCAGGCGTGGCTCGACCAGCTCGCCGTCGGTGGCCGGCTCGTCGCGCCGGTGCAGATCGAGGGCGGGCGCCAGCAGCTTGTCGTCGTCGACCGCGACGAGCAGGGCGTGCGTCGCAGCGTGCACGATGCGGTGCATTTCGTTCCGTTGAAGATGGGAATCGATTGATGTTTGGGAGCAAGGCAATAGGCATGGGACCGGAACCGCGCGCAGTCTGGCGGGTCGTCGCGCTCATGCTGATCTCGATCGCACTCGCGGGCTGCGCGGGCAAGAAGACGCGCGCGCCGGTCGAGGACCGCAGCCTGAGCACGACTGCGGCGGCCCCATCCGCGTCCGCCCCCGAAGCGGCCGCGTCGCAGGCCGAAGCCCCCGTGCTGCCGGGCGCCGAGAATGCCGGCAAGCCCGGTTACTACACCGTCAAGGCGGGTGACCGGCTGGTCCGCATTGCGATGGACCATGGCCAGAACTGGCGCGACCTGGTGAAGTGGAACAACCTCGAGAATGCCAATGTGATCGAGGTCGGCCAGGTGCTGCGCGTCGTGCCGCCCGCGGCCGAAGCGCAAGCCGCAGCCGCACGGCCGGGCACGGCCGCCCGCACCGAGACCAAGCCGGCTTCCGCCGCCGCAAGCGCCGCATCGGCGGCGCCGGTCGCGACCCCGGTCGCGCCACAGGCGGCACCGAGCGCCGCCGCCGACGACGTTGTCTGGACCTGGCCCGCAACCGGCCCGGTGATCGTGCCGTTCGACGAGGCGCGCAGCAAGGGAATCGTCATCGGCGGCAAGGCCGGCGACCCGGTGTACGCTGCGGCCGACGGGCGCGTCGTCTACGCCGGTTCGGGCCTGCGCGGCTACGGCAACCTGCTGATCGTGAAGCACAACGACACTTTCCTGAGCGCCTACGCGCACAACCAGACCCTGCTCGTGAAGGAGGATCAAGTCGTGCGGCGCGGCCAGCGCATCGCCGATATGGGTTCGACCGACGCCGATACGGTGCAACTGCACTTCGAGATCCGGCGCCAGGGCAAGCCCGTCGACCCGATGAAGTACCTGCCGCCGCGCTGAAGCGCGGATCCGGGCGCCTTCGCGATGGCTCGCCGGACTTCGCCGCCGAATGACGGGGGCCATCACGGGCGCGAGGCCGACGGCGCGCCAGCGGCGGCATTCGGTCAGACCGGGATCGACGCCGCGCCGGCAAGCGAAAGCGCGGGCGAAGCCGGCGCCGAAGCGGCCGAGCCCGGCGACGCCCTGCAGATCTACCTGCGCGAGATCGGCAAGCTGCCGCTGCTGACGCCGCAGGAGGAGTTCGAGACCGCGACGCGTGCCCGCGGCGGCAGTTTCGCCGCGCGCCAGGCGATGATCGAGCACAACCTGCGGCTCGTCGTCAGCGTCGCCAAGAACTATATGGGCCGCGGATTGCCGCTGATCGACCTGATCGAGGACGGCAACCTCGGCTTGATGCACGCGATCGACAAGTTCGAACCGGATCGCGGCTTTCGCTTCTCGACCTATGCATCCTGGTGGATTCGCCAGAGCATCGAGCGGGCGCTGATGCATCAGGCCCGACTCGTGCGGCTGCCGGTGCACGTGGTGCGCGATCTGAATCACGTGCTGCGCACGCGGCGCGCGCTCGAGGCGCAGGCCGCGCACTTCGGGGAATCCGAAACGAGCGGCATCCGGACCGAAGAGCTTGCCGCCGCGCTCGGCAGACCGCTCGCCGAAGTCGCCGCGCTGCTGAGATTCGCCGAGACGCCGGCTTCGCTGGATGCGCCGCTGGACCGCGCGTCGAGCGAGCCGGATGCCGAAACGCTGCTCGATGCGGTGGCCGACGAAGAGTCGGCCGATCCGATGAGCCGCGCCCTCGGCCGCGAGGTCGAGGCGCTGCTGTCGCACGGCCTCGAGCTGCTCAACCCCCGCGAGCGCGAAGTGCTCGCCGGCCGCTACGGGCTCGGAGCGCGCGAGGCCGAGACGCTCGAGGTGCTCGCCGGCCGGCTCAAGCTCACGCGCGAGCGCGTGCGCCAGATACAGCAGGAGGCGCTCGTCAAGCTGCGCCGTTCGATGGCCAGGAGCGGCGTTGACAAACCCGCGATCTTCTAGACGGCCGGGGCCGCCAGGCGCCGCGCGCCGGCCGACCGGCGCGATGCGCCAGGCGGGGTTTCGCCGGCTCTGCGCCGGCTTGCTGTCGGCGTGCATGAGCGCACCCGCCCTGGCGCAGGCAGTGCCGCCGACATCCGCGCAACAGCCGCCGCAGGAGCATGCGAGCCGGCCGCGGATCGGCCTCGTGCTCGGCGGCGGCGGGGCGCGCGGCGCGGCGCATATCGGGGTTCTGGAAGTGCTGCAGGAACTGCGCGTACCGGTCGATTGCATTGCCGGCACCAGCATGGGCGCGCTCGTCACCGGCGCCTTCGCGGCAGGGCAGTCGCCGGCCGCGATGAGCCAGGCGCTCGCGCAGGCAAACTGGGACGACATGTTCCAGGACAATCCCGACTTCTACGACATGAGCTACCGCAACAAGCGCCTGTCGCAGGCCTACGTGCCAGGAAGCGAGCTCGGCGTGACCGACAAGGGCCTCGAATATGCGCCCGGCGTCGTCTCGGGGCAGAAGATCAAGGCCTTCTTCAACGAACTGGTGCACGACGACCGCGGCGAGCGGCTGATCCAGGATCTGCCGATCCCGATTGCGCTGATCGCGACCGACATCTTGACCGGCGACCGGGTCGTGATGCGCGACGGCAGCCTGTCGCAGGCGATGCGCGCGAGCATGTCGGTGCCGGGGCTGATGGCGCCGG
>JACSRM010000147.1 GCA_014879745.1 Burkholderiaceae bacterium | reverse complement strand
TCTTCTTGCGCTTGGTCGCGAGGTGGCGCGCGAGCTTGGCCGTCGTCGTCGTCTTGCCGGCGCCCTGCAGGCCTGCCATCAGGATCACGGCTGGCGGCTGCACCGCGAGGTCGAGATCGGCGACGCCCTCGCCGATCGTCGCCGCCAGTTCGCGCTGCACGATGCCGACCAGCGCCTGCCCCGGCGTCAGTGAGCCGACGACCTCGGCGCCGAGCGCCTTGTCCTTCACGCGGGCGATGAAGTCGCGCACCACCGGCAGCGCCACGTCGGCCTCGAGCAGCGCCATGCGCACCTCGCGCAGCATCTCCTGCACGTTGTCTTCGGTGATGCGGGCCTGGCCGCGCATCGTCTTGACGAGCCGGCTCAGGCGTTCGGTGAGGGAGGAGGCCATATCGGCATTGGACGCGGCGCGCGAGCGGCAGACGCGTCAGTACACTGTGCGGATGATTCTATCGTTCGGCTCCGCCGCGCCCGTGCTGGCCGTGCCCAGCGCCGTCGCGCTGGCCGGCTATATCGCCGCCGCGTCGCTCGACGAACGACGTGTCAAGGCGCTGCGCGCCGCGCTGATCGTGGCCTGGATCGCGCAGGCGTTCGCGATCACGGTCGACGTCTTCGGCGTCGGCAGCCCGCTTCCGGGGGCGCGGTTCGGCTTCGCGCCGGCGCTGTCGGCGACGCTGTGGCTGGTGCTCGCGGTCTACGCCGTCGAAAGCCGCTTCGTGCCGATGCCCGGCGTGCGGCGCACGCTCGCGCTGCTGGGCGCGCTGGTGGTCGCCCTCGCGTGGTGGTTCCCGGGCGAGATCTGGGCCCACGGCGGCTCGCCGTGGGAGCCGCTGCACTGGGTGCTCGGGATTGCGTCCTACGGCTTGTTCGGCGCCGCGGTCCTGCACGCCGCGCTGCTCAACAATGCCGAGCGCCGCATGCGGATGATGCATGCGCCGGGCGCTGGCGCGTCCGGCGCACCGCCCGAGGCGAAGCTGGGCGGCGCGCCGAGCGCGATGGGGCTGCCCTTGCTGCGTCTGGAGCGGCTGACATTTCGCTTCGTCTGGGCCGGCTTCATCGCGCTGTCGGCGACCCTCGTCATCGGCGGGTGGTTTGCCAACCCCTGGCGCTGGGACCACAAGACGGTATTCTCGATTCTCGGCTGGGTCGTCTTTGCCGGCCTGCTCGCCGGGCGTCAGGCGTTCGGCTGGCGCGGCCGGCGCGCGACCGGCTGGCTCTATGCGGGCGCGGCGCTGCTGCTGCTGGCCTACGTCGGTTCACGCTTCGTGCTCGAAGTGCTGCTGCATCGGTCGAGCTTCGCGTAGCGCGGTCTGCGCCATCCCCGAGCGGCACCGGAAATGAAGTTCGTCATCGTCCTCGTCGTGATCCTGGTCGTCCTCTGGCTCGCGCGCAGCGGCAGCCGCCGCGTGACGCGCGATCGCCCGAAGACGCCGCTTGCGCCGCACGAAGATATGGTCGCGTGCAGCCAGTGCGGACTGCACCTGCCGCGCAGCGAGGCCGTGCCGGGCCGCGGCGGGGTCTTCTGCAGCGACGCGCACCGCGCCGAGTTCGAGCGCGCCCACCCGTGAGACGCTGTGAGCGAACCCTGCACTCCCGCTCGGGCGCGCCGGAACCATGCACCGCTGGCGAGCGCGTGAGTCGGCGCCGGATGGAACCGCGATGACCCCGGCCCCAGCGCCGCCCGGCGAAGCGGGTTCGGCGGCGGGTGAGCGCCGGTCGGGCGACCGGCGCCGGCGCGAACGCCGCTCGGCGCCCCGGCCGGCGCCGCAGGAATCGTGGTTCGGCGTGCTTGGACGGGAAGCGCAGGCCGCGGCGGGCGGCGAGTCGCGCTGGGACAGTGCGTTCGCGCCCGGCGCCGATGGCGGAGCGACCGAATCGCGCTTCCTGACCCGCCAGGCGCAGCGTATCGTCGATGCCGGCCAGACCGCGTTCTCGCGCGTCTATCGTGCCTTCCTCGCCGCGCGCGCGGCGATCGGGGCGATGCTGCTCGTCACGCTCGTCGTCGCCGAGGTGTTCGGGGCGCGGCCGAGCGTCGAGGTGCTCGCACTGTGCCTCGGCTACGCGCTGCTTTCGATCGGCCTGTGGCTGCTGCCGTTCTCGCAGCCGCCGGCGGCGCCCGCGGCGCGGCTGCGCGCGCGGCAATGGCTGGCGACGATCGGCGTCGACATCGTCTGCTTCTCCGCGCTGCACGTGCTGGCGCCGGTAGCGGGGCTGAACTATGTCGCGCTGCTCGTGCTGCCGGCGCTGATGGCCGGCGTCGTCACGCCGCGGCGCCTCGCGCTCGCGACGTCGGCGGCGATCACCTTCGTGCTGCTCGGCGTCGCCTGGCTCAGGGTGATCGGCGGCGGCGACGCGACCGTCTTGATGACGCAGGCGGGCCTCGCCGGCAGCGGCATCTTCATCATCACCGTGCTCGCGAGCGAACTGGCGGGAAGGCTCGCCCGCGAGGAGCTGACGGCGCGCGGCAGCCTCGAGCTCGCGCGCCAGCAGGCGCAGCTGAATCGGCTCGTGATCGAGGAGATGCAAGACGGTGTGCTCGTCGTCGACCGCAGCGGCCGGGTGCGCGCCGCGAATCCGGCGGCGTGCGCGCTGCTCGCGCCGAACGGGGCGAGTCTTGCGGCTCCGTTCGCGCTGCGCGGCGTTGGCGCCTGGTCGGCGCTCGTCGAAGCCGTCGATCGCGCCTTTTTCGAAGGCCTGTGGCCCGAAGCAGGGCGCGACGTCACCGTCGAGTTCGAACCCGGCGTCTCGCGCACGCTGCGCACCCGGGTGCGCTTCACGCGCCGGCGCGACGCGCCGGGCAGCGAGGAGTTCTGCGTCCTCTTCATCGAGGACATGCGCAGCGTGCAGGCGCGCACGCTGCAGGAGAAGCTCGCCGCGATGGGGCGGGTGTCGGCCGCGATCGCGCACGAGATCCGCAACCCGCTGGCGGCGATCGCGCAGGCCAACGCGCTGCTCGCCGAGGATGCGCAGGGCGCCGAGCAGCGCCAGCTGACCAGCATGGTCGCCGACAACGTGCAGCGCCTGAAGCGCATCGTCGACGACGTGATGGAGTTGACGCCGGGGGCAACCCACGCCGCGAGCGTCGTCGACGCCGGCGCCCAGGCGGGCGCGGTGTGCGCCGACTGGGCGCGCATGAACGGCGTCGCCTTCGGTGCGAACGGCGTGCTGCAGATCGAGTTGCCGGCCGAGCCGCTGCATGTGCTGTTCGATGCCGAGCACCTTCGCCGCGTGCTCGTCAACCTGCTCGACAATGCGCGGCGCCATGCGTCGAACGCGCCGGGCGCCATCCAGCTGATGCTGCACGGCAGGGACGCCAATGTCGCGCTGCTGACGGTGCTCAACGACGGACCGCCGATCGCGCCCGAGGTCGAGCGCTACCTGTTCGAGCCCTTCTTCTCGACGCGCAGCCGCGGCACCGGGCTCGGCCTGTATATCTGCCGTGAACTGTGCGACCGCTACGGCGCGCGCATCGCCTTTCGCTTGCGGGCCGCGACGCGGCGCCATCGCAACGAATTCTCGATCGCGATGCGACGCCGTGCCTTGACGGCGGTGGCCGAGGCGGTGAATCCTTGACCCCCGCTTGCGACTTCGAGCCATGACCCCTGCATCGCCCTGCCGCCTGCTCGTCATCGACGACGAGCCCGATCTGCGCACGCTCTACGAATTGACATTGCTGCGCGAGGGCTACGATATCGACACCGCGGGCAGCGTCGAGGAGGCGCTCGCGCGGCTCGACGCGCAGCGCTACAGCCTCGTGATCAGCGACATGCGGCTGCCCGACGGCACCGGGCTCGACGTGCTGCGCAGCCTGGAGGATGCCGGCCGCAGCGAGAAGGCGATCGTCATCACCGCTTACGGTTCGGCCGAGAATGCGGTCGAGGCGCTGAAGGCGGGGGCCTACGACTATCTGACCAAGCCGGTCGATCTGAAGCAGTTTCGCGCCGCGGTGGCGTCGGCGCTCGGCCGCAGTGCGCCGGCGGCGCCGCCGCCGATGGCGGCTGCGCCGGCCACGGCGACGCCGGCTGCCCGCGTGGCGCCGCCGCCGGCTGCAGCATCGACGCCGCCGCGCACGCGGCCGGTTGCGCCGCCGGCCGCGCCTGCACCGCCGAGCACGGCGTTGGCCGGCATGGCGGGCCAGTCGCAGGCCGTGCAGCAGGTGCGCGCGCTGATCGAGAAGGTGGCGCGCAGCATGGCGCCGGTGCTCGTCAGCGGCGAGTCGGGTACCGGCAAGGAACTCGTCGCGCGCGCGGTGCACGAGACGAGCCCGCGCGGCGCCGGGCCGTTCGTCGCCGTCAATTGCAGCGCGATTCCCGAGCATCTGCTCGAAGCCGAATTCTTCGGCTACCGCAAGGGCGCCTTCACCGGCGCTGCCGACGATCGCGAGGGCTTCTTCCAGGCGGCCAACGGCGGCAGCCTGTTCCTCGACGAGATCGGCGACCTGCCGCTGGCGATGCAGAGCAAGCTGCTGCGCGTGATCCAGGAGCGCGCGGTGCGGCCGGTCGGCGCGGTCGCCGAACTGCCGGTCAACGTCCGCATCCTGAGCGCGACGCACAAGGACCTCGCGGCCGAAGTGCAGGCGCAGCGCTTTCGCCAGGACCTGTACTACCGGCTCAACGTGATTCAGATCATCGTGCCGCCGCTGCGCGAGCGGCTCGAGGATCTGCCCGCGATCACCGAGCACGTACTGGCACGCATCGCGCGCGAAGCGGGCGTCACGCCGGCGCCGCATCTGACGCATGCCGCACTGCGCCAGCTGCGCAGCCATTCGTTTCCCGGCAACGTTCGCGAGCTCGAAAATCTGCTGCACCGCGCGGTTGCGCTGGCGAGCGGCGATTCGATCGACGCTGCCGATCTGGATCTGCCCGATGCCGAGTTGCCGGCGCCGGGGGCCCCGCCCATCGATGGCGGTGCATCAATAGCGCCGGGCGCGGATCTGTTGCCGGCCGAAGTCGCGCTGCCGGACGATCTGGCGCGCTACCTCGACCAGGTCGAGCGCGAGATTCTCGTGCGTGCGCTCGAGCATCACCAGTACAACCGCACCGCTGCCGGTGCGAGCCTCGGGCTCACGCTGCGCCAGATGCGCTATCGGATGGCGCGGCTCGGCGTGGTCGAAGGTTCCGACTTGAATGGCGACGGCGCCTGATGCGGGCCCTTCGATGCGTGCGCGCAGCGGCACGCGCGCCGATGCGGCGTGGCTTGCCGGCGGATGGCTGCAGGGCGCGACGCGCTGCGAAACCCCGAATCGCAATACGCGCCCCGCGCAGATGCCGATCGACCTCGTCGTGATCCACTCGATCAGCCTGCCGCCGGGGCGCTTTGGCGGCGATGCGATCGAGCAGCTGTTCACGAACCGGCTCGATTGCGACGCCGATCCGTACTACCCGCGATTGCGCGGCCTCGCGGTGTCGTCGCATTTCGTGCTGCGCAGGGACGGCGCCGTGCTGCAGTTCGTCGGCTGCGACGACCGCGCCTGGCACGCCGGCATGTCGAGCTGGCGCGGTCGCGGGGATTGCAACGATTTCTCGATCGGCGTCGAGCTCGAAGGGCTCGAGGGTCAGGCATTCGAGCCGGCGCAGTACGACGCGCTGGCCGATCTGCTCGCGGCGCTCGCGCTGCGCTATCCGATCGAAGGCGTCGCCGGCCACGAGCATGTGGCGCCGATGCGAAAGCTCGATCCCGGCGCGGGGTTCGAGTGGCGTCGGCTTGCCGCAGCGCTCGGCTGGCCGGCTCGGTATTTTCCCGCAGGCACGGTCGCGGGCGGCTGAGCCGCAGTGGGCGGCGGTCGCGCCGCGATCCGCACCCTGCCGCCAAGCACGATGCGGCCCGCGGCGTCGTTTCCCACGCCGAGCCAATGCGCGCGCGGTTGTCCGCCGCCGGGGCTCGATTCATGCGGCGCAAAGGCCGGCGAGCGCAGCCTCCGGCACGCCCCGTAGCGCATTCGTGCCCGTCAGGCATCAGGGTTGACACGCTACCCCTAGTGCTTGAAGTGGCTCGCGACCACAGATATAGTGTGCGCACATGGCAATCCCAGTTCACGCAAGGCAGCCGGGCCGCGCCCCAGCCGACACAGTTCGCGATCCGCATCGATCGCCCGGCGCGGCGGATCGGCCGCCACTGGCGCCATTCATCGACCCGACGGCAGCCGCAGCGCGAAGCAGGCGCTGACCGCGGCCGCAAGCGCCGCGCGAATCCGCGAGGCCACGTTCGAACCCACCTCTTCAATCAAGGAAAGACATGCAATCAGTCTCCAGCGGGGCTTTCGCCGGCATTCCATCCGATCCCGCGGCCACGGCTCGCAGCGCGGTCCAGGGCACCGAACCGGACGGCGCCTTCCAGGGCTATCAGATCATTCGGCGCAATGGCTCGGTGGTGGTGTTCGAGCCGAACAAGATCGCGGTCGCATTGATGAAGGCCTTTCTCGCGGTCCACGGCACGCAGGGCGCGGCGTCGGCGAGCGTGCGCGAAACGGTCGATACGCTGACGGAGATCGTCGTTCGCGCGCTGCTGCGCTCGCGGCCGGGCGGCGGCACCTTCCCGATCGAGGACGTGCAGGATCACGTCGAACTCAGCCTGATGCGCGGCGGTCATCACGAAGTGGCGCGCGCCTATGTGCTGTACCGCGAGATGCGCGCGCAGGAGCGCGCCCGCCAGGCGGCGAGCGGCGTCGCCGCCGAGCCGACGCTGACCGTGATCGATGGGGGCGAGCGCGTCGCCCTAGATCTCGGGCGGCTCGCGGCGTTGTTCGAATCGGCCTGCGAGGGGCTCGGCGCCGATGTGCGTCCGGAGCCGATCCTGGCCGAGACGAGGCGCAACCTGTACGACGGCGTGCCGATCGAGGAGGTGCACAAGGCGGCGATCCTCGCCGCGCGCACGCTGATCGAGAAGGACCCCGGCTATACGCGGGCCACGGCGCGGCTGCTGCTGCATGCGATCCGCAAGGAGATCCTCGGCGAGGAAGTCCTGCAGCGCGACATGCAGGCACGCTATGAAGACTACTTCCCGCTCTACTTGAAGCGCGGCGTCGCCGCCGAGCTGCTCGACGAGCGGCTGTTGCAGTTCGATCTGGAGCGTCTCGCGAAGGCGCTGAAGGCGGATCGCGATCAGCAGTTCGACTATCTCGGCCTGCAGACCCTCTTCGACCGCTATTTCCTGCATATCGAGGACAAGCGCATCGAGCTGCCGCAGGCCTTCTTCATGCGCGTCGCGATGGGCCTGGCGCTCGGCGAGGTCGACCGCGAGGCGCGCGCGATCGAGTTCTACGAGGTGCTGTCCTGCTTCGATTTCATGTCGAGCACGCCGACGCTGTTCAACGCCGGCACGCGGCGCTCGCAACTGTCGAGCTGCTATCTGACGACGGTCTCGGACGACCTGGACGGCATCTACGAGGCCTTGAAGGAGAACGCGCTGCTGTCCAAGTTCGCCGGCGGTCTCGGCAACGACTGGACCAATGTGCGCGCGCTCGGCAGCCACATCAAGGGCACGAACGGCAAGAGCCAGGGCGTGGTGCCGTTCCTGAAGGTCGTCAACGAC
>JACSRM010000374.1 GCA_014879745.1 Burkholderiaceae bacterium | reverse complement strand
GGAACGACGATTTCGACGGACTCGTACGGCACCGCCACTTCACCTTCCGCCGTTCGATCGATCAGGCCAAGCTCCTCCAGGCGCGCGACATCGGTGTGTACATTCGAGTAGTTGCGTTCGGCCGCTTTGGACAGTGCGTAGACGCTGCACGGACCGACGCGACGCAGCGTATCGAGCAGGTCGAGCCGGGCCGGTGTGAACTCCGCAAAGAGGGATCGGGCCGACTCGAAGCTCAGACGGTAGTCGGGCGCTCGGCCCTTGCGCGCCGCGGAGACCTGCGCCGCAGCCGTCTTGAAGATGGCGCCCTTGCGGGAAACCTCGATGATTGCCTTCATGACTGCTCCCAACGCTCGACGTCGGACTGGAAGTCCGCGAGCAGTTGCTCGATCGAACCGAAGCTGTACTCGCACTCGACCTCTCCGAGATGACGGTGGTCGCCTTTGCCGCGTTCGTTGTCGTACCGCACGCGGCTGTGACCCCCGGCACCGTAGTAGAGCCGGTACTTGTAGCGGTGTGTGCTCCCGGGCAGGGGCTGCGGAAGCTCCCAGATAACGATCTCGATGATGGAGCCATCGTCACGAACGTCCTTGGCCCGGGCAAGGAGCGCAGCCGCCATATATTGCATGCTAGCAATATATGAGCCGGTCGTCCAGCGAAGCAAGGCACTTCGGCATTCGATCCGCGCCGGCTCCATGGTGCCCGGCGGCCGTCCGCTTCAGGTGCAACGATGGGCCGAGCCAACCGCCTCGGCAAAGCCTCGCGAAGTATCCGGCCTGGGCCTTGCCCGCAGTGGACGCGTCGTTCGAGCCGCATTGCGAACGACCGTCTCGCGCCAACCGTGTGTTCGTCGGATGCGATCGATCTCAGCCCCACGTCAGCCCGCAGGCGCGAAGCGCACCTCGACGCGCAATCCGCCGAGCGGGGAGTCGGTAAGCGTGACACGCGCGCCGTGGCGGGCGCCAACGGTCTTGACGATCGCGAGGCCGAGGCCGGTGCCTTGCGCGGCCTCGCCGTCGCCGTCGCCGACGTCATCAACCTGGCGGCGGTAGAAGCGGTCGAAGACGCGTTCGCGGTCAGCGGCGGGAATGCCGGGGCCGGCGTCGTCGACGCGCAGCAGCGGGCTGCCGCCGTCGATCGCGACGCCGACCTGCACCCGCGAGCCGGGCGGCGAATAGCGCACCGCGTTGTCGGCCAAGTTGCGCGCGAGCGCGGCGAGCGCGACGCGATCGCCCTGCAACGTGACGCCATCCTGCGCGTCGAGCTCGAGTTCGGTACCGCGCGACGCGGCGAACGGCACGGTGTCGGCAAGCGCCTGGCGCACGAGTTCGCCGAGGTCGACGGTCTCCAGCGCCGCCTGGCGCGCGCCGGGTTCGCTGCGGGCGAGCGTCAGAAGCTGCTCGACGAGCCTTGTCGCGCGTTCGACGCCGGCCGCGAGCGCATCGAGCGCCGCTTCGCGCTCGCTCGCGTCGGCCGAGCGGCGCAGCCGCCCGATCTGCAGCCGCAATGCGGTGAGCGGCGATCGCAGTTCGTGCGCCGCGTCGGAGACGAACGCGCGCTGGGCGCCGAACGACGCGTCGAGGCGCTGCAGCAATGCGTTCAGGGCCTGCACGAGCGGCGTCACTTCGTCGGGCAGGTCGGCCAGCGGCAGCGGCGCGAGCGATTCGGCGTCGCGCGCGCGCACGCCGCTGGCGACGCGCTGCAGCGGCTTGAACGCGATCGTCACGAGCCACCAGACGGCGAGCGCCATCAGCGGCGCGACGGCGAGCAGCGGCATCACGCTGCGCAGCGCCGCTTCGGCGGCGAAGCGCTTGCGGATCTGCAGCGGTTGCGCGACCTGGATCACGCGCCCGGTCGTCGCGACGCTGAAGCTGCGCCACGTCTTGCCGCCGACCGCGACATCCGCGAAGCCGAGGACGACGCGCGCCGGCAGTTCGTCGTGCTTGCGCGAGGCGTAGATCGCGCGGCCGTCGACGCTCCAGATCTGGACGACGAAGTCGAAGTCGGCGTCGGCCAGCGCGCTCGCCTGCGCGGGTGCGATCTCGCCCTGGTCGCGCAGCGAGAGCGCCATCTGGCGCAGCTGGTAGTCGAACAGCGCCTCGGTCTCGTGCAGCACGTTGCGGTACGCGCCGACGCCCATCCACAGCGCGCCGAACGCGAGCGTGGCGAGGATCCACGTCAGCAGCCGGGCGCGGATCGAACTCAGCATCAGCCGTCTTCGGGCGCACCGCCGGGCGGCGGCGCCTCGCGTGCGCCGACGTAGTAGCCGACGCCGCGCACATTGCGGATGACGTCCGCGCCCAGCTTCTTGCGCAGCTGGTGGATGTAGACCGAGACGGCGTTGCTCTCGATCTCCTCGCCCCAGCCGTAGAGCCGGTCCTCGAGCTGGGCGCGCGACAGGATCGCGCCCGGCCGCACGAGCAGCGCCTCGAGCACCGCGAACTCGCGCGCGGAGAGCGCCACCGGCTCGCCGTCGAGCGTGACGAGCCTGGTCGCCGGGTCGAGCCGCACGCCGGCGTGCTCCATTGCCGGCTCGCCGCGCCCGGCGTGGCGGCGCAGCACGGCGCGCATGCGGGCGTTCAGTTCGTCGAGCTCGAAGGGTTTGACGAGGTAGTCGTCGGCGCCGGCGTCGAGCCCGGAGACGCGTTCGTTCAGCGTATCGCGCGCCGTCAGCACGATCACCGGCGTCGTGTCGCGCCGCGCGCGCAGCGCGCGCAGCACGTCGAGACCGCCGCCCCATTGCTGCGCGTTGGGCAGGCCGAGGTCGAGCAGCACGAGGTCGAAGCGCTCGGAGGCGAGCGTCGCGTTCGCGGCCCGCGCGTCGTAGACCCAGTCGACCGCGTAGCCGTCGTCGCGCAGGGCCTTGCGCAGGCTGTCGCCGATCATGCGGTCGTCTTCGACCAGCAGCAGTCGCATCGCTTCGGTGTCGTCGTTGAGCTCGGCCTCAAAGCATACGCCGCGCCTCAAGGCCGGCTCGCGACGCCGAACGAGTAGGCGAGCGTCAGGTCGAAGACGTTGCTCGCGAGTTCGCCGTCCGAGAAGATGCGCCCGGCGCCGAACCGCAGCGACAGCGCGGGCGTGAGCCTGACACCGGCGTACGCCATCGGCTGCGCGACGGCGCCGTTGCCGACATCGACACCCCCGCCGCCGCCGGCTCCGGCAAGCAGTTCGCCGCCGGCGAAGCCATGTTCACCCAGCGCGAACTGCACGCCGGCGCCGATCAGCCCGACCGAGAAGCCGCCCGCGTCGCCCGCGTAGGCGCTCTGGATCTGGCCCGTCAGATAAAAGGTGTCGCCGATGAAGCGGTTGAACTTCAAGGTCACGGGCTCGATCGACTGCGGCGGGCCGTTCTTGCGCGCCGCATCGCGGTAGGTCTGGACGCCGGCGGCGAATTCCTGGCGCGTCTGCACCGAGGGCTGGCCGAACGAATGGTCCAGGTCCCACATCAGCGCGACCGCGCCGTAGGGCGCGCGAAAGTCGCCCTGCGGCGCGACGGCCCAGCCCGCTTCGAGGTTCAGGCTCGCATTGCGCGACAGGCGCAGCGTCGCGTCGAGCGCCGCCTTCGCGAGCAGGCCGCCGCCGGTCGGGATATCGCCGCCGCCGCCCATGCCGAGCGCGACGCGGACGCCGGCCGTGAACGGCCCCGAAGGCTCGGGCCACTGCAGCCCGAGCGTGCCAAGGAACTCGGCGTAGCCCGCCGCGCCACCGCTCACCGCGGCGTTCGCCTCGAAGCCGCCGAAGAAGTTCGGCGTGAAGAAGTGATCGACCCGCACGCCGGCCATGGCGATCGTCGAGTTCAGCGGTGCGCCGCTGCGCCCGTTGACGTTCGACGACGGGCGATACCAGGTACCGACGCCGAGGATGCGGTCGAAGCCGACGCCGGTGCGAATATCGCTCGCGAACGGCACCTCGTCGCGCCCGCCCGGCAGGTGGATGAACTTGGTATTCATGCCGAACACGAGGCCGAACTGGGTGCTGCTGATCTCGCCGCTCGGAAAGCGCACGTTCGAGATCGAGACCCCGAGCCGGTAGCCGCCGAAATCCCACAACAGATCGGCGTGCGGCCTGACCATCAGGCCGCCGCCGACCGGCGCCCCGGCGCCACCGCCGCCGCCGACGTAGACGCCCGTCTCGAGCGCGAGCGGGCCGACAAGCTTGATGCACAGCGCCGTCTCGACACCGAACGTGAAGAGCCCGCCGCGGTCGCCGCTGGCGGCGCCATAGATCGCCGGCCCGACGCACAGGCCCTCGTACAGCTCGACGAGGTAGCTCGTGCCGACGAGGCCCATCCGTTCGTCGCCCGGCAGCTTGACGTTCTCGTAGCCGATGCGCAGATCGACATTCGTGCGCGCCCACGCGCCGGCCGGCGCCGACTGGGCCAGCGACACGCCCGGCAGCGCGGCGAGCGTCAGGGCAAGGGTGACGGCGCGCGAGGCAAGGATCGCTCGACGCCGCAAGCGGCAGATCGTCATTCGGGAGGGGGCCGGGTCGGCGCGGGCGCAACGGGTGCGAAAGCATAGCGCCGCCATCGCTTATCGTTCGCGCTGGCCAGGGCAAGCGATGAAGCATACCGACTCCGATTCCTCGCGCGTATCCGGGCGCGACCTGCTCGCCACGGTCGGCCCGTTCGTGCTGCTCGGACTCGTGCTGCTCGCGATCGCCTACTGGGTGCTCCAGCCGGCGCCGCCGCGCCACGTCGTGCTCGCCACCGGCACCGTGCAGGGCGCGTACGCCGAGTTCGGTGAGCGCTATGTCGACATCCTCGCCCGCCACGGCATCAAGGTCGAGCTGCGCGCGACGCAGGGCTCGGCCGAGAACCTGGCGCTGCTGCGCGACCCCGACTCGGGCGTCGACCTCGCCTTCGTGCAGGGCGGCGCGGACCGCAAGGCGGAGCGCGACCCGGACGCGGATGCGGGCCTCGTCTCGCTCGGCAGCCTGTTCTACGAGCCGGTGTGGGTGTTCTACCGCGAGGACGCAGCACAGCGCCTGATGGGCGATGCCCGGCCCGGCATGCTCGGCCAGCTCGCGCCGTTTCGGCTCAATGTCGGCGCCGAGGGCAGCGGCGTCGCGGTGCTGATGGAGAAGCTGTTCGATGCCAACCGCCTCGCGCCGGCGCAGCTCCATCTGGTGCGGCTGAGCCAGACGCCGGCCGTCGTCGCGCTGCTCGACGGGACGATCGACGCCATGGCCTTCGTCTCGGCGCCCGAATCGCCGATGGTGCAGATGCTGCTGCAGACGCCCGGCATCGGGCTGATGCACTTCGCGCAGGCCGAGGCCTATACGCGCCGGTTTCCGTTCATGAGCGTCGTCACGCTGCCGCGCGGCGTCATCGATCTCGCGCACGACCAGCCGCCGGACGACGTCCACCTGGTGGCGCCGACCGGCACGCTCGTCGCCCGCGAGGGCACGCATCCGGCGCTCGTCCAGCTCTTCGTGCAGGCGGCGCAGGAGGTGCACGGCGGCGCCGGATGGTTCAACGCGCCGGGGCATTTCCCGAACGGGCGCACGACCGAGCAGCCGCTGGCGAGCGAGGCCGAGCGCTTCTACCGGATCGGCGTCCCGTTCCTGCAGCGCTACCTGCCGTTCTGGCTCGCCAACCTGATCGAGCGCATGTGGCCGGTACTCGTCGCACTGATCGCCGTGCTGCTGCCGCTGTCGCGCATCCTGCCGCCGCTTTATGCGCTGCGCGTGCGATCGCGGGTCTTTCGCTGGTACGGTCAGCTGCGGGCGCTGGAAGCCGAGGTCGGCCACCGCCCGGCGGACGATCTGGCGCGCGAACTGGCGGCGCTCGAGGAACGCGTCGAGCGGATTTCGGTGCCGCTCGCCTACGCCGACGAGCTCTACGCGCTGCGCCAGCATATCGGCCTCGTGCGCAGCCGGCTGCAGGCGCAGCGCAGCGCCGGCTGAGCCCGGCGACCGGCGCGCGCCGCACCCGCCCCCGGCCGGCGCCGAACCGGCCCGCCTTCTACAATCCGCAGTCCGCGGCGCGCCTACCCGGCGCACCGCCCCACGGAGCACGCCACACGATGGATACCCGCACCTCCCCCGCCCGACTGCGCATCAACCAGGTGCGCGAAGCGATGCAACGCCACGCGATCGACGCCATCCTCGTGCCGTCGAGCGATCCGCATCTGTCGGAGTACCTGCCGGCGCACTGGCAGTCGCGCGAATGGCTGTCGGGCTTCACCGGGTCGATGGGAACGCTCGTCGTGAACGGCACGAAGGCGGCGCTGTTCGCCGACAGCCGCTACTGGACGCAGGCCGAGGCCGAGCTGGCCGGAAGCGGGATCGTCCTCGAGCGCATCATGAGCGCAGCGTCGCCCGCGCACGTCGAATGGCTCGCGCGCGAGACGAGCGCCGGCCAGACGGTGGCGGTCGATGCGAAGGTGATCGGCCTCGCCGCGGCGCAGAAACTGCGCAGCGCGCTCGACGCGAAGGGCGTTTCGCTGCGCACCGATATCGACCTCTTCGCCGAGGTCTGGGCCGACCGCCCCGCGCTGCCGGCGGCGCCGGTCTACGAACACGAGGCGCCGTACGCAACGCAGGCGCGCGCCGACAAGCTCGCGCAGTTGCGCGCCGCGATGCAGGCGCAAGGCGCGACGCATCATCTCGTCTCGACGCTCGACGATATCGCGTGGCTCTTCAATCTGCGCGGCTCCGACGTCGTCTACAACCCGGTCTTCCTCGCCCACGCGCTGATCGATGCGCGGCAGGCGCTGCTCTTCGTCGCCGAAGGCAAGGTCGATGCCACGCTGCGCGCGCGCCTTGCCGCCGACGGCGTGCACATCGCGCCCTATCCGCAGGCCGCGGCGGCGGTCGCCGCGCTGCCGGTCGACGCCGTGCTGCTGCTCGACCCGCGGCGCGTCACGCTCGCGCTGCGCGAGCAGGTACCGGGGGGCGTGCGCGTCGTCGAGGCGATCAATCCGAGCACGCTCGCCAAGAGCCGCAAGAGCGACGCCGACGCCGCCCACGTGCGCGAGGCGATGGCGCAGGACGGCGCCGCGATGTGCGAGTTCTACGCCTGGTTCGAAGCGGCACTCGCGCGCGGCGAGCGCATCACCGAGCTGACCGTCGACGAGCAGCTGTCGGCGGCCCGCGCGCGCCGTCCTGGCTTGCGCGGCCTGAGCTTCGGCACGATCGCCGGCTTCGCCGCGAACGGCGCGATGCCGCACTACCACGCAACGCCCGCGTCGCACGCGGTGATCGAGGGCGACGGCCTGCTTCTGATCGACTCCGGCGGCCAGTATCTCGGCGGCACGACCGACATCACGCGCGTCTGGCCGATCGGCCAGGTGAGCGCGGCGATGAAGCGCGACTACACGCTCGTCCTGAAGGGCACGCTCGCGCTGTCGCGCACCCGGTTTCCGAAGGGCACGCTGTCACCGATGCTGGATGCGATCGCGCGCGCGCCGCTGTGGGCCGAGGGGCTGGACTACGGCCACGGCACCGGCCACGGTGTCGGCTACTTCCTGAACGTCCACGAGGGGCCGCAGTCGATCAGCCAGGCCGTGCCCGACGCCCATATGGCGATGCAGCCGGGC
>JACSRM010000372.1 GCA_014879745.1 Burkholderiaceae bacterium | reverse complement strand
GGTAGAGCGCGAAGTCGACCTGGCGCACCTTCATCGTGATGCCGAGCTTGGCGAGGTTTTGCTGCCAGTCGCTCGCGGTCGAGCCCTCCTGCGGCGTCATATATTCGAACTCGAACGCCTCGCCCTTCGCGTTGCGCAGCTTGCCGTCGGGCGCGAGCTTCCAGCCCGCCGCTTCGAGCAGCGCTTGCGCCTTCAGCAGATTCGCGCGCAGTTTCGATGCCTCGCCGTTCGTTCCCGGCGCCACATAGGCCGGGCCGAAGACCTCGGGCGGCAACTCTTTGCGAAACGGCTCGAGCAGCTTCAACTCGGCTTCGGACGGCAGCCCCTGCGCCGCGAACTCCGAGTTGTTGAACATGCTCGACGCCCGCGTATACATCTTGTAGCGGTTGTTCCAGGTGTCGAAGTCGTAGGTCAGGATGATCGCCTCGCGCACCCGCCGGTCCTGGAAGATCGGCCGGCGCAGGTTGAAGTCGTAGGCTTGAAGGTACTGGCCGAAGCCGGTCTCGAAGTTCTCCTTGACGATTTGTCCGTTGTCCCACTTCTTGCCCTTGTGCTGGCGGTTCCAGGTGCGCGCGCCGTAGACGCGCACCATGTCGTACTCGCCTGCCTTGAACGCCTCGGTCGCAACCGTGTCATCGCGGTAGTACCGGTAGACGACGCGGTCGAAGTTGAAGAAGCCCTGGCGCACCGGCAGGTCGCGCGCCCAGTAGTTCGCGTCGCGGACGAACTCGATGCGCCGGCCCATGTCGAGCGCGCCGATCGTGTACGGGCCGCTCGTGATCGGTTGCTCGTCGACGATCTCGTCGAAGCGCTTGTGCGTGCCGTCGGCCTTCAGGCCCCACTTGTGCGAGAAGATGTACAGATTGGTGCCGATCGTGAACAGCATCTCCTTGCTCGGCCTCGCGAGGTCGAAGCGGATCGTTCGCTCGTCGACGATCGTCGCGGTCACGCCCTCGAATGCCGACTGGTAGACCGGCGAGGCGTACTTGCCGGCTATCGAATCGAAGCTGTATTTCACGTCCTTCGCCAGCACCGGGTCGCCGTTCGTGAAGCGCGCCTTCGGGTGCAGCCGAAACGTGATCGACGAGTTGTCGGGTGCGACCTGCATCTCTTCGGCGAGCAGCCCGTACATCGTATTCGGCTCGTCACCGGAGAGGATCGCGAGCGTCTCGAACATGTAGATCACGAGCCCGGCGGGCGCGTTGCCGCGTGTCGTGAACGGGTTGAACTTGTCGAAGCTCGTGCGCCGGTCCGGGTTCTTCAACTGCAGTGTGCCGCCCTTGGGCGCATCGGGATTGACGTAGTCGAAGTGATCGAACCCGGGACCGTACTTCGGCTCGCCGTAATAGGCATAGGCATGCACCCAGGGCGCCGCGGCCGGCGCGGCGGCCACAGGCGGGTCCGATGAGACGGACGCCACGGTCTCGGCGAAGGCAAGCGGGACGAACGCGGCGAGCGCGAGCAGGCAACTCGAGAGCCGTTGACGATGTCTCATGCAGGGTTGCGCCCGGAGGTGGGCGTTGGCAGCGGATTCTAGGTTCGGCCTACCGCGGCAAACCCCCGCAGTGACCCTTGGATCGGGCGGCGCGGCATCGCGGCAGGCGCCTGGTCGGCGCGGCCCAGTTCCTCAGGTCGCAAGAATGCGATTGAGTTCCCCGCTCGCGATCAACGCTTGCAGATCGCTTGCGCCGCCGACGAGCACGCCCTTCACGAATACCATCGGAAACGTCGGCCAGCCGGTCCACATCTTCAGCGCATTGCGCAGCCGCCAGTGGTTCAGGTAGCTGCCGTATTCGAGGTAGTGATGGGCGACCCCCGCCGCATCGAGCATCCGGCGCGCGCGCCGGCAATGCGGGTTGCCCGCCATGCCGACGACGAGCACCGGGTTGGACGCCGCCGCCGATCGCACATTGCGCACGATCTCGACATGCAGGTTCGCAACCTTGTCGCGGACCGCCGGGTGGATCTGGTCTTCTTCGAGGATGAGGCGGGGCATGGGCTGCGCTCCGGTTGGCGAGAGGTCGTCAGCGTAGCGCAGCTTTCGCGCCGCGGGCCTGGATCACCCTTCCATCTGGCGCTGAAACACCAACCCCGCGTGCTCGCGCAGCGCGTGAAACCTGATCTTCGGCCAGTTCGATTCGATCGCCCGCAGCTCGGGCGCGTACTCGACGAGCACGGTCGGCGCATCGACCGCGTCGTAGGCGACGCGATGCGCGTTGGCGTCGATGAAGCGCTGCAGCTCGCGCGCGCCGCCGTCGGCGTCGTCGCACGTCACCCAGCGCGCGACTTGGTAGCGGCTGGGCAGGATGCGCGCCTTGCAGCCGTATTCGTGCTCGAGCCGATGGGCGACGACTTCGAATTGCAGCTGGCCGATGGCGCCGAGCAGCAGCACCGTGCCGGCGAGCGGGCGAAAGACCTGGATCGCACCCTCCTCGCCGAGCTGCGCGAGGCCGGCCTTCAACTGCTTGGTGCGCAGCGGGTCGGCGACCTCGATCGAGCGAAACATCTCGGGCGCGAAGAACGGCAGCCCGGTGTACTGCAGCGCCTCGCCCTCGGTCAGCGTGTCGGCGAGCTGCAGCACGCCGTGATTCGGGATGCCGATGATGTCTCCCGCGTAGGCCTCGTCGAGCAGCTCGCGCCGCTGCGACAGGAACGAGACGACCGTATTCGGCCGCAGCTCCTTGCCCGAGCGCGTCACCTTCAGCCGCATGCCGCGCTCGAAGTGGCCGCTCGCGACGCGAACGAAGGCGATGCGGTCGCGGTGCGCCGGGTCCATGTTGGCCTGGATCTTGAAGACGACGCCGCTGAACTTCGGCTCGTCGGGTGCGACGACGCGCGACATCGACGCGCGCGGCCCCGGGGCCGGCGCCAGATCGACGAGCGCGTCGAGCACCTCGCGCACGCCGAAATTGTTGATCGCCGAGCCGAAGAACATCGGCGTCTGGTGGCCGGCGAGAAAGGCATCGCGGTCGAACGCGGGCGACGCCTCGCGCACGAGTTCGATCTCGTGCGCCGCCTGCTCGTACTGCATGCCGAAGCGCTCGGCATACGCCGGGTTCGCGAGGCCGGCGATGATTTCGTCGCTGCCCTTTTCGCCATCCCGGTGCTGCCGGTCCTCGCCCGGGGCGAAGACACGCATCTGCTCTTCGCGCAGGTCCATCACGCCGTGGAAATGCTTGCCCATGCCGACCGGCCAGGTGAACGGCACGACCGTCATGCCGAGCTCACGCTCGATCTCGTCCATCAGCGCGAGCGGCTCCTGCACTTCGCGGTCGAGTTTGTTGACGAAGGTGAGGATCGGTGTATTGCGCGCCCGGCAGACCTGCAGCAGCCGGCGCGTCTGCGGCTCGACGCCGTTGGCCGCGTCGATCACCATCAGCGCGGCGTCGACGGCCGTCAGCACGCGATATGTATCTTCGCTGAAATCCTGGTGGCCGGGCGTGTCGAGCAGGTTGATGACGCAGCCGCGATACTCCATCTGCATGACGGAGGACGCGACCGAGATGCCGCGCTGCTTCTCGATCTCCATCCAGTCCGACGTCGCGTGCCGCGTTGCCTTGCGCGCCTTCACCGACCCCGCGATCTGGATCGCGCCGGAGAACAGCAGCAGCTTCTCGGTCAGCGTCGTCTTGCCGGCGTCGGGGTGCGAAATGATGGCGAAGGTGCGCCGCCGGCGCACCTCGGAACTCAGGTCTGGCATGGGAGCGCGGCGCCTGATCCGGCGCCGCCAAGCGATAGCGAGGCGGCGATTATCCCAGCCGTGCGGCGGCCGGGCCGAGGGACGGAGCGGCAGCGCCACGCTTGGCGCGGCGGCCTTCCACGGTACGAAGCATTGAGGCCGACCGGTTGACTCCGCACTCGTATGACGTTGTAATACAGGCACTGAGTGTATCGCGAGGTCCGAGTGTCCGCCGTGCTCACTGTGCGCCTGAACGACGACGAGGTCGCTGCCCTGGACCGGCTGGTTCTGGCAAGCGGCAAGAGCCGCAGCGACCTCGTGCGCGACGCGCTGCGTGCGCAGGCGCTGCGCGAGACGCTGCGCCTGCTGCACGAGGACCTGGGGCCGCAGGCCCGCGCCGGCGGCTGGCTGAGCGAGGAGGACATCCTGCGCGACGTATCGTGAAGGTCTTCTTCGACACCAACGTCTGGTTGTCGGCGATCGTCTTCCCGGGCCTGTGCGCCGAATTGCTGCTGGCGCTGGATGCGGCGGGGCATCCACTGCTGACGAGCCGGCTCGTGCGCAGCGAAGCGCACGCCGTGCTCGAGCGCAAGTTCGTGCGGCATGCGTTGGCCCTCGAGCGATTCGATTCGCTCTGGGCCTGCGCTGCCAGCATCGACGACCACGCAGAACCTGCCGACGATGCCGACGCCCGTCTCGTCGCCGCGGCTCTCGCTGCCGGTGCGGATCTCTTTGTCACCGGCGACCAGCGCGTGCTGGGCTGGGGCCGCCGCGGTGCGATGCGCATCGTCTCGCCGCGCGAGGCGTGGGGCCTGCTGATCACGCCTGCCCGCTGAGCGTGCCGCGGAGTGTGGTCGCCTGACGCGCACAGCCGCCCAGGGGCTCGAACGCCGCCCCAGCGACCAGCCTCGATCACAAGAAATCTGGTGCGCCTCGTCGAGCCAGTTTGCTCAGCGCGAGGCCTCCACGAACGGTCGCACCGCGCCCAGCACGCGCCGCACCCAGGCGTCGGCGTCGCCCGCCGGCGCGGCATCGCGCAGCGCGCTGGCGGCCGCGCCCGGCCCGGCGTGGCGCAGCATGACCCAGGCGGCAAGGCAGGCCGCCGCCGTCATGCCGCCGCAGGCGGTGGCGAGCGCACCGCGGGCGTGAAAGGGTTCGTCCTCGAGCACGCGCACGCCGGCTTCGACGACCCAGGGCCGGGTCGCGGTGTCGGTGCAGGCCGGCATATCGCCGAGCAGGCCCAGACGCGCCAGCAGCAACGTGCCCGAGCCCTGCGCGCCGATCGTCTGGCGCAGCGGGTCGAGCGCGAGCGCGGCAAGCGGCGCGCCGCGCTGGCCGATGCCTTCGGCGATCGCGCGCGCATAGAGGTTGCCGCCGAACAGCACCCCATCGGCCCGGTTCGCGAAGGCGAGCGGCTGCTGCACTTCGACGCTGACGCCGTTCCTCGACGTCGCGCGCGCGACGGGCGCGGCAAGCTGGGTCCGCCAGCCGAGCGGGCCCAGGCGCGCCAGCAGCCCGAGCGCGACGAAGGTATCGATCTCGTCGAAGCCGTCGAAGACGATGATGGCGACGCGCATCGCGGACGGCGGCGGGTTTCAGGCCGACGGCGCGGCGTCGGTGGCGGCCGATATCGCGTCGGGGCGCTGGTCCGCGACGTGGAGTTCCACCCGCTGGCCGGAAGCGACCCAGGCCTCGAGGCCGCCCGCCAGCGGCCGCGCGCGCGTGAAGCCGGCGGCAGCGAGGGTGCGGGCCGCGCTCGCCGCCGACGCTTCGTTCGGGCAGTTGCAGTAGAGCACCAGTTCGCGGTCGCGGGACCATTGCGCGGCGAGGCGCTCGATGTCGGCCAGCCCGACGCCGATCGCGCCCGGGATGCGCCGCGCGTCGATCGTGCGGGCGGCGTCGGTGCGCACGTCGACGACGATCGGCCGCGGCTCGGCGTTCATCAGTTCGACGAGTTCGGCGACGCCGATGCGCGGCATCGCGAGGCCCTGCATGAACAGCCGCCGGCGCCACCAGCGTAGCGCCAGATAGATCGCGGCGAGCACGGCGAGCAGGCCGACGGCCGCGATGCCGAGCGTCTCGAGCGTATCGAGCACCTGCTGGATCTGGCCGGCGAAGGCCCAGCCGACGCCCATCAGCAGCCCGGACCAGACCGCCGCGCCGAGCGTCTCGAAGCCGAGGAAGGCGAGCGTCGACATGCCCAGCGCGCCCGCCATCGGCGGCGCGACGACCGAGACACCGGGCACGAATTTCGCGGCCAGCAGCGAACTGCCGCCCCAGCGCAGGATGAAGGCCTCGCTCTGGCGCACGCACGAATCGGGCGAGATCGAGATCTTGCACAGCAGCGTCAGCACGCGGTAGCCCCAGCGCCGCCCGGCCCAGAACCACAGGCCGTCGCCGGCGATATTGCCGGCGATCGAGGCGGCGAGCGCGCCGACCCAGGAGATCTGGCCGCCCGCGCCGAGCGCCCCGGCGACGACGAGAAACGGCGCCGCCGGCACCGGCAGGCCGACGCGCGCGGCGAGCGTCGTCGCGAAGACGAGCCCGATGCCGTACTCGACGACGAGGCTCAGCAATGACGTCATGGGGTGGGTCGAAGCCGCGATCGGTCGGCGCATGCGGCGCGCCGCGTGGCGCGCCAGTATGCAGGCCGGCACGATTTCCTGCCCGGGCGAGGGATTGTGAACCGGCCGCCGGCGGCGCGGCAGACCCGCGCGCGCCGCCCCTACACTTGTGCGATGAAACCGCGCCGCATCGATCTCGCGCTGCAAGGCGGTGGCACGCACGGCGCCTTCACCTGGGGCGTGCTCGACCGGCTGCTCGAAGACGAGCACATCGTCATCGGCGCGATCAGCGGCAGCAGCGCCGGCGCGATGAATGCGGTCGCGCTCGCCGCGGGCTGGACCGCCGACGGCCGGCGCGGTGCGCGCGAGACGCTGCGCCGCTTCTGGTCGCGCGTCGCCGAGAGCCTGCACCTCGCGGACTGGGCCCAGCACTGGCTCGGCGGCATGCCGGGCCTGACGGCGCCGGCCGCGGCGCCGCTGCAGGCGGTCTGGGATATGGCCGGGGCGTGGTTCTCGGCGGCCGACGGCAACCCGCTGCGCGCCGTGCTGCGCGACACGGTCGATTTCGAGCTGGTGCGCCGCTGCACCGCATTGCAGATCTTCATCGGCGCGACGAATGTGCGCAGCGGCCGCCTGCGCATCTTCCGCGACGCGCAGATCGATATCGACGCGGTGCTCGCATCGGCCTGCCTGCCGATGCTGTTCCCGGCGGTCGTGATCGACGGCGAGGCGTATTGGGACGGCGGCTACATGGGCAATCCGTCGCTGCTGCCGCTGCTCGCGGCAAGCTCGAGCCTGGACCTGATGCTGGTCCAGGTGCACCCCGACCGGCGCCAGGCGGTGCCGCAGCACCCGGCAGCGATCGTCGAGCGCATCAACGAGATCAGCTTCAACGGCAGCATCGTCAAGGAGCTGCGGTCGCTCGCGATCCTGCGCAAGCTGATGCGAGACGAGGGCCTGGCCGGCGCCGACCTGCGCGAGCCGCTGTTTCGCAAGGCCGGCGCGCTGCGCGTGCACCGCATCGAAGGCGGCGAACAGCTCGATGCGCTCGCCGCGCCGGTCGCGCTAGGCTCCGCCTGGCACCACCTGCTCGCGCTGCACCGCGCCGGTTACGCCGCGGCCGACCGCTGGCTCGACGAGAACTACACCCACCTCGGCCGGCACGGCACGGTCGATATCGTGGCCGAGTATCTGGAGGACTGAGAGGCTGAGTGTCTTTCGGTCATGTCCGCTCGACACGCCAGAACGCGCCCGCTCGGCGTTGCAAATGCTCGCCATAGCCCGAGCTATGGCTGCG
>JACSRM010000410.1 GCA_014879745.1 Burkholderiaceae bacterium | reverse complement strand
GCCTGGTGCGTGAAGCACGGCGTGCAGCGGGCGCAGGATTTCAACGCCAAGCAGGAGACCTATGCCGTGCGCAACGCGAACGGCACCGGGCCGTTCCGCCTCGAGCGCTACGAGCCCGACGTGCGCACCGTGCTGAAGGCCAATCCGGCCTGGTGGGGTAGGGACGACAAGCGCAACGGCAACCTGGACGAAGTCACGTTCGTCTCGATCCGGCAGGATGCGACGCGGCTGGCCGCGCTTGCATCGGGCGAGATCGACCTCGTGCTCGACCCGCCGTTCCAGGATGTCGATCGCCTCGCGCGCGACACCCGGCTGACCGTGCTGCAGACGGCCGATATCGGCCAGCAGTATTTCACCTTCGACCAGTGGCGCGACGAGCTCGAAGGCAGCGACGTGAAGGGCCGCAATCCGTTCAAGGACCTGCGCGTGCGCCGCGCCGTCTACCAGGCGATCAACGTCGAGCTGATCGTGCAGAAGGTGCTGCGCGGGCAGGGCGCGCCGACCGGCGCCTTTCTGTCGCCGCGCGTCGACGGCAGCCCGGGCGAGCTCGACCGGCGCCTGCCGTTCGACCCGGCGAAGGCGAAGGCGCTGCTTGCCGAGGCGGGCTATCCGAACGGTTTCTCGGTCACCCTCGACTGCGTCAATATCGCCTACCGCGAGAACGTCTGCCAGGCGGCGAGCGCAATGCTGACGCAGGTCGGCATCCGCACCACGCTGCGCGCGTCGGCGACGAACCAGTTCTTTCCGCGCCTGTCGCAGGGCACGTCGGCCTTCATCGAGTTCGGCTGGACGCCGACGACCGATGCCTGGGCGACCTTGAACGCCTTGTTCCACACCTGGAGCAAGGACGGCTTCGGCACCTTCAACGCGGGGCGCTATTCGAACCCGCAGCTCGACCAGTTGATCGACGCCATCCGCGTCGAGCCCGACGCGATGAAGCGGCGGGCAATGGTCGGCGCCGCGCTGCGCATGATCGGCGACGATCTGCCCTACGTGCCGCTGTACCGCCGCACGCTGTCGTGGGCGATGGCGAAGAAGGTGAGTGCGGTGCAATGGCCGAGCGACAGCATCGAGCTGCGCTGGGTGAAGGTGCGGTAGCGCCACGCTGAAGCGATGAAGCCCGAACTCGTGACGATCAGCCCGATCGACGGCAGCAGGCTGCTGCGCCGGCCCTGCCTCGACGCCGCGGCGCTGCAGGCGGCGCTCGAGGCGGCGCGCGCCGCGCAGGCGGTGTGGCGCGCGGTGCCGGTCGCCGAACGGGCGCTGGCCGTCGGCCGCGGCGTCGATGCCTTCGTCGCGATGAAGGATCGCGTCGCCAAGGAGATCACGCTGCAGATGGGCCGCCCGATCCGCCAGGCGCCGGCCGAGGTCGACGCCTTCGCGGCGTGCGCCCGGTACATGATCCGCATCGCCGAGGACGCGCTCGCCGATCTGACGCCGGCGCCGATGGTCGGCCTCACGCGCTTCATCCGGCGCGAGCCGCTCGGTGTCGTGCTCGTCGTCGCGGCGTGGAACTACCCGCTGCTGACGGCGGTGAACGGCGTCGTCGCGGCGCTGATGGCGGGCAACGCGGTGATCCTCGATCCCTCGACGCAGACGCCGATGGCGGGCGAGCGCATCGCCGAGGCGCTGAACGGCGCGGGGCTGCCGGCCGGGCTGCTGCAATGCGTGCACACCGACCACGAAGGCACGCAGTCGCTCGTCGCGTCGCCGCTCGTCGACGGCGTGTGCTTCACCGGTTCGGCCGCCGCCGGCGCCGCCGTCGAGCGTGCCGCGGCGGGGCGGTTCATCCCGCTCGGCCTCGCCCTCGGCGGCAACGATGCGGCCTACGTGCGCGCCGATGCGAGGCTCGATGCGGCGGTCGAGGCGCTCGTCGACGGCGCCTTCTGCAACGCGGGGCAGAGCGGCTGCGGCATCCAGCGCATCTATGTCGAGCGCACGCTGTATCCGGAATTCGTCGACAAGGCGGTGCTGCTCGCGCGCCGCGTCGTGCTCGGCAACCCGCTGGAGGCGGCAACCACGCTCGGCCCGCTGGTCGATGTGGCGGCCGCCGACACGGTGCGCGCGACGATCGCCGATGCCGTCGCGCAGGGCGCGCGGCCGCTGATCGAGGAGGAGCGATTTCCGCTCGACCAGCCCAGCAGCGCCTATGTCGCACCGCAGATCCTGATCGGCGTGCACCACGGCATGGCGCTGATGTCCGAGGAATGCTTCGGCCCGGTGGTCGGCATCATGGCGGTCGATGGCGACGACGACGCCGCCGCGCTGATGAACGACAGCCGCTATGGCCTCACCGCCTGCATCTTCACGCAGGACGAAGCGGCCGCGCTGGCCCTCGGCGAGCGGCTGCAGACGGGCACCGTC
Organism: Burkholderiaceae bacterium; assembly: GCA_014879745.1. Classification (GTDB taxonomy): domain Bacteria; phylum Pseudomonadota; class Gammaproteobacteria; order Burkholderiales; family Burkholderiaceae_C; genus CAIKUF01. Next base: position 5,216 of record JACSRM010000410.1, on the reverse strand, counting down.
TTCATGAACCGCTGCGGCCATATCGACCCGGCGCTCGCCTGGTCGGGCGTCAAGCACAGCGGACGCGGCGTGGCGCTGTCGCCGATCGCCTACGAACAGTTGACGCGGCCGAAGTCGTTTTGCTTCGAGTTGACGTGACGGCCGGCGCCGCATGTGCGCCGCCATCGGTTGCAACTGCGTGCGGTGGCCGGCACCGATCCCGCAACCGCAGCCTCGTTGCCGCGCCGCCGAGTGCCCGGCCGCGGGCGGAGCGGCCGAAACCGAGCGCGGGTAATTGCCAGCCCCGGGCCCTGTCGCGTGCCCATAAGATCAGGACGCAGCATGCTGCGCCGAGGCTTGTGCCGCGGCGTGATGACCGTCCGATCTGCCAACCCCCCGATCGCAATCGCCCCCTTGTGTGAGTCGGACCGTCGTGCCGGCGCGACGGCTGGTACAGCCGGTGGGCAAACCGGGTGTCTTCGATACGGCGCCAATCGGTTGGCGGGGCTCGTGTTCGCCGGGATCGCCGACCTTGCCGCGTTGGTGGAAACCCCCTGATCGCGGGGCCGGGACCGGCGAACGCGCTTTTTATAATCCCGCGACCGCCGCGGGCCCGCACCGAGTTCGATCACTGTCCTCGACCGCAGTTCGCATGCTTCACTCCACACGAAGGAGGCTCGCGTGAAAGGCCTGCTCGCCCTGTCCCGGCTGATCGACGCCGTGACCGAGAAGATCGGTCAGACGCTGTACTGGCTGATCCTCGCCATGGTGCTCATCAGCGCCGCGAACGCGACGATCCGCAAGCTCTTCAACTACAGCTCGAACGCGTACCTCGAGGTGCAGTGGTACCTGTTCTCGGTGATCTTCCTGTTTCTCGCCGGCTACACGCTGCTGCACAACGAGCACGTGCGCATCGACATCATCACCGGCCGCCTGTCGGCACGGGTGCGCGCCGGCATCGACATCTTCGGCACGCTGTTCTTCCTGCTGCCGATGTCGGTCCTGATCATGTGGCTGTCGTGGCCGATCTTCGTCGACGCCTACGTGCGCGGCGAGGTCTCCACCAATGCCGGCGGGCTGATCGTGTGGCCGGCGCGGCTGATGGTCCCGGTCGGCTTCTTCCTGCTCATCGTGCAGGCGATCTCCGAACTCATCAAGCGCGTGGCGTTCCTGCGCGGCATGATTCCCGATCCGAGCGAGAAGGCGGTCGAGAAGACCGCCGAGGAAGAACTCGCCGAGGAGATCCTGCGCAGCCGCGGCGATCGCGATATCGCCGAGGAGGCCGCGCGCATCGGTGTCGACGGCAAGGGGCGGCCATGACCGCTTTCCTCATCGACAACATCGCGCCGCTGATGTTCGCGGCGCTGGTCGTCGTCCTGCTGCTCGGCTACCCGGTCGCATTCGCGCTCGGCGCGGTCGGCATCGGATTCGGCATTCTGGGCATCGAACTCGGCCTCTTGCAGCCGACACTGCTGCAGGCGCTTCCGGAGCGCATCTTCGGCGTCATGGCCAACGACACCTTGCTCGCCGTTCCGTTCTTCACCTTCATGGGCTTGATCCTCGAGCGAAGCGGAATGGCCGAGGATCTGCTCGACACCATCGGCCAGCTCTTCGGGCCGGTGCGCGGCGGGCTCGCGTACGCCGTGATCTTCGTCGGCGCATTGCTCGCGGCGACGACCGGCGTGGTCGCCGCGTCGGTGATCTCGATGGGCCTGATCTCGCTGCCGATCATGATGCGCTACGGCTACGACCGCAGGCTGGCCACCGGCGTGATCGCGGCGTCCGGAACGCTGGCGCAGATCATCCCGCCGTCGCTGGTGCTGATCATCATGGCCGACCAGCTCGGGCGCTCGGTCGGCGACATGTACGCCGGCGCGTTCATTCCGGGCCTCACGCTCGCCGCGCTGTACGCCATCTACGTGATCGGCACATCGATCATCAAGCCGCATTGGGCGCCGGCGCTGCCGAAAGAGGCGCGCACGCTGCGCGAACCGAGCGGAGCGACCGGGAATCGCTCGCTGCTGGTCCTGACCGTCGTCGCCGCCGCCGCCGCGACGGCGTGGTGGCAGATCTTCTACGAGCGCATGCACCCCGAGGTCGCGACCGACGAGCGCATCGTGATCACGATGTCGGTCGGCGTCGGCGTCGCCTTCGTCTTCGCCGTGCTCAACAAGGTTCTGCGGCTCGGCTTGCTGTCGCGCATGGCCGAGCGCGTGACCTTCGTCCTCATCCCGCCGCTGGCGCTGATCTTTCTCGTGCTCGGCACGATCTTCCTGGGCGTGGCCACACCGACCGAAGGCGGCGCGATGGGCGCGACCGGCGCGCTCGTCATGGCCCTCGGGCGGCGCCGGCTGTCGATGCCGCTGCTCAAGCAGGCGATGAATACGACCGCCAAGCTGTCGACCTTCGTCGTCTTCATCCTGATCGGCGCGCGCGTGTTCAGCCTCACCTTCTACGGGGTCAACGGTCACGTCTGGGTCGAGCACCTGCTGACCTCGCTTCCGGGCGGCCAGCTGGGTTTTCTCATCGTCGTCAATATCCTGATCTTCATCCTCGCGTTCTTCCTCGACTTCTTCGAACTGGCGTTCATCATCATCCCGCTCATCGGGCCGGTCGCGGAGAAGCTCGGCATCGACCTCGTATGGTTCGGCGTGCTGCTCGCGGTGAATATGCAGACCTCGTTCATGCATCCGCCGTTCGGCTTCGCACTGTTTTACCTGCGCAGCGTCGCGCCGGCCAAGGAGTACGTCGACCGCATCACCCGGCTCAGGATCGCGCCCATCACGACCGCGCAGATCTACTGGGGTGCGGTTCCGTTCGTGCTGATCCAGGTCATCATGGTCGGGCTCATCATCGCGTTCCCGAATCTCGTTTCGGGCGGGCTCGCGAGCAAGCCGAAGGTCGATATCAGCAACATCCACATCGAGGCGCCGGCGGCGACCGGCAGCGGCGGCGGCGCTGCGGCGCAGGACGACGCGGCCAAGGCGCTGGAGCGCGCGTTCCAGGGCGAACCCGAGCCCGAAGGCAAGCCGGCGGACGACGATGCGACCAAGGCGCTCGAGAGGGCGATGGGCGGCCAGCCCGACGCGGACAAGCCGGGCGACGACGCCAAAAAATAAGCGCGCCCGGGAGGCGCGCCACGTGCGACGGCCCCGCCGGGGCCGCCAGTCGCGAAAACTACAGTCCTACTTCTTGCGGCGCTCGAGGCGCTGGGCGGCGATCTGGAAGTTGTCGAAGTGGTTCTCGGCGACCGAGAACCACTCGATCTGGTCGCCCTTGAACGCCTTCCACGGTTCGTAGATCTTCTTGAACTTCGCGTTCTTCTCGGCGATGCCTTCGTAGACTTCCTGCGTCGCCTTGTAGCAGGCGGCCATGATGTCGTTGGAGAAGGGCTGCAGCTTGACGCCGCCGGCGATGAGCCGCTTGAGCGCGGCCGGGTTGAGCGCGTCGTACTTCGCCATCATGTCGACGTTGGCTTCGTGGCAGGCCGCCTGCAGGATCGACTGGTATTCCTTGGGCAGGTCGTTGTAGGCCTTGATATTGACGAACAGGTCGAGTTCCGGCCCGCCCTCCCACCAGCCCGGGTAGTAGTAGAACTTCGCGACCTTGTAGAAGCCGAGCTTTTCGTCGTCATAGGGGCCGACCCACTCGGCGGCGTCGATCGTGCCTTTCTCGAGCGCGGGATAGATATCGCCGCCCGGGATCTGCTGCGGCACGACGCCCAGCTTTTGCAGCGGCAGGCCGCCGGTGCCCCCGACGCGGAACTTGAGGCCCTTCAGATCGTCGACGGTCTTGATCTCCTTGCGGAACCAGCCGCCCATCTGGCAGCCGGTGTTGCCGGCGGCGAAGCTGATGATGTTGTAGTCCTTCAGGAAATCGTTGTAGAGCTGGCGCCCGCCGCCGTGATACATCCACGCGTTTTGCTGGCGGTCGTTCATGCCGAACGGGATCGCGCAGCCGAAGGCGAAGGTCGGATCCTTGCCGAAGAAGTAGTACGGTGCGGTGTGGGTACATTCGATGGTCGCGTTCTGCACCGCGTCGACGACGCCGAACGGCGGCACGATCTCGCCGCCGGCGAAGGTCTGGATCTGGAACTTGTTGTTGGTCGCCGACGCGACGCGCTCGGAGATCGTCACGGCGCCGCCGAAGATCGTATCGAGCGACTTCGGAAAGCTCGACGCCAGGCGCCACTTGACCTCGCCCGCCTGCGCGAAGACGGGTGCGGTTCCGGCGGCCAGAATGCCGGCGATGCCGGTATGCGCGATAAACGAGCGACGTTCCATGGATGATCCTCCAGAGTGCCGGCAAGCGGCGGGGTGCGATGAGGGCGGCTCCCTCGGACGGCGTTCACATCCGGTCCACGGCCCGCTCGCAAGCCGCTGGTGCTCCGGTCGTCAACCCGCTGGCCGGCGAGTCTATCGGAGGCGCCTCACCGCGACGATTGGCGATTGCCCGTAGAAGCGCGCCTCGATCGACAGGTCAGTGTCGGGCGAATCCGGTGACCCCCTCGAATTGGGGGTGCGGCGCGAGTCGGGTCGTGATTTCATTCGCGCACCCCCAACCAGCGGGAAATGGGAGACACACCGATGAGACTCGCACCTCTTTGCGCCGCGCTCACCTTGTGCGCCGCCTTCTCCGCCCACGCCGCGAGCAACGTCGCGCTGCTCGGAACCGCCAGCCAGTCGAGCTACTGGGGCTCCGAAAACGACTACACGCGAGCATCGAACGCGATCGACGGCAACACCGACGGCGACTACTACCACAAGAGCATTCAGCATACGAACTCCGACGCCGCGCTCCCGGCCGGCAACGGCTTCGCCTGGTGGCAGGTCGCGCTCGACCAGGACTACCTGATCGACTCCATCACGATCTGGAACCGTACCGATTGCTGCACCGCCCGCCTGCGCGAGTTCACGGTCTCGATCTTCGATGACGATGCGCTCGTCTGGAGCGGCAGCTACGCCGAAGCCGACGGCCCGCTGCCGAGCACCAGTTTCGCCGGCATCGCGGCGGTCGGCCATACCGTCTTCGTCCAGCTCGACCGGCAGGACTACCTGCACATGGCCGAGGTCCAGGTCTTCGCGGGCCCGATCCCCGAGCCGCAGACCTACGCGCTGATGCTCGCTGGTCTGGCGCTCGTCGGCGCCGTCGCGCGCCGCCGCGCGGCCTGACGAGAGGCGTTCGGCACCGCGCCGAAGTCGATCGAACCAAGTACGAAGGGGGCCGCGGCCCCCTTT
>JACSRM010000452.1 GCA_014879745.1 Burkholderiaceae bacterium | reverse complement strand
CTGATCGAGGTTGCGCAGGCACTGCAGTCCGTAGCGCCCGGCGCCGTGCATCAGCGTGTGGCAGGGATAGGGCAGCGGCCAGGCGTAGGACTGGCCGGCGTCGGTATTGATCGTCTCGACGCCGAAGCCGTGGACCTTGCGCTCCCGGATCAGCCACTCGACGGTCTCCTGTGTCGGCCCCGGCGTGTGCGCGCCGTCGTCGCGGGCGTTGACGAAGGCCGCCGGGTCCGACAGGCGCCTGGACCAGTCGGTACGAAACAGCACCCAGTGGCCGGCCGGGATGCGGCCGTGCACCGCCTCCCACTGCTGCAGGAAGTCGACCGTGAGCAGCCAGTCGGCGTCCTGCGCCACCTCGCGGCTGGCGTCGACGACGACCGCCGGTGCCATGAAGCGCGCCGGGTCTATCGTATCGACCGTGTTTTGCGCCAGGTCCTTGCCGGTGACCCAGTGCGCCGGCGCGTCGAAGTGCGTCCCCGAGTGCTCGCCGCAGCTGAAGTTGTTCCAGTACCAGGCCGGGCCGGCCTCGTCGTAGTGCGAGATGCGCTCCATCCTGAAGCGCGCGACCTGGCCGAACTGCGGCGGCAGTTGCAGCGGCGGAAAGTCCTCGCTCAGCGTGTGCGTGAGATCGATCGTGCGGATGGCCTTGTCGCGCACCGCGGCGGCGAGTTGTTCGAGCAGGCTCATCGTTTGCTCCTTTGCTCCATCGTTGGATCAGCCGGGGACCTGGACGGCGATCGCCTCGCGCAGCTTGTTGCCGTGCTCGTCGGCGAGCGCGGCCTCGCGCAGCGTGCGCAGTCGCTCGGCGGCGGTCGGCGCCGGAAGCCGGTCGAGCGCCTGCATCAGCGTCGTGAAGTTGCGCATGCCGCGCTCGTGGGTGTCGCCGTAGCCCTTGATGAGGCGCGGGCACTCGGCGATCTCTGCGGCGAGCGCGTACTCGCCGCGCGCGGCGGTGGTGTCGACGCGCGCCAGCCAGGCCTCGATCGCCGCGTTCTCCCCGCGATAGCGCAGCGTCTTGCGCCGGATCGGCCGCAGGCTCGCAAGGAAGTACAGCATCAGGAAGCCCGGCAGGCTCGACGTGCGGATCACCCGGCCCTTGCAAGTGAAGCGCTCGACGAAGCGGCGCGGCCAGCCCGAGGCTAGCAGCCAGCCGCCGATCGCGGCCGGCAGCGTGTCGCAGATCTCCTCGATGCGCGGATGCATGTACTCGTTGATCGCAAGCACCTGGGCGTCGGTGCTGCGCACTTCCTTGCGCACGCGCTCGAAGCGGCTGCCGCGCGTCTTGAGGTCGGCAACGCGGATCGTGTCCTCCCACGACATCCACAGCGCCAGATACCGCGCGACCTCCTTCGTCAGCCGCGGGGCTTCGCGTCCGGCGTCGTAGTGCACGAAGCGGCGGATGCGGTCGAGGTAGAGCGTGCCGTAGTCGAGGTCCTGGTAGTCGATCACGCGGCGCACGCCTTCGCGCAGGATGAAGTGCGCCGCGGGCGGGAATTCGCTGGCCACGCGCTGCAGCAGCGCGGCGACGCCGGGGTGCTTCGCGAGCGGGGCCGGCGCGGCAGCCATCGCATCCGCCGCCTTCGCTTCGGGCGGTGGCGGCGCGCGGCTCGCGTCGAAGCCGGCGCCGAACGCGGCGAGGCTCGCCTTCACGCCGACGCCGCCGCGCGCGATGCTCTGCTCGAACTGCTCGCGCGAGAACGGCAGCGCGCCGGTGCCGGCGAGCGCGCCGAGGAGGACGGCGCTGATCAGGCTGCCGTGCGCCTCGGCCAGCTCCACCATGTCGAAGCGCGCGAAGTGCTTCGCCGCCGCGAGCGCGGCGTCGAGCAGCGGCTTGGGATCGACGAGGCCGTCGCCGAGGTGGGACTTCTCCTTGATCGAGTAGACGCGGCTGGTCGATGCGATCAGCGTCGTGCGCTCGGGCGTGACGAGGCCGCGCTGCACGGCGCGCGCGGCCTCCATCAGCTCGGAGGCGAGGACGACGTCGACGTCGCCCGGCGTCGGCATCAGCGCGAGCACCGGCGCCTGCCCCGCGGCCTGTGCCTTCGGGAACAGCTCGACGTAGTAGATCGTCGCGCCGGTGCGCTGCGCGACACCGGGCACCGACGTCGTCTGCGCGACCCAGCCCTCGTGCTCGCCGAGGTCGACGATCCAGTCGGCGAGCACGCCGCCGCCTTCGCCGCCCATCGCGAAGATCGCGATCTTGATCGGCTCGGTCATGCGCGTCGGCTCCGAAGCTTGGGGTGCGCCACGGCGCTCAGAACGCGAAGGCCTCGAGCCGCTTCGCGCCGCGCCGCTGCAGCGCGCCGATGACGGCATTGCGCACGCGTTCGCGCAGCCGGTCCCAGCGGTTCGGGTTGTTGACGATCTCGACGCGGTAGAACGACGGGCACAGCACGGCGGCGTGCGCCGCCTCGCCGCACAGGCCGCAGCCGACGCAGCTGTCCTGCACTGCCGTCACCGGGTCGAGCCGCAGCGGGTCGGGGTTGGGCTTGACGACGAGCGACGGGCAGCCCGACAGCCGGATGCAGGCGTGGTCGCCGGTGCAGGTGTCGGGGTCGACGCCGAAGCGCTCGCGAACGACGCGCTTGCCGTCCTGCACTGCCTTGCGAAACTGCGGCTTCACGCGGCGCTGCTTGTTGAGCATGCACTCGGACTGCGCGACGATCACCTTCGGCCCCTTCTCGGTCGTCGTCAGCGCCTCGCGCAGCGCGGCCTTCATCGCCTCGAGGTCGTAGGTGCGGGTCAGCGTCTTGGCCCACGTCACGCCGACGCCGCGCACCGCGCGCTCGATCGGGTGGAAGGTGCTGCGCGCGCGGACCTTGCGCCCCGACGACAGGATGTCTTGGCCGCCGGTCGCGGCGGTGTAGTCGTTGTCGATGACGACCGTCAGGTTGTCGCTCTTGTTGAAGACGGCGTTGGCGACGCCGCTCGTCAGCCCGTTGTGCCAGAAGCCGCCGTCGCCCATCACGCTGATGACGCGCTTGTCGGCCGGCGCGTTCAGCGCCGACGCGCCCGCGCCGCCGAGGCCGTAGCCCATCGTCGTGTTGCCGAAGTTGAACGGCGGCAGGATCGAGAACAGGTGGCAGCCGATGTCGGCGCTGACGTGGTGCTCGCCGATCTCGCGCTCGAGCAGCTTCATCGCGGTGAAGATCGGCCGCTCGGGGCAGCCGGTGCAAAAGCCCGGCGGCCGGCCCTGGACGAGGCCGTCGAGCGCGGCGACCGCCGCCGGCTTGGGCAGCAGTTCGGCCACGTCGCCGTCGGCCTGCGCCGCAGCCACGAGACCGTTTGCGTGCTGCGCGAGAAAGCGCCGCACGCCGTCGATCAGCACGCTCGTGACGTATTCGCCCGCCATCGGCAGCGGCCCCTTGCCGACGACGCGGGTCTGCACGTCGGCCTGGCGCAAGAGCGTCGTGATGTTCTGCTCGATGAAGTTGGGCTGGCCCTCCTCGACGACGAGGACGGCGCGTTTGCCCGCGCAAAACCGCGTCAGCTCGCTGCCGATCAGCGGGTAGGCGACGTTGAGCACGTAGATCGGCAGCTTCGCGTTGCCGAACACGTCCGACAGGCCGAGGCGCTGCAGCGCGCGGATCAGGCTGTTGTACAGGCCGCCCTGGACGATGACGCCGACGTCGGCCGCGCCGTCGTTGAAGAACTCGTTGAGGCGGTGGCGCTCGATGAACTCGACCGCCGCCGGCCAGCGCTCGCGAACCTTCTCCTGCTCGTGGGCGAAGCTCGCCGGCGGCAGCACGATGCGGTCGACATCGCGCCGCGGCGACTCCTGCGCCTCCTTCAGCGTGAAGGCGGCGCGCCGGTTCGCGCTCGCCGCGAACTGGCCGTGGACGTGGCAGGTGCGGATGCGCAACTGCAGCATCACCGGCGTGCGGCTCGCCTCCGAGAGCTCGAAGCCGGTCTTCACCGCCTTCACGATCGACGGCAGGTTGGGCCGCGGGTCGAGCATCCAGATCTGCGACTTCATCGCGAACGCGTGGCTGCGCTCCTGCATGATCGACGAGCCGTCGCCGTAGTCCTCGCCGACGATGACGAGCGCGCCGCCGGTGACGCCGCCCGACGCGAGGTTGGCGAGCGCGTCGGACGCGACGTTGGTGCCGACCGTCGACTTGAACGTCACCGCGCCGCGCAGCGGGTAGTTGACCGACGCCGCGAGCGTCGCCGCCGCGGTCGCCTCGTTCGCGCTGTTCTCGAAACGGATGCCGTGGTCGGCGAGGATGTCCTGGGCGTCGGCCAGAACATCCATCAGGTGCGAGATCGGCGCCCCCTGGTAGCCGGCGACGTAGGAGACGCCCGATTCGAGCAGCGCCTTCGTGACGGCGAGGATGCCCTCGCCGCTGAAGACCTCGCCCTCGCCGAGCCGCAGCTTCTTGACCTCTTCGACGAATGAACGCTCTGCCATTTCCGATCCTTGCAATGCCGTCGGAGTTGAGCATAGGCGCACCGCCAGCGTCAAATTGCGCCTCCCGCGTAAGGCCTTCGCAGCACAAGGTCTCGGCGCGCCGCGAAAGCGCCCGCCGGCACATTCGCCGCCGGCGTCGGTGATAGAGTCGATTCGACCTCGAAGGACAAGAGCGATGACAGCCGAGAACGCACAGGCGATGGCCAACGCACGCGACGTGCGCATGCGCGGCTTCGCCCGGCGCGCCGAGGTCGCCGCCGCATGGCAGTGGATCGACGCTCACGCGGCGCGCCTGCCGCCCGAGACGGTCGCGATCGACGCCGCCGCCGGGCGCGTGCTCGCCGCCGGCATCGGCGCCGCGATCGACGTGCCGGCCTTCGACCGCGCCGCGATGGACGGCTACGCCGTGCGCGGCGACGAGACGACCGGCGCGAGCGACTACAACCCGCTCGCGTTTCGCGTCGTCGGCCAGGCGCTGCCGGCGCGGCCGTTCGACGGCGTCGTGCAGCCCGGCGAGGCGGTGCGCATCATGACCGGCGCGCCGCTGCCGGGCGGCGCCGACGCCGTCGTGCCGGCCGAGTACGCGCGCGAGACGGTGCACGGCATGGAGACGTCGATGGCGTTCGGCCCCGGCAAGCACGTCGGCCGCCAGGGCGAGGACCTGGCGCGCGGCGCGGCGGTGCTCGACGCGGGCCGGCGCCTGCGGCCGCAGGACCTCGGTGTCATCGCGTCGCTCGGCATCGCCGAAGTCGAGGTGATCCGCGAGCCGCGGGTGCGCATCGTCGCGACCGGCGGCGAAATCGTCGCCCCCGGCGGAGCGAAGGGCGCGTTCCAGATCTACGACGCCAACTCGGCGATGCTCGTCGCGCTCGTCGCGCGCGACGGCGGCGTGCTCGAATCGCACCTGCGCACCGGCGACGACGCAGCATTGGTCCGAGAAGCGATCACCGCGCCGGGCGCCGACGTCGTGCTGATCTCGGGCGGGTCGAGCGTCGGCGCCGAGGACCATGCGCCGCGCCTGCTCGCCGAGGCCGGCGAACTCGCGGTGCACGGCGTTGCGATGCGGCCGTCGAGCCCGGCCGGCTTCGGCCGCGTCGGATCGACGCTCGTCTTCCTGCTGCCGGGCAACCCGGTGTCGTGCCTGTGCGCCTACGACTTCTTCGCCGGCCGCGCGCTGCGCCTGCTCGGCGGCCGGCCGGCGCCCTGGCCGTACCCCGTCCTTTCAGCAATCGTCGGGCGCAAGATCGTCTCGGCGATCGGCCGCGTCGATTACGTCCGCGTGCGGCTGCGCCACGGCGAGGTCGAGCCGCTCGCCTTGAGCGGCGCGTCGGTCCTGTCGTCGACGATCCGCGCCGACGGCTTCGTCGTCGTGCCGGCCGAATGCGAGGGCTGCGCGCCGGGCAGCAGCGTCGATGTCCACCTCTACGACCCCGCCTAGCGCATGACGACTTCCGATCGATCGAGCAGCGCGCCACCGGCCGCGGACGGCCGGCAGACGCAGTTCCTGACCGTCATCACGCGCGACGAGGCGACGGCGCGCTTTCGCCGCCACCTGAAGCTCGAACCGATCGGCTTCGAGACGGTCGCGCTCGCCGCCGCGCTCGACCGCGTGCTCGGCGCGGACGTGATCGCCGGCGTTGACGTCCCGGGCTTCGACCGCTCGAACGTCGACGGCTTCGCGCTGCTCGCAGCCGACACCTTCGGCGCGACCGAGGACGCGCCGCGCCGCGTCGCGCGCAACGGCGAGGTGCTGACGCCGGGCGTCGTGCCCAAAGTCGCCGTGCGCACCGGCGAGGCAAGCGTGATCGCGACCGGCGCGATGCTGCCGCGCGGCGCCGACGCGGTCGTCATGGTCGAGCACACCGAGATCGTCGAGACCAATGACGGCGACACGGGCGGCGAGACGGCGGTCGAGATCAGCCGCGCCGTCGCACCGGGCGACAACGTCAGCTACGCCGGCACCGACATCGCACGCGGCGAGACGGTGCTGCGCGCCGGGCAGCTCGTCACGTCGCGCGAGATCGGTGTGCTGGCGGCGATCGGCATCGCCGAGGTGAGCGTCTGCCGCCGCCCGCGCGTTGCGATCCTGTCGACCGGCGACGAGATCGTCGCCCCCGGCGCGGCGCTGCCGCTCGGTTCGATCTACGACTCGAACGCGGCGATCATCGGCGCCGCCGTCGCCGAACTCGGCGGCGAGTCGGTGCTGCTCGGCGTGATCCCGGACGACGAAGCGCGCCTCGCCGAAGCGCTCGACGCCGCGCTGCGCTACGACGCCGTGCTGCTGTCGGGCGGCACGTCCAAGGGCGCGGGCGACCTGTCGTACCGCGTCGCAAGCCGCTTGGGCGACCCCGGCATCGTCGCCCACGGCGTCGCGCTGAAACCCGGCAAGCCGATCTGCCTCGCCGTCAGCAACGGCAAGCCGGTCGTCATCCTGCCGGGGTTCCCGACCTCGGCGATCTTCACCTTCCACGAGTTCGTCGCGCCGGTGATCCGCGCCTTTGCCGGGTTGCCGCCCGAGCGCGCGCAGACGGTCGCGGCAAGGCTGCCGATGCGCGTCAATTCCGAGCGCGGGCGCACCGAGTACCTGCTCGTGAGCCTGATCGAAGGCGACGGCCTGCCGAGCGCATACCCGATGGGCAAGGGATCGGGGTCGGTGACGACCTTCAGCGGCGCCGACGGCTTCATCGCAATCGATCAGCACACCGAGATCGTCGATGCAGGCGCCGAGGTGCAGGTGCAACTGCTCGCGCAGCGCCTCGAGCCGGCCGACCTCGTCATCATCGGCAGCCACTGCGTCGGGCTCGACGCCCTCGTCGGGCGCCTGATCCGCCAGGGTCTGCGGCCGAAGGTCATCTATGTCGGCAGCATGGGCGGCCTGAAAGCGGCGCAGCGCGGCGAATGCGATATCGCGAGCGTGCACCTGATGGATGCGGCAAGCGGCGAATACAACCGGCCGCTGTTGACCGACACGCTCACGCTGATCCCCGGCTACCGCCGCCTGCAGGGCATCGTCCATCGCGCGGACGACGCGCGCTTTGCCGGCAAGACGGCCGAGGCGGCGATCGCCGCCGCGCTCGCCGACCCCGACTGCGCGATGGTCAACCGCAACGCCGGCAGCGGCACCCGCATCCTGATCGACAAGCTGCTCGGCGCGCACCGCCCGCCCGGCTACGGCGTGCAGACCAAGTCGCACAACGC
>JACSRM010000370.1 GCA_014879745.1 Burkholderiaceae bacterium | reverse complement strand
GTCCGCGCGTTCGTCCTGAAACTGGCGCAAGGCGCGCGCCAGCGCTGCCGCCGAGGGGTAGCGGCCATCCGGATACTTCGTCATCGACCGCGCGGCGATGCGCGCGAGCGAGGCCGGAACGCCCGGCGCGATCGTATCGGCCGGCGGCGGGACGTGTTCCAGCACGGCGCGCTGGATCCGGGCGAGATCGCTGCCTTCGAACGGACGCACGCCGGTGAGCAGTTCGTAGAGCACGACGCCGAGCGAGAAGACGTCGCAGCGTGCGTCGGTCGACTGCTGCAGGATCTGCTCGGGCGCCATGTAGTAAGGGGAGCCGCCGCAGACCTCGGTGGTGGCGCCGGTGTCGAATTGCTGCGTGAGGCGCGCGATGCCGAAGTCGAGCACGCGCGGCTGGGTGCGCCCGACCATGAAGATATTGGCCGGCTTGATATCGCGGTGCACGACGCCGTGCGCGTGCGCATAGGCGAGCGCGTCGGCCACCTGGGCGGCAAGCTGCGCGGCCTGCGCCGGTGTCGGCCGCCAGCCCTCGTCGCGCAGCCGGCGCAGATCGACGCCCTTGAGCAACTCCATCGCGATGTAGGCGCCGCTGTCGGCGAGCCCGGCGTCGAACACGGTGACGATATTGGGGTGCGACAGCGCAGCGGCGGCGCGCGCCTCGTGCATGAAGAGCGCGTCGAAGTTTTCGCGCTCGGCGGGCGGCACCGCGACGTGCACGGTCTTGATCGCGATCAGCCGCGACAGCACCGGATCGTGCGCGGCATAGACCGTGGCAAGGCCGCCCTCGCCGATGCGGTATTTGAGGTCGTAGCGCGCGATGTGGCCGATGCTCGGCAGGTCGGTCGCGGCGACACCCGGCGGGTTGGTCGAGAAGACGGCGCGCGGGCCGCGGGCGAGGTCGGCGTCGCCGTCGCTCCAGCCGGCGATGCCTGGCAGGCTCGCCTGCGGGCCGGGCGTCAGCTCTTCCGGCGGCGGCGCGGGGATGGACGGCTTCACGACCCGCGCATGCACCTCACAGCACCGCGGCGAGGCGCTGCACCGCCTCCTGCAACTGCGGCATCGAACTCGCGTACGACAGGCGCACGAAACGCTCGCTCGCGCCGCGCCCGAAGTCGCGCCCCGGGGTGATCGCGACATGCGCGCGGCGCATCATGTCGAAGGCGAAGTCCCAGCTGCTCGCGGCATGCGTGGAGACGTCGGCCCAGGCGTAGAAGGCACCGTCGGGCATGACCGGCACCGCAAGACCGAGGGCGTCCAGCGCCGGCACCAGAAAGTCGCGCCGGGCGCGGAACTCGGCGCGCCGGCGTTCGTATTCGGCGATCGATTCGGGCTCGAAGCAGGCGAGCGCGGCGTGCTGCGCGATCGACGACGGGCAGATATAGAGGTTCTGCGCCAGCCGCTCGATCGGCGCGACGAGCGCCTCGGGCACGACCATCCAGCCGAGCCGCCAGCCGGTCATGCAGAAATATTTCGAGAAGCTGTTGATCGAGATGACATCGCCTTGCACGGCGTGGGCGAGCGCGCTCGCGCCGAAGGCATCGTCGAAGCTCAGCGCGAGGTAGATCTCGTCGACGATCGTGAAGCCGCCGCGCGCGCGCACCGCCTGCACGATGCGGCCCATCTCGTCGGGCGCGATCGAGGTCCCGGTCGGGTTCGACGGCGACGCCAGCAGCACGCCCGCGGTGCGTGCTGTCCACGCCGCCTCGACGCCCGCCGCGTCGAGCTGGAAGCGCTGCGCCGCGCTGGCCGGCAGCAGCACCGGCACGCCGTCGGCGGCGGCGACGAAGTGCCGGTTGCACGGATAGCTCGGATCGGGCATCAGCACCTCGTCGCCGCGCTCGACGAGTGCGAGGCAGGCGAGCTGCAGCGCGGCCGACGCGCCGGCGGTGACGACGATGCGCCCGGCCGGCACGTCGAGCCCGAAGCGCTCGGCGTACCAGCGGCCGATGCGCTCGCGCAGGCCCGGCTCGCCGGTCGCCTGCGTATAGTGGGTGCGGCCGCCTTGCATGCAGCGCCGCGCGGCGTCGAGCACGGGCGGCGGCGCGGTGAAGTCGGGCTCGCCGATATTGAGGAAGATCATCGGCGAATCGGCGCACGCCGGGCTGTGCGCGAGTTCGACCGCCGCTTTCGCGCACTCCATGACGTAGAACGGATCGATGCGGTCGAGCCGCGCGGCGAGCTTCATGCGGCGTGCCTCAAAGCTTGCGCCTGGCCTGCACTTCGAGCGGCCGCAGGTCGGACGCGGTGCGGTCGAGCACGCCGTTGACATATTTGTGGCCGTCGGTGCCGCCGAAGCTCTTCGCGAGCTCGACCGCCTCGTTGATCGCGACCCGGTACGGGATATCGATGCAGTGCTTCATCTCGTAGGCGCCGATCATCAGCGCGCCGTGCTCGATCGGCGACAGCAGGGTCGTCTTGCGGTCGACGTGGCGGGCGAGCGCGGCGTCGAGCTCGGCCGCCTCGGCGATGCAGCCGTGCAGCAGCAGTTCGAAGTGCGGCTTGTCGCATTTGTCGAAACCGTCGATCTCGCGCAGGTGGGCCTCGATCACGGCCGGCTCCGAGCCGGCGACGAGCCATTCGTAGAGCCCCTGCAGCGCGATCTCGCGCGCCCGGCGGCGCGCCGATTTCGGCGCCGCGCGCCGCGCCGCCGGCGGCCTCGTCGCGGCGGTCACGACAGATCGTCCAGCAGCAGCGCCATCTCGACCGCGACGCGCGCGGCGTCGCGCCCCTTCTCCCCGGTGCGCGCCCAGGCCTGGGCTTCGTTCTCGACGGTCAGGATCGCGTTGGCCACCGGGATCTGGTGATCGAGCGCGACGCGCGTCACGCCGGCGCCGCTTTCGTTGGCGACGAGTTCGAAGTGATAGGTCTCGCCGCGCACGACACAGCCGATCGCGACCAGCGCGTCGTAGCGTTCGCTGCTGGCGAGCGCATCGAGCGCGATCGGCACCTCGAGCGCCCCCGGGACGCTGACCTGCACGATGTCGCCTTCGGCGACGCCGAGCGCGCGCAGTTCGGCGACGCAGGCGTCGCGCAGCGCGTCGGTCAGCGGCCGGTTGAAGCGCGCCTGGACGATCGCGATGCGCAGCTCGCTGCCGTCGAGATCGCCCGCCTGCCCGCGGTCGGCGTCCTGCATGACCGCTGCCTCAGTCCGTGGGGCCGACAAAGCCCGCGACTTCGAGGCCGTAGCCCGTCATGCTCGGCATGCGCCGCGGGCTGCCGAGCAGCTTCATGCGGCGGATACCGAGCTCGCGCAGGATCTGCGCGCCGATGCCGTAGGTGCGCAGGTCGAGCTGGTTGCGCGGCACCGCAGGGCGCTCGGTTTCGGGCAGCATGCGGCCGAGCAGCGACGCCGCGCTTTCGCCGCAGTTGAGCAGCACGATCGCGCCCTGCCCCGCGCCGTGGACGGTCTCCATCGCCCGCGCCAGCGGCCACGAGTGCGCACGGCAGGCGGTATCGAGCAGGTCCATCACCGACAGCGGCTCGTGCACGCGCACCAGCACGTCGTCGCCCGGCCCCCACGTGCCGTGCGCGAGCGCGAGGTGCACGCCGCCGCTGCGATCGCGAAAGACGTGGCAGTCGAAGCTGCCGTGCGCGGTGGCGAGGCTGCGGCGCGCGACGCGCTCGATCAGCGATTCGGTGTGGCTGCGATGCTCGATGAGCGCGGCGATGGTGCCGATTCGCAGGCCGTGCTCGGCGGCGAAGCGCTCGAGATCGGGCAGCCGCGCCATCGTGCCGTCGTCGTTCATCACTTCGCAGATCACGGCCGCCGGCATCAGCCCCGCCATCGCCGCCAGGTCGCAGCCGGCCTCGGTGTGCCCGGCGCGCATCAGCACGCCGCCGTCGGCCGCCTGGAGCGGAAAGATGTGGCCGGGCTGGACGAGATCGCTCGCCTGCGCATCGCGCGCCACCGCGGCGCGCACGGTGCGGGCGCGGTCGGCGGCCGAGATGCCGGTCGTGACGCCGCTGGCCGCCTCGATCGAGACCGTGAATGCGGTGCCGTGCGGCGCGCCGTTGCGCGTCGTCATCGGCGGCAGGCGCAGGCGTTCGCAGCGCTCGCGGGTCAGCGTCAGGCAGATCAGCCCGCGGCCCCAGCGCGCCATGAAGTTTATCGCCTCCGGCGTCACGTGCTCGGCGGCGAGGATGAGGTCGCCCTCGTTCTCGCGGTCCTCCTCGTCGACGAGGATCACCATGCGGCCGGCGGCGAGGTCGGCGACGAGCTCGGGAACGGGGGCAATGGCCATGCGGAGATTGTAGGGGCGCGCCGCGCCATCGCCGCCCCGCAGGGCGCCTGTATCGGCGCTGCCGGGCCATGACTTTGCGGGTGTTTTCCGATCCGGTGCGAGTTCCGGCATCATCCGGCCATGCTGTTGCGCCTCTCACGGTTCGCGTCCGCGTTGCTGCTGTTTTTTTCGCTGTTCGCGCAGGCCGAGCCGCGCGAGTTCGGCGCACCCGCCGCGGCGCCGCCTTCGGCGACGCCGCTGGCGGCTGGCGCGCACCGGCCGCGCATCTGCCTCGTGCTGTCGGGCGGCGGAGCGCGCGGTGCGGCCCACGTCGGCGTGATCCAGGTCCTCGAGGAGATGCGGGTGCCGATCGACTGCATCGCCGGCACCAGCATGGGCGCGATCGTCGGCGCGGCCTATGCCTCGGGCATGAGCGTGCACGAGATGATGCGCGAGCTCGACAAGCTCACGCTCGAGCGGCTGTTCAGCGACAAGCCGCCGCGCGCGCTCGAGCCGATGTCGGTGAAGGCGGACGACTTCGTTCCGCTCGCGTCGTTCGAGTTCGGGCTTTCGAAGCAGGGCCTGGCGACACCCAAGGGCCTGATCAGCGGCGTCGCGCTCGAGGCCGAACTGCGCCACCTCGTGAAAGTGCGGGGCGTGCACCGGTTCGACGACCTGCCGATCCCGTATCGCGCGGTGGCGACCAATCTCGGCAACGGCACGATATTCGTCTTCGACCACGGCGAGCTGACGACCGCGATGCGTGCGAGCATGGCCGTGCCGGCGATCGTCGCCCCGCTCAATCTCGACGGCACGCTGCTCGTCGACGGCGGCCTGGTGCGCAACCTGCCGGTCGATATCGCGCGCGCGATGGGCGCCGATATCGTGATTGCCGTCAACCTCGGCACGCCGCTGCTCAAGCCCGATCAGATCAAGGGAATGATGGGCGTGTCGATGCAGATGATCAATATCCTGGCCGAGGAGAATGTGCGCGAGTCGCTCGGCCAGTTGCGACCGCAGGACGTGCTGATCCTGCCCGAGCTCGGCAGTTTCTCGGCGGCCGACTTCGATCACCTCGCGCTCGCGGTGCCGTTCGGCGAGGCGGCGGCGCGCAAGGTGGCCGATCGGCTCGCACCGCTCGCGCTGCCGCCGCGCGAGTACGCCGCGCTTCGGGCCCGCCAGCAGTCGCACGCCGCGCCGCTTTCCGGCACGATCGACGCGATCGAGATCGTCGGCAACGAACGCGTCAATCCCGCCGTCTTCCTCGACGATATGGAGACCAAGCCCGGCGAGCCGCTGGACGAGGCCAAGCTCGACCTGGACATGCGGCGCATCTACGGGACGGGCGACTTCGAGTCGGTGCAGCCGGAGATCGACAGTGTCGGCGGCCGCCAGACGCTGAAGGTCTCGGTGACGGAGAAGTCCTGGGGGCCGACCTACGCCCGCTTCGGCATCTCGCTCGAGGCCGCGCTCGGCCAGAACGCGACCTTCGACCTGTTCGGCAAGGTGCGAACGACGTGGCTGAACCAGCTCGGCGCCGAGTGGCGCAACGACTTCATCCTCGGCAATACGGTATATCTCGGAACGAGCTGGTATCAACCGCTGACGCCGGCGCAGGACTTCTTCGTCGAGCCGCGCGCGAGCTACCTCAATACGCCGTTCGATATCTACGTCGGCGACGTCAAATACGCCGAGTACAACGATCAGCTGCTCGGCGCCGGGCTCGACGCCGGTGCCAACCTGCGCGAGTACGGCGAGGCGCGCGTCGGCCTTTTCTTCGGCGAGCGCAAGTTCAAGCTCACCGCCGGGCCGACGCTCTTCCCGTCGACCGAGCGCACGACGATCGGCGCCGTGCGCGTCGGGCTGCGGCTGGACCGGCTCGACAACGTGAGCCTGCCGCGCTCGGGCTACTTCCTCGACTTCGAAGCGGTGGATTCGCTCCCGGCGCTGGGCGCGACCGACAGCTACGTGCGCTACTTCGCCGAGGCGCGTGCCGCCTTCTCGAGCGGCCACCACACGCTGCGTCTGTCGGTGCGTGCGGGCGGAACACCCGACGAAGACGACCTGCCGGCCTATGCACAGTTCCGCCTCGGCGGCTTCCTGAACATGTCGGGCTACCGGCCGCAGCAGCTGATGGGGCCGCGCTTCGTCTACGGCCGCGCGATCTACCAGTACAAGCTGCGCGACATCCCGCTGTTCCAGGGCGCCTACGCCGGCGTCTCCTACGAACTGGCCGATATGCCGCAGATCATCGAGTCGAACGACAAGTCGCTGTTCCAGTCCGGAACGCTCTTTCTCGCGGTCGATACGCCGCTCGGTGTCGCTTACCTCGGCTATGGCTACGCCTCGGGCGGCAACCAGGCGATCTACCTGTTCCTCGGCAAGCCGTACTGAGTCCGGCTGCGCCACCGGCGAGTGCGCCGACGGCGACAATCGCGCGCATGACGGCAAATGCCCGCTTGCCACCGCACCTGCCGCTGACGGGGATCGTGGTCGCCGGCAATCTGGGCGGCGCGCTGCTGACATTCGCCTATTTCCGATTCGTCGACCCGTCCGTCAACGAGGGCGTCGCGGCGCTCGGTGCGAGCGACATCGTTTTCTTCGTGCTCAGCTTCGGGCTGCTGTGGGCCGTCGGACGGGCGATGACCAGACGCTGGATGCGACCGCTGACACGGCGCGATGCCGGCAGCGCCGCCGCGGCGTCGCAGGACGAGCGCGCACGCCGGCGTGCTCTGCTCGTTCCGGTCTTCGCCGCTGTGCTGAGCTTCGGCGGCTGGATCGCCGCTGGTTTGGCCTGGGGCGTGCTGTGGCCGCTGCTGACGGCGGGCTTCGAACCGTGGCGCGCGCTGCGGCAGATTTTCGCGATCACCTTCGTTGCCGGCAGCTTCGTGACCGCGATCATCTTCTTCGGCATCGAGCGCGTGTGGCGCGCCGAGCTGGCACGGTTCTTCCCCCGCGGCGACCTCAGCGCGGCCGGCGTGCCGCGCCTGCGCGTGCGCGTGCGCATGATGGTCGTCTTTGCGCTGTTGAGCCTGATGCCGCTGGCGATGCTGGCGGTGGCGGCGTTGACGCGCGCCAACGCGTTGCTGGGCGCCGATCCGGTCGCCGCGGCCGGCATCGTGCGCAATCTGATCTATGTCGTCGTCGTGCTGGCGCTGGGTGGCATGGCGGCCTCGGCCGGACTCTCGGCGCTCGTCGCGGCGAGCGTCGCCGAACCGCTGCGCGATGTCCAGCGCGCCATGGCGCAGGTGCGCGACGGCGCGCTCGACGTGCGCTGCCCGGTCGTCTCGAACGACGAGATCGGCGCCGTCGCCGAAGGCTTCAACCGCATGGTCGAAGGACTGCGCGAACGCGAGCGCATCCGCGAGACTTTCGGCAAATACGTCAGCCCGCAGGTGCGCGACGAGATCCT
>JACSRM010000189.1 GCA_014879745.1 Burkholderiaceae bacterium | reverse complement strand
AGCACGCCGCCGAAGGACGCGCGCGGCAGAGCGCCGATCCGCGCGCTGATCCTCACGCCGACGCGCGAACTCGCGGCGCAGGTCGAGGAGAGCGTGCGCACCTACGGCCGCTACATGTCCAGGCTCACGTCGATGGTGATCTTCGGCGGCGTCGGCATGCAGCCGCAGATCGACCGCCTGAAGCGCGGCGTCGATATCCTCGTCGCGACGCCCGGCCGCTTGCTCGACCACGCCGGCCAGCGCACGGTGGACCTGTCGCAGGTCGAGATCCTGGTGCTGGACGAGGCCGACCGCATGCTCGACATGGGCTTCCTGCCCGACGTGAAGAAGGTGCTCGCGCTGTTGCCGCAGCAAAAGCAGAGCCTGCTCTTCTCGGCCACCTTCAGCGACGAGATCAAGGCGCTCGCCGACCGGCTGCTGAACAACCCCGGCCTGATCGAAGTCGCGCGCCGCAACCAGACCGCCGAACTCGTCGAGCAGAAGGTGCATCCGGTGAGTCGCGATGCAAAGAAGGACGTGCTCGTGCACCTGATCAAGAAGCACGGCTGGGACCAGGTGCTCGTCTTCACGCGCATGAAGCACGGCGCGAACCGCCTTGCCGAACACCTCGAGAAAAACGGCATCAGCGCGATGGCGATCCACGGCAACAAGAGCCAGAGCGCGCGCACCAAGGCCTTGTCGGAATTCAAGCACGGCGACCTCGAGGTGCTCGTCGCGACCGATATCGCGGCGCGCGGCATCGATATCGACCAGCTGCCGCACGTCGTCAACTACGAGCTGCCGAACGTGCCCGAGGACTACGTGCACCGCATCGGCCGCACCGGCCGCGCCGGCTCGCCGGGCGAGGCGGTCTCGCTCGTCTGCGTCGACGAGGAGGGCTTTTTGCGCGATATCGAGCGCCTCATCAAGCGCGCCATCCCGCGCGAGGTCGTGCCCGGCTTCGAACCCGACCCGACCGAGCGCGCACAACCGATCGTGCTCGGCCGGATGGTGATCGGCGAAGGCGCCGGCCGCGGCGGCTTCGGCCGCGGCCACCGCAACGGCAACAGCGGCGGCGGGCACGGCGGACGCGGGCGCGGCGACGCCACGCACCCGGCGCCGCCGCACGGCGCACGGCCCTCGCCGGCGCCAAGATCGGGCGCTTCGCGCGGCGGCCGGCCGCCGGCGGGACGTTCAGGTTCACCCAAGCGCTGACACGCGATGGCCCGCAGCCCGGCACGGCGCAGCGCCTGGCTCGCCGGCGCGACCGGCCTCATCGGCCGCGAACTGCTTGCGCTGCTGCTCGCGAGCGACCGCTATGGCGCGGTGCACGTGCTGCTGCGGCGCGCGGTTCGCGATCTGCCGGCAGACAGGAAGCTCGTCGCGCACGAGGTCGATTTCGACGCGCTGCCGGCGACCTTGCCGGCGACCGACGACGCCTACATCGCGCTCGGCACGACGATCAAGGTCGCCGGCTCGCAGGCCGCGTTTCGGAAGGTCGATTTCGACTACGTCGTGAACGTCGCCCGCGCGGCGCGCAGTGCAGGTGCAACGCGGCTGGCGGTCGTCTCGGCGCTCGGCGCGGACCCGAATTCGCGCGTCTTCTACAACCGCGTGAAGGGCGACATGCAGGCCGCGGTCGCGGCGCTCGGCTTCGAGACGATCGTCATCGCGCAGCCTTCGCTTCTGATCGGCAACCGCGAGGCGCTCGGCCAGCCGACGCGCGGCGGCGAGGTGTGGGCGGCACGCCTGCTGCGGCCGGTGATGGGCCTGGTTCCGGCCTCCGTGCGGCCGATAGCGGCGCACTGCGTCGCGCAGGCGATGCTGAATGCGACGCTCGACGCCAAGCCGGGGCAGCGCGTGCTGAGTTCGGCCCAGATGCAGACGCCCGGACGCTGACGCGGCGGCGCTCTGCGGCCCTGTAGCATCGGCCGCAGAATCCATCGTGCGGAGGTTCCGATGCAGATCTCGTTTCTCGGCGCCGCCGATACCGTCACCGGCTCGCGCCATCTGGTCGACGCCGCCGGCACCCGAATCCTGCTCGACTGCGGGCTGTTCCAGGGTTTCAAGACGCTGCGCGAGCGCAACTGGGCGCGTTTCCCCGTCGAGCCGGCGAGCATCGATGCGGTCGTCCTGAGCCACGCCCATCTCGATCATTGCGGCTACCTGCCGGCGCTCGTGAAGCAGGGTTTCAAGGGCCGCATCTTCGCATCGCCCGCCTCGATCGACTTGTGCGAGGTGATGCTGCTGGACAGCGCGCACCTGCAGGAGGAGGACGCCAGGCGCGCGAACCGCATCGGCAGTTCGCGCCACGCGCCGGCGCTGCCGCTGTACACCGTGGCCGACGCGAAGCGCGCCCTCGCCCGTCTCGTGCCGCTCGCCCCCGGCCGCAGCACGACGGTGGACGCGGTGCGCATCTCGCTGACACCGGTCGGCCACCTGCTCGGCGCCTGCGCCGTGAGCCTGCAGGCGGGCGGCACGACGCTCGTCTTCTCGGGTGATATCGGCCGCGGCAACGACCTCCTGATGCCGCCGCCGCAGCGCGTCGCGCGCGCCGACCTGCTGCTCGTCGAAGCGACGTACGGCGACCGGCTCCATCCGCACGAGGATTTCCAGGCGCGGCTCGGCGCGATCGTGCGCGCGACGGTCCGGCGCGGCGGCTCGGTGCTGCTGCCGTCGTTCGCGGTCGGCCGTGCGCAGGCGCTGCTGCTCGCGCTGCAGCGGCTGAAGGATGCCGGCGAGATCCCGCGCGAACTGCCGATCTTCCTCGACAGCCCGATGGCGCTGAAGGCGACCGCGCTCTACCAGCGGCATGCGAAGCTGCTGCGCGTCAAGCCGCGCGAGACGGCAACGCTGTGCGACGGCGTCACGCTCGTCGCGACGGCGGCCGAATCGGCGAAGCTCGTGCGCTCACGCTGGCCGAGCGTGATCATCTCGGCCAGCGGCATGGCGACCGGCGGGCGCGTGCTGCACCACCTCCAGGCGATGGCGCCGCAGCCACGCCATCACATCGTCTTCCCCGGTTTCCAGGTGGCCGGCACGCGCGGCGCGAAGCTGATCGAGGGCGCGCGCGAGGTGAAGATCTTCGGCGAATATGTCGCCGTCAAGGCCGAGGTGAGCCACCTGCAGGGCTTCTCGGGCCATGCCGACGCCGACGAGCTGATGCAGTGGCTGCGCGGCTTCGAAGCGGCTCCCGCGCAGACCTTCGTCGTGCATGGCGACCCGCGCGCCGCCGACACCTTTCGCAGCCGGGTGCAGGACGAACTCGGCTGGCGGGTGCGCGTGCCCGGGCATCTGGAGCGGGTCGATCTTCGATGATCGCCGCGCTGCCGACCGATTGGGCCGGGATCGCCATTGCCGCCGGCTGCGGCCTGCTGATCGGCCTCGAGCGCGAGCGCCGCAAGCAGGAGCTCGAGGCGCCCGAGGAGGCCGGCATCCGCAGCTTCGCGATCGCTGCACTCGGCGGCGCGCTGGCGCAGACGATGGGCCAGCCGCTGCTCGTCGCCGTCGGTGGCCTCGCCGTCGGCGCCCTGCTCGCGGTATCGATCCTGCGCCGGCGCAAGTCCGGGCGCGACGTGACGAGCGAACTCGCGCTCTTCGTCACCTATCTGGTCGGCGTGCTGTGCGTCATGCAGCCCACGCTCGGCGCCGCGTGCGGCGTTGCGGTCGCGGCGCTGCTCGCGCTGCGCGAACGTCTGCACCGTTTCGCCGGCAGCGTGCTGACGGATGCCGAACTGCACGATGCGCTGGTGCTCGCGGCGCTCTTTCTCGTCGTCCTGCCGTTGATGCCGACCGAGGCGGTTGCCGGGCTCGTGCCGCGCACCGTCGTCTCGCTCGTCGGCCTGATCCTCGCGCTGCAGGCGCTCGGCCACGTCTCGCTGCGCTGGCTCGGCGCGCGGGCGGGCGCGGCGGTGGGCGGGTTTCTGGGCGGCTTCGTATCGAGCACGGCGACCGTCGCATCGCTCGGCAGCCGTTCGCGCGGCGTGCAGGACGACACCCTGCTGCGCGCGAATGCCGGTGGCGCGGTCTGGTCGTCGGCGGCGACCTGGGCGCTCGCGGTGCTGATGAGTGCCTCGCTGTCGCCCGCCGGCGCGCTTGCGGTGCTGCCTGCCGCGGCCGCCGGCGCGCTGGTCGGCGCCGCCTGGGCGACCGCACTGATGCGCCGCGGCCCGGCGACGGCAGGCCAGGAGGCGGCTGGCACGAGGAAGAATCTGGCCGACGAGCGCGTCAGCTCGCTGCGGCTGCGCGAGGCGCTGCTGGTCGCGGCGCTGCTTTCCGCGGTGACGCTCGTCGTCGCCTGGGCTCAGCGCCACTTCGGCACGGCGGGCGTATTCGCGGCGGCGATGATCGCCGGCCTGGGCGATGCGCACGTCGCCATCTTGTCGACCGCCGGTCTGCTCGAACGCGGGCAGCTGGCGAAGTCCGACTTCCTGCTCTGCGTCCTGCTTGCCGTGAGCGCGAATACGCTGACGCGCATCGCCGTGGGCTGGGTCGCAGGCGGGCGGCAATTCGCGCTGCGCGTCGGTGCCGGCCTCGCGCTGGGCACCTGCGGCGCCTGGCTGGCGGCCAGCCCTTCGCTTTGACCACCCCCGGCTGTCGGCAGCGCGCACCGCTGCGGCCGGTGCGCGGCGCCTGCCGCCGTTCGGGTATCAGCCGGCCGGCTGCGCGGCTTCGGTCGCAACGCCTGACCGCCGCCTATCGGTGCGGTGCCAGAAATATCGGATGCGCCTTCGCTTCGTCCAGCCGCAGCACGGGCGTCACGCAGCAATCGGCGGGCTCGAGCAGCGCCCACCAATGCGCGAGCGGCTGGCTTGCGAAGAGCGCCGCGAGTTCGGCGCGCAGCGCGAGCGCCGCCGCACTGCCCGGCACGAGGCCGCGCGCGTGATGCTGCGCGATCCACTGCGGCCGGCCGATCGCCGTGCACAGCCGGGACCAGAACTGCGGTTCGAGCGCGCCGACCGCGAGATGGCGGCCGTCCGCGGTGCGATAGACGCCGTAGCACGGCGCGCCGCCCGACAGCAGGTCGCGCCCGGGCGGCGCCGTGCGGCCGCTGGCGGCGAGCTGCACGCCGGCGATCACGTTGTGGCGCGCCACTTCGTGCGTCATCGAGATATCGACGAAGCGCCCCTCGCCGCCGCGCCGGGCGCCGAGCAGCGCGGCGAGCACGCCGCAGACCGCCGCCTGCGCGCCGCCGAGCAGATCGCCGATCTGGAAGTTCGGCAGCGCGATCTCGCCGTCCGGCGTCGCGATCTGTTCGAGCACGCCCGCCATCGCGATGTAGTTGATATCGTGGCCGGCGCGGTCGGCCCAGGCGCCGTGCTGGCCGTAGCCGGTGATCGCGCACATCACGAGCTTCGGGTTCGCCGCGTGCAGCGCGTCCCAGCCGAGCCCGAGGCGCGCCATCACGCCGGGGCGAAAGCCTTCGACGAGGACATCCGCATCGCGCGCCATCGCGAGCAGCGCTTCGCGCCCGGCGTCGCTTCGCAGGTCCAGCCGCAGCAACTGCTTGCCTGCATTGAGCTGGCGAAACATCAGTCCCGGCTCGCCGCGCTCCAGCTCGTCCGGCGTCTGCAGCATGTGGCGCGCGCCGTCGTCCTGGCCCTGTTCGCGCGGACCTTCGATCTTCACGACCTCGGCGCCGAGTTCGCGCAGCCGCAGCGTCGCCAGCGGCCCCGGCAGCAGCCTCGTCAGGTCGAGCACGCGGATGCCGTCGAGCGGCAGGTTGTCGGTCGCAGCCATCGGCCTTCCTTCGGATCGTCAGTCGAATCGGCCTTCGCGCAGCCATTTGGTCGCGACCCACTTCTCGCCTTCGAGCACCGGCGCGCCGCCGTGCAGCGTGCGCGTATCGGGGTGCGGCCGGTCGTAGCTGAAGAAGACCGCGCCGCCGCGTTGCGGCGCGACGGCAAAGCCGGCGTCGGGAAAGGTCGTCGCGCCGCCGCGCAGCGGCGTATTCAGGTACATCACGAGCGAGGCGACGCGCTGCCCGCCGCGCGCGAGGATCACCGGCGCGCCCGGATCGGTGGGGTCGAAATAGTCGTAGTGCGGCCGGTACTCGGCGCCCGGCGCGTAGCGCAGCACCTGCAGCCCCTCGCCGCGATCGACCGGCCAGTTCAGCAGTGCCGCGATGCGCGCCTCGATGTGCTCGACGAGCGGATTCTCGGCGCGCGTGAAGAACATGCCGTCGCTCGTTCGCGCGGCATTGATCTCGGTGCCGCCGGTCTCGACATGCACGGTCTCCGAGCGCGCGAGGCGCTGGCGCGCGAGCGCGACGAGTTCGTCGCACTCGTGGTCGGCGAGCAGGCCGGCGAAGACGATCACCCGCGGCGCGCGCATCTCGGCGACGATCGCCACCTCGCGATCGCCGGCCGCGACGCGATGTGCGCCGTCGGCGACCAGCGGCTCGGGCAGGCGCCCGGGCGCGGCCGCAGCTTCGCGCGGCAACTGTGATGGCGCCTGCTGCCTCGCCCGCAGCGTGGCATCCAGCGCGCCGCGCGCGAGCTCGCGCCGCCAGCCGCTCGTGACCATCGCTTCGAGCAACGCATCGGCCGGGCTGCCTGCGGCGGTCTGCTCGTCGATCCAGCGCTGCAGTTCGAGGGTGACGATCTGGGTGTTCATGCGGGTCATTCTGCCGCATCGCGTCCTGCGCGATGGCGCTCACCTGAAGTTGCGGCTGCGGGCGACGAGCCCCTGCAGCAGCGCGGAGTGATCGACCAGGCGCGCGGCGACGAGGTGCATCACCGCGCGCTCGCCTTCGCCTTCGCGCTGCCATGTGCCGTAGACCGTCAGCAGCGTGCTCGCGAGCAGTGCGCGGCGCTGCTTCTCGGCGACGCGCGGCCAGACGATCACATTGACCGCGCCGGTTTCGTCTTCGAGCGTGACGAACACCGTACCCTTCGCCGTCTCCGGCCGCTGGCGGTGCGTGACGAGGCCGCTCGCGCGCGCCAGCCGCCCGTTCGGGTAGCCGCGCAGCACGGCGGCGGGCTGGATGCGAAATGCGGCAAGCTCGTCGCGCAGCAAGGCGAGCGGATGCTGCGAGAGGCTCAGGCCGAGCGCGCGGTAGTCGGCCAGCATCGCCTCGGCCTCGCTCGGCGCGGCGAGCTGCGCCGCCGCCGCCTCGCGGGTGCGCGTCGCGCGCAGCAGCGGCGTCGGCCGGGTATCGATGCCGGCGACGGCCCACGCGGCGTTGTGGCGGTGGCCGGCGAGGCCGTGCAGCGCATCGGCCTGGGCGAGCATTTGCAGTTCGCGCGCATCGAGCGACGCGCGGCGCGCGAGATCCTCGGCGTCGGCGAACGGCCCGGCGTCGCGCGCGCTGGCGATGCGCGCCGCGGCGTCGGCGCCGAGGCCGCTGACCTGGTTGAAGCCGAGGCGCACGGCTAGCAACGCGCCACCTTCGCCCCGGCCCTCGCCTTGGCCGTCGCCTCTGTCCTCGCCTTCCCCCACGCCTTCCCCCGCGCCTTCGAGCGCCGCCTCGCAACCGCTCGCGTGCACATCGACCGGCCGCACCTCGACGCCGTGCGCGCGCGCGTCGCGCACGAGTTGCGCCGGCGCATAAAAGCCCATCGGCTGGCTGTTCAGCAGCGCGGTGAGGAAGGCGTCCGGGTGATGGCGCTTGATCCAGCTGCTGACGTAGGCAAGCAGCGCGAAGCTCGCGGCGTGGCTCTCGGG